>NZ_JAOQKB010000002.1:0-156053 GCF_025567215.1 Huintestinicola butyrica
ATCGTCCGAGAAAACGTCTCAATTTCCTTACTCCCTTTGAGGTGCTCAAAAAATTTTTTCTCTGATTTTGTTGCACTTGACTTGACAATCTATCATATTATGATATAGAGTATACCTACTCAAAAATAGAGCAAATTGTTAAATTAAGAAATGATATGACTCATATGAATGGCATTAATATCTCAGATGATGAGTTATATGAATTAATTATAATGGAAATAGTACTCACAAGAAGTTTGATAAACAAAATCTATTTTGATAAAAATACATTTAAACCTTTAATGAAATATACAGTAAAGGAGCAATGATATGAAACTTCAATTTGATGCCAACCTTGAATATCAGGAGCAGGCAGTATCCTCTGTTGTTGACCTTTTCAGAGGCCAGACACCGAAACAGTCGAATTTTACTGTGTCACTTTATAATACAATGGAAGGACAGGGAACATTCTTTTCTACTACCGGTATCGGCAATAAGCTTGAACTTGATGAAGAAGATATCCTTGATAATTTGAATGAAGTTCAGCTCCGCAATGGTCTTAAACAATCGACCGCTCTTGAACACGGTAAATATGACTTTGACATTGAAATGGAAACGGGTACAGGTAAAACTTATGTGTATCTGCGTACAATATTTGAGCTGAACAAGGCATACGGATTTACTAAATTTATTATCGTTGTTCCCAGCATTGCAATCAAAGAGGGTGTAAAAAAATCTTTGGACATAACAAAAGAACATTTTGATATGCTGTTTGATAATACACCATACGACTATTTTGTTTATGACAGCGGAAAGCTGAGTCAGGTACGTGATTTTGCTGTAGCCGATAATATTCAGATAATGGTTATTAACATAGATGCATTCCGCAAAAGCTTTACGGACCCTGAAAAAGAGAACAAAGCTAACCTGATTCATCGTTCAAATGATAAAATGAATGGTATGCGTCCGATAGACCTTATTGCAGAAACAAATCCGTTCGTTATTATTGATGAACCGCAGTCTGTTGATACAACGCCAAAATCAAAAGAAGCAATTGCTTCTCTTAATCCTTTATGTACATTAAGATATTCAGCGACACACGTGGAAAAACACAACTGCGTTTATAAGCTTGATGCAATTGATGCATTTGAAATGAATCTTGTTAAGCAGATTGAAGTAGCAAGCTTTGCGGCAAGCGGTTATCATAATCGTGCATATATGCTGCTTAAATCTGTTGATAACAAAAAATCTCCTATCACTGCAAAAATTGAGATTGATGCCCTCGTAAAAGGCGAGGTAAAGCGTAAGGTCGTGACTGTAAAACAGGGAAGTGACCTCTCTGAAAAGCTTTCAGGTAATCGTTCCATTTATGAAGGATACATCGTTGATGAGATATACTGTGAAAAGGGCGAAGAATATGTGAGCTTCACTATGAAACCTGAGATACTGCGCATAGGTCGTGCCGTGGGCGATATAGACGATACAGCAATCAAGGAGCAGCAGATACGCAAAACCATTGAGGAACATCTGAACAAAGAGCTTATTTTAAGCAGCAAAGGCATAAAAGTTCTCAGTCTGTTCTTTATCGACAGAGTTGCAAACTATCGTTATTATGATGAAGACGGAAATGCTCATAAAGGCAAATATGCTCAGCTTTTTGAAAAGCATTATAAAGAGCTTATCCAACGTCCAAAATATAAAAAGCTTATTGATGCAAAGCTTATCAGTGACGATGAAACCGTTGTACATAATGGATATTTTTCTGTGGATAAAAAGGGGGTTTTCAAGGATACCAACGGAACAACAACGTCTGATGATGATGTTTATAACCTTATTATGAAAGATAAGGAAAAACTTTTATCTTTTGATACAAAGCTTCGGTTCATCTTTTCACACTCTGCACTTCGTGAAGGCTGGGATAATCCTAATGTTTTTCAGATTTGTACACTTAACGAAACAAACAGTGAAATAAAGAAACGTCAGGAAATAGGTCGTGGTCTGCGTTTATGCGTTAATCAAATGGGTGAACGTCTGCACGGTTCGGCAATAAATACACTTACTGTAATGGCAAATGAAAGCTATGAAGATTATGCCAAAAGTCTTCAGCACGAATATGAAGATGATGAAGGTATCCGTTTTGGATATATTGAAAAACATACCTTCGCCAATATCAGCGTGACCGATTCAAATGGGAACATAAGCTACCTCGGTGCAGAAAAATCAGCAGCTATATATAAATCATTTGAGGATAACGGTTATATCGACGACAAAGGAAAAGTCCAGGATAAGCTGAAAAGAGTCCTTAAAGACAACGCACTCATTATTCCCGATGAAGTAAAGGATAACTTGTCTGCAATTACAGCCATCTGCAAGAAAATCAGCGGAAATCTCAATATTAAGCCTGCTTCAGAAAAGAAAACAGTAACGCTTAACAAACAGATATATTTAAGTCCCGATTTTAAAGAGCTGTGGGATAAGATAAAATACAAAACCGCTTATTCCGTTTCATTCGACTCGAATAAGCTTATACAGAAATGCAGCGATGAAATGAGGGCTAACCTTAATACTGCTTCCGCCAAACTGATTTACTCCAAAGCTGAGCTTAAGCATACAGCAGGAGGGCTTGAAACAACAGAAAAGGTTCATACCACTGTCTATTCAGGTGAAGAAACTCAAATGCTTCCAGATGTTGTAACATACCTTCAAACGAATACCAGTCTTACTCGCAGGACGATTGTTTCGATACTAAAATGCAGCGGAACACTTGATATGTTTAAGAAGAATCCTCAGAAGTATATGGAAGATGCAAACAAGATTATCTCTGCAAATATGAAGTCAATGCTCGTCGATGGAATAAAATACACAAGACTTGGTGATGATGAGTATTATGCTCAAGAGTTGTTTGATACAGAAGAGCTTGCAGGATATCTGGAACACAATATGATTGAAGCCAAGAAGTCCGTTTATGACTATGTGGTATATGACAGTGATAACGAAGCCGCTTTTGCGCAGAAGTTTGAAGCAAACGAAGATATTAAATTATATGCCAAACTTCCTGATTGGTTTAAGGTTTCTACTCCTTTGGGTTCATATAACCCTGACTGGGCAGTGCTTATTGAAAAAGACGGAATGAAAAAACTATACTTTGTCATTGAAACCAAAGCCAATATTAACGAACAGTCACTTCGCCCCACCGAATCTCAAAAAATCAAATGCGGTCAAAAGCATTTTGAGGCAATCAACAGAGGGGCTGTGTTCACCGCAGTTGATGATTTCAATAGCTTTATTGAAAATGTTTGACTATCTGGTCAGCAAACCACAAAAACAGTCCGCATCCCATAAAGAATGCGGACTGTTTTGTATATACCAGACCAACAATAAAGTCATATCAAAAACGCAGCATAGAGCGGTATGGAAATAACATCTTCTGTCTTTCCGAAATTCTTCTGTGAAAGCCGAATAGCCACATTCGGAGAAAACTTCTGTGAGAACACACTGAGACTTCTTGACCGAACGTGTTCGCCCTTTTTGACCTCAACAGCGTATATCTCGTCCTCTTTCTGAAGAACAAAATCCAGTTCAGCCTGCGAATTGGCTGTTGACCAGTAGTATAGCGGATAACCTTTGGCTGCGAACTGCTGAGCGACGTAATTTTCCGTAACCGCTCCCATAAAAATATTCGTTTCGCCCGAAAGAATAGTATTGACCGACATCTTAGACTTGTTTACAAGCAGACCGACATCGGACATATACACTTTGAAAGCGGTCTGGTCCGCATAAACGGCCAGAGGGTGCATTCCCTGGTCGATTCGCTGACATTCAAGTATGACACCTGCCTGTTTGAGCCAGTCAAGAGATGCTCCGAATATAGATGCCGAGCCGCCTTTCTGGACGACTTTATACTGAAATTTCTTATTGTCCTTGGCAAGCTGTGCGGGAATGGAGTTATAGCAAGCTCTGATTTTCACAGTTTCAGTGTTGCTTGCATATTTGGCCATATCAGCAGTATAGTTGTCTATAATACTTGTCTGAACAAGGCTGGCATCTATATATGAATTTGTTTCCACGAATGACTTGACAGCCTCTGGCATTCCTCCAACAATAAGAT
Organism: Huintestinicola butyrica; assembly: GCF_025567215.1. Lineage (NCBI taxonomy): Bacteria > Bacillati > Bacillota > Clostridia > Eubacteriales > Oscillospiraceae > Huintestinicola > Huintestinicola butyrica. The sequence continues at coordinate 4,088 of NZ_JAOQKB010000002.1, forward strand.
AATCATAATACAGCGAAACTGCCTTTTTATGAAGAGCCTCGTTCATAGGTTCTATGCTGTTATAGCAGCGTTTTATTTCATCACAAAGCATATCATTGCCCGTTGCCCACATAAACTCCTCAAAATCGAGAGGAAAAAGCTGAATAATATTCACCTTTCCAACTGGGAATGATGTCTTGTTTCGGTTTATAGCTACGCCAAGCAGGCTTCCTGCCGCTGCAATATGATATTCGGGAGCTTCCTCACAAAAATACTTTAGGGAAGTGGCAGCACGTTCACAGGACTGTATTTCATCAAGAATAACAAGAGTGTCATTGGGAAGAATACGCTCTCCTGCCTCTGCTTCAAGGCATTTGATGAGCCGCTTTGGGTCAATGTCACCATCAAACATTGATGCCGCTGTTTCATTACTTTCAAGGTTTATATATACCACGTTTTTATAGTTTGCTTTACCGAATTCACGAAGAATATATGTCTTTCCGACCTGTCGTGCCCCATTCAGGATAATAGGCTTTCGGGTAGCGCTGTTCTTCCAGCTGATAAGCTGGCCAGTTACCTTTCTAATCATATAGGCTGTACTCCTTTCGGCTTTTTATTATAACCAGTATATCACCTTTATACTTTTAAGTCAAGAAAAATATTATAATCAATTATTTTTATTGACTTAATTATCGGCTGATATTATTATCCATATTCACCCCGAACATCAAAACATTAAAAAAGTGCTTTCCTGCACTCTGCTATAAGCTTGGAAAGCACAAACACTTTTACGGTAATTACACCATATCACGTTAAATCAATATTCTTCGGCAAACATAATCGTTGTGTAGCTTCTGTCCCATTCTGTAATAATATAAATTTTCCCTTGTGAGGTTTGGTATGACGCTAGGATTTTTCCTTCTCCAGTCGCTAAAGCCTCATCATTCATATCTTTATCTTCCTGATGCTCCATATCTGACCAATCTCTTACGCAATATCTGATGAAAGCTCCCATAATCTCTTCCTCGAACAGCGGATTTTCGTATAATGCTTCTGAGATGCCATAGGTCAAAACCACTCTTCCCAATTCAAATGTACTGAAAGAATTCATAATAATTGTACCTCCTAATATAATTTGGTTTTATAAAAATAACACATTAGCGATTTATTTTGCCTGAGCAACATCTATAGTATCGCTCAGGCAATACTATGCTGTTTAAGCTGCTTTAGTCCAGGTGGGGTCAATCTTTATGTTAGTTAGAACACAAGTCCAGCTTGTGCCTATATGCGTAATGCCCCAAATGTACATATCATACTCAGGTATATAATATATCTGCTCGTTTGTATAGTGCGAAAGAAGGTCTACACCCTTTTTGTCAATATGATAAAACGAAAGAGGGGGATTTTCCACCTCGTATTCGAGTGAAGATATATCATTATTTAAATCAGCAATTTTATCATCCAATTCACTAATAAGATTTTCAAGCTCTTCATCACTTATTTCTGAGGTTTCGTTTTCAAGCATATCCTCATACATACCCTTTTGGTCGATAAGCTCATCAATTTCAGAACTTATATCAGATACTTTATCTTCTCTTTCTTCAAAGGTATATTCTTTTCCTGCAGAATCACAGTAAAAAACATTACTTCCGTTAATGAGTTCATACTCAACATTATTAAACATCTTATCGCAAAGTGGTATATGCGGAAAATTCGAGGCAAAAGCTTCCAAATCCACATATCCATTTTCAACGCCATACTGACTGATTTGACTATTATAAAAATAAAATTCTTTATTCATATGTTCCTCCCGATTCTTTCTTAAATAATAATGAATTATAAACTTTTACAAATAATTCAGGTCATTACATATACCTGAAGGTGGATTTTATTTGTGTGCCTAAATTATAACAACTGGATATAACGTTTCAAGGGTTAAACAGTGACAAATACCCGAGTTGCTTATTGTGCAAAACTAACAAACAATTTTGTATATTCACACACCAAGCGTTTCCCTTTAGGCATAAAAAAAGCGCCTGCCATCCTCACATTAGATGGTAAAAGCGCAAAAAGAGTATATTGAACCAAGCCCTACCCGAAAACACGGAAGAACACTATAAATTTATACTTTTCTGCACATTCACCACCTTATGCACCTCACCACAAATCGGAATGATATTTGTGATTTCACCTGACAAGCTTTAATGTGTTCAGCATTCTCCACTGCCAGAAAGTTTGGAGGGGGCTGGGTTCCGAGTGTTTTCAGCACTGTTCTTTTTTCAAGCGGAAGTTGTGAATTTCCGCTCTGACCCCGATTTTACTACTTAGTATGGGTGCTATTAAATTTTGATTGCGAAGCTTTGGGCTTCTATATATTTAAATAACACGTAAAAACGTGAGTATTTACTTATTTAATTGACTGTATTCTGATTATCGCTGTTATAGATATTGTTAAGTATGCTGTCACAGGTCTTTTTTGTCTTTTGCGTCAAGTGCTGGTAGATATCAAGCGTAATTTGTACGCTCTTGTGTCCAAGTCTTGTCTGCACATACTTTGGGTCAGCACCATTGTCAAGCAGCATTGTACAGTGAGTATGCCTCAAAGAATGAAAATCAAATTCAGGAAATCCAAGCTGGTTATGGATTACAGAAGAAGTGTGCTGCATAGTTCTGGGTTGAATATATGTACCGTCCTCTCTTTTGCACACAAAATTGATTTTCTTGCCTTTGTCGTTAGTGCAGATGATTCTCGTACCTTTTTCCTCATAATAAAATGTATATTCGGTATCAAGATACGCTTTGGCTTTACGTTCCTGGGTATCCTTTTCGTTTTTTAGGATTTTCAGAAATGCATCATCTATCTGAATTATACGATTGGAATCATATTTTGGTGCGGAAAAATACCAATATCCGCTCTTGTTCCCATTACTCTGCCACTGAACCTGCTTATTCACGGACAATGTTTTATTCTCGAAATCTATGTCATCCCAGGTAAGTGCATACGCTTCACCAAGCCTGAGTCCGCATCTGTATCCCAGAAGCAAAGGAATATATGCCGATGAACCTTTTGGGAATCTCGTTAAAATCTCATTCATTCGTTTTTCATCGATATAAACACGGCTTTTTGTATTGAGAGCAATATTACCTTCGGCTCTCTTAGAAGGAAGCTTTACGTGTTCCATCGGATTTTTCTGTATATAATGAAGCGGTTCGACCGCATAATTAAAGCTGCTGGTAAGTACTCCGCTGATAACGGATATAGTGTTTCTGCTGCGGCCTTCGCTGGCCAGTTTATCAATAAGTTTTTGAAGCGTGGAATGCGATATAGTGCGAAGCTTATATTTTCCGATTTCTGGCTTTATATCCAAACGAATTATCTTTTCATAATTATTAAGAGTTGTCTTTTTCTTCTTATTCACACACTCATCATTGTACCACTTGTCCATAAAGTCAGAAACGCTTATTTCCGACGGCTTGAAAACTTCACCTGTGGCTTCAAATTCAGCCATAGCTTTCAATTTCGCCGCAAAAGCTTCTTCCCGTGTGTTAAAACCGCCTTTGACTATCTGTTTACGCTTTCCATCTATTTTGGGACCTTCAAACCGATACTGCCATTTGCCATCTCGAAGATTTACGCCATCCCCACGTTTCATCAGCACTCACCTCCAATTACAGAGAAGCAATTGATAGTTGTGCTGTTGTTAGCGGCAAAAAAGCTGTCCAGTGATTCGCCTTTAACCTTACATTCACCAAACTTTATCGCCGAAAGCTCTTTATTTCTGATGAGTCTATAAACATCCGCTTTGGTCGTATTCAGCATTTTAGCCGTTTCTTCTATGGTATAGAGTTTCATTAGCATTCACCTCTCACATAAGAAATAGGCTTTATATTAAACGGGTCAGTGAGGTCCTTGCCCTCATTGGCTTTAAAGAAATTACAAAGAGTTTCGTGGCGTACTTTTAAAGAACCAAGCTTTATTGCGGGCAACTGGTTGGAACTGATAAGATTATACACATATTGCTTGTTTGTGTGCATAATCTTTGCCACCTCGTTAACTGTATATAACATTGAATCGTAATTAGTTGTTGAATTCATATTAAATGCTCCCTTCAAATTTTATTTTGTGAATACCTCCATCCATTTTGATAAATAAAACCCATAAAGCAACTCGTGTATCTGCTTTATGGGTATAAAAATAACCCTGACTTACACAAGCTGCAAGAGGGTTTAAATCTTCATATACATTTTATATTAACTCGTAATCGTCATTCGTAATTAATATTACATAGGCTTTATTCCTTCCAAAGTCTTGAGCGTTGTTCCCAGCATAAACAGATTTACCGGCACTCGTATGTATTTGTATGATTGATTTAAACACTATCAAAATGATATTAAATGTTTTTTGTAGTCGGAACTGTTTTCTTTCTACAATTATAGGATATCATAGGACATACTAAAAGTCAATAGATTTCATACAAGGATTTTAATTTTGTTTTTTCAACAATTTTTAGCACCGATAACTGTTGAATATTACCAAAAGCACTTTTGAAGCTTTAGTCATAAACGTCTCATTAAGGTATGCCCTTATATACTATTATAAATATATAACGTATGAATTACTATTCCTCTTACGTTATGTATCGTATGAAAAAGTAACCCTTACGATACGTTTTCGTTTTTGCTATAATACAAATGAACGAATGTTCAGTTATATTACAGTAAAGGAGATGTTTCTATGAGTAAAATAGGTTATATCAGAGTTTCAACCATTGAACAGGAAACGGCACGGCAGGAAGAACTGCTCCACGGCTATAGACTTGATAAGGTCTTTATGGAAAAAGCCAGCGGCAAGAATACGGACAGGCCAGAATTGAGAAAAATGTTGGACTATCTTCGTGAGGACGATATTCTGTATGTGGAAAGCATATCAAGATTATCCCGAAGCATCAGAGATTTGCTCTCTATCGTAGATACTCTCAATGAAAAGAAGGTCCAGCTCGTTGTTGTCAAGGAGAACATCGACACTACCACTCCGCAGGGAAGATTTGTTTTGTCCATCTTCGCCGCCCTGTCGGAACTGGAACGTGAGCAAATTCTACAGCGTCAGCGTGAGGGCATCGCAATTGCCAAGGCACAGGGAAAATATGCAGGAAAGCAATTCAAACATATCGACGAGGAAATCTTTGAACGAAGCTATAAGAAGTGGAAAACGGATGAAATAACCGCCAGACGATTCGCCGAGCTTGTCGGCTTGACTACAAATTCACTTTACCGAAGAATAAAACGGTTCGAGTCATATCAAAAGATAAACTGACAAACAAAATTATCCCTCAGAGGCATTTTAGCTTCTGAGGGATAATTTTACTTTGTGCTTTTTCCTAATGATAGCCTACGATAATACTCAATATCACCCTGAGCACAACCATTGAATAAATCATTATGCTTGCCGTTAAGCATTTCATATTGCAGGTTTCTGATAAGCTTTATGTTTCCCTTAGCCGCAACAAACGGGTTTATCATATAAGTATAGTTTATATTCGGTATCTTATAAAGAAGGTGCATATCGACAAGAGATGTAATTGCTCTGCGTACAGAACGCTCATCAATGCCGAGCGTTCTGGCCAGACTTTTATAATTCGATGATTTAATCTCAACAATATTGCAATATTCGGGAGAGTGATAGCATTTGCAGGACTGCGCTTCTGCTGTAAGCATCAGAAATACAGATAGCTCCGTTTTGCTTATTCTCTTTGAGCCGTATGCACCAGTAAAGCAGGCAAATTTCTTTAAATTCTCAATATTATTAAAAAGGAACGAAAATTTCTTTTGGCTTTCTGCAAGCGATTCAAACGGACATTGACAATTTTCTGTGCAATAAATTCTGCATCTTTTTATCGTGGATTCAGTACCTCTCGCAAAAATAAAAGGATTCATTCTGTACTTATCATTTTCAAGCTTTTCAATAACCCTGTGTTTCTCCAGTTCAATGAGATTCTTTTTAAGCGAATTTGCTGTCAGGTTCAATTCCCTGCACAAAATTTCTTTTCTGTCTTTGTCCAGCGTGAAAACATTCATCTGATAACCGTCCATAACATCATCGCAGTCCGAGGCGATTGACGACAAGACGATAGCGACAATAATTGATGTGTTCATCAAATCCCGCAAGCTGAAATATGATTTCTTAAGCGTTGAGTGTGCAGCGAAACATTGTGTGTATTTTTGTATTGATTGGGTCATTTGATATCTCCTTGTAAAATTTATTTGCAGCCAAATTATACAAAAAAATATTTTCGGATTCAAGGGTCAACTCGGAAAAAATAAAAATATTTTTTACAAGCCGTGCAATGCCTGAAATGTCAGTATAAATGACAAATCAGGCTCAGGCTTATCACAGCATAAATATCAGATTATGACGCAAACACGGCATAAACGGCTTTCTTTCCATAAAAAGCACAGGTGCCTGTTTTGTCATAGGAAAAACAAGCTTCAAACGACCTATTTACGTCATTTCTGGCCAGTTTCAGCCGATTTGCCCCTATATTATTATAAAAGGAAACAAAAAATTTCCCAATAAAAAATCCTTAAAGGTTAATTGCAAAGAAGTTTCTTATCCATCAACACATATCCTGCAAGAAAAAAAGCAAAACTATAAAAGGTGCAGCCCCCATAAGATATGTTTTCCATTTTCAATGCAGGATTTCTTCCAATTGAAACGAAATCCAAGGCAATTAATTTTTACAGGGAAAAAGATTCCGAGCATAACATAGACAAAGATTCCAGGGACTTGATTTAATCTGAAAGAATTCTTCAATTAGAAGATTGACCCTTGTTTTCAAAACTCATAAATGAATTATGGTGCAAAAGTTTTTCAAGAGCTTGATATGCCTGAAAGATTCATTCAAGATATGCAAATGAGCATTTTTATTTTGTTATACAAAATTATTTTGATATAATCAATATTAGTGAGTAATAATGTGTGTAAACGCTTTAATGTGCATTATTACTCGCAAAGCGTAGAAATATACTGTAATACATTATCATTTGCGAAGCCTGTGAGTTTGCATAGTTATGCGAAGCTATGTAGGCAAAAAGAAAAATATGTGCTTTTCCGAGAGCTTTTTACGCTCAAAGAAAAACACATATTTTTTCTTTATAAAGCAATCAGCGAAGCCATTCTCACGGATTATGCGAAGCTTGGGGGAGCGGCCTCAACAGCGTTTATCCTTTTATAATCTTTTCCATAGTATCTACATTGTATGCAACAAAGAATATTTTCTCGTCATACCGCTTAAACTCAGAAACAAGCGCTTCACCGTTGAAGTTTTCGGCAGGAACACGCAAAGGTATTGACGAAAATATACAGGCACTCATCAATTCATTATTGTTAAGGTTTTTATAAATCGCACGAACCATTTGCACGATGCCATTCAAGCTGTTTGGCAGTTTACAGTGCCTTGAATCTGATTGCGCATTAAACATTTCTACACCGAAAAGCTCGGTTTCGGGCATAAATCCGAATCGCAAGTCTACCCATATTGACCTCTGTATTCCGTTAGCCTCATAAAACTCGCTGACATTCCATAGCAGGTCGCCGAACGCACTCTTGAATTGCAGATTTATGATATGGAGCATAACATTCAGTTTGAGCGTGGTCATAGAACTGTTTCCCAACAGCAAGTGGTACACTACATTTTGTACGGAAAACGGATTGATGCTTGGTTTTCTCATAATACAAACACCTCCGATTCAACATCTTTCAAAAGGAATATAAATTCTTTTGTTTCCAAAGGAGTTCATAAGCTTTTTTCGGACATCTGCCAGACTTTGGGATATTTCTTTTAGTTTAACGACATCATTGCTGTTTTCGGACAGATAAAAAGCATAAGCCAAAGCTTTATCACACACCGCCTCCCAATATAAGCAGATATGTATGTTTTCCATTAGCGATTCCTCAAAGCCGTCCAATCCTGTCAGACATTCCAAAGCCGTAAGATTCTTTTCCAATGCTGAAATAATGTGCTTGTAGTTCAGTTAAAACATTCCTCCGATTTGATTATTTTTTCTCAGTATATACCGTGTTCCCCTGCTTGTCAATAGATTCGGACTGTTTTTTTGTTTATTTTATTTTTTGTGATATAATTCAATTGTCAGTAAATGATAATTCAGTTAAAGGAGGATAGCAATATGCAGAACAGCAGACGATACTGTGTTACGGCACGGGATAAAATCGCAGAGGAAAACCGACAATTGATAAACCGCATCGGGAAAAGCCAATTCAATGATTTGGAACGCACCCACGGCGTCAAAATCACAGCTCAAAATCTTTATGATGTTTTTCCTGCCGATTTTGTACTGGATACGGTTTGTCCGATTCTCAAAAATATGGGCGACCACAGCTTCACCCAGTCGGTTATCGGCACAACAAAGGAAAGAATGCACCAATTTCAGCACAATAAAAAATATCAAGCCATTTTAAACTACTTAACCTAAAATCTACTTTTTAAACAACTATAATCAATTTAATTCCTTAGAACTCCTTATAAAGAATATCCCTCGGACTTTTCTGTTTTTTGGTCCGAGGGATATTTCTTTGTAAAAAAATTCAATCTAAAATCGAATTGATTATATCGTGATAAATAACACTTTTCGATACAAAACAAAATCCCCTCCGTACTCAATGCGTACTCCAAATCAAAATCGGAGTACGTTTAGAGTACGGAAGGGGATATTTTTTATTATTGAGTACGCCAGCCTAAATCAGCAAATCGAGCAAACCACGTAGATTAGCCCTTCATAGCTTCCTCAACAGCAACAGCGCAAGCGACAGTAGCACCAACCATCGGGTTGTTGCCCATGCCGATAAGACCCATCATCTCAACGTGAGCAGGAACGGAAGAAGAACCTGCGAACTGAGCATCAGAGTGCATTCTGCCCATGGTATCAGTCATACCGTAGGAAGCAGGACCTGCAGCCATGTTATCGGGGTGAAGTGTACGGCCTGTTCCTCCGCCGGAAGCAACAGAGAAGTACTTCTTGCCCTTTTCGATGCACTCCTTCTTATATGTACCTGCAACGGGGTGCTGGAAACGTGTGGGGTTGGTGGAGTTACCGGTGATGGAAACGTCAACGCCTTCCTTCCACATGATTGCAACGCCTTCTGTTACGTCGTTAGCGCCGTAGCAGTTAACCTTTGCACGGAGTCCGTCGGAGTAAGCCTTGCGGAATACTTCCTTAACTTCGCCTGTGTAGTAGTCCATCTCAGTCTCAACATATGTAAAGCCATTGATGCGAGCGATAATCTGAGCAGCGTCCTTGCCGAGACCGTTAAGGATAACACGAAGGGGTTCCTTACGAACCTTGTTAGCCTTCTCAGCAATACCGATAGCACCCTCAGCAGCTGCGAAAGACTCGTGACCTGCCAGGAATGCGAAGCACTTGGTTTCTTCCTCAAGAAGCATCTTGCCGAGGTTACCGTGGCCGAGACCAACCTTTCTCTGGTCAGCAACAGAACCGGGGATGCAGAAGGACTGAAGTCCCTCACCGATAGCTGCAGCAGCATCGGCAGCTCTTGTACATCCCTTCTTGATTGCGATAGCGCAGCCTACAGTGTAAGCCCACTTTGCATTCTCAAAGCAGATAGGCTGAATGCCTTCTGTGATCTTGTAGGGGTCAAATCCCTTAGCCTTGCAGATATCTGCGCACTCTTCGATAGAGCTGATTCCGTACTTGTTAAGAACCTCAAGAATCTGCTTTTCTCTTCTTTCATAAGATTCAAATAAAGCCATTGTAGTTTATCCTCCTTATTTTTTTCTTCGACTATTACTGCTTTCTGGGGTCGATGATTCTTACAGCATCAGCAACACGGCCGTACTGTCCCTTAGCCTTTTCAAAAGCAGTGTTTGCATCGTCGCCGCCCTTGATGAAGTCCATCATCTTACCGAAGTTTACGAACTGGTAACCGATGATCTCATCGTCAGCGTTAAGAGCGATGCCTGTTACATAGCCGTCAGTCATCTCGAGGTAACGGGGACCCTTTGCGAGAGTACCGTACATTGTACCAACCTGAGAACGAAGGCCCTTACCGAGATCCTCAAGGCCTGCGCCTACTACGAGACCGTCCTCGGAGAATGCGGACTGGGAACGACCGTAAACGATCTGGAGGAAAAGCTCTCTCATAGCGGTGTTGATAGCATCACAGACAAGATCAGTGTTGAGAGCTTCAAGAATGGTTCTGCCGGGAAGGATCTCAGCAGCCATAGCAGCGGAGTGAGTCATACCTGAACATCCGATGGTCTCAACGAGAGCCTCCTGGATAACACCTTCCTTAACGTTAAGGGTAAGCTTACATGTACCCTGCTGAGGTGCACACCAGCCCACACCGTGTGTAAAGCCGGAAATGTCCTTGATCTCCTTAGCCTTTACCCATTTTGCTTCCTCGGGGATTGGAGCCGCACCGTGTGCAACGCCCTGTGCAACGGGGCACATTGTTTCAACCTCATGAGAATAAATCATATTAGTTACAAACTCCTTTCAGTTTATCGCAGCAGCGGGATAACCGCACTGCATACATTTACATTATACAAGATAAATCCCCAAAAATCAAGTATCTTTTCAAAACATCTGAAAAAAATTACATTTTTCAAACTTTTTTTGCAGGAAAAAGCCGCCTGACCTTCATAACAGATCAGACGGCTTTTAAATAATATCTCAGATATCCAAATTATTACTGTCGGGCGGATAGTCGGCATCTGTGTCATACTGACCTACCGGAGGATTATCTGCCGCTGGCATAGGGCATGACGAGGGGAAAAACTCTTCCGTGGGAAAATCCAGCCGTCCGAACACCTCACAGGGCGACTCGGCAGGCGATGCGCACTCCTTATCGGGAATGCAGTAGTCATATGTAGGGACAAGCAGGCATACAGGTCTTGTGAGCCGTATCACACTGAACAGCCCCAGCGTTACCGTTATGCCTCGGATCACAGCAATATCTCCGCAGGTGCCCGTGTTTATGCAGTCTATCTTTGTTTCAAGAGCTATAGGCTCTACAACGCTTACGGTTACCTTGGGAAGATTTATTGTGCGGCAGCAGCTGTCGGTCTCGCCAATACTTTCTTCCGTGCTGCTGAAGGTCTTGATATTTGCCTTGCTGCCGTAAAGAATAACACGCTTGTTCCACACCGCCGTTCCGCAGAGAGGAACTGATTCATCGGTGCAGGAACACTCATATGCGTCCATAGTCAAGCGGAAGGTGTAAGTGATATCCACCGCATAATAGCCGTTTTTGAACGGGATACTGTCAATGGTAACGCAAACATTGGAGACCTCTGCGCACCGTGTCTTGACCACGGTGGTCTTCTCGCTGAGAACAAAGCCCTCGTCCAGTGTTACCATAAGGTCGTTGATACAGTCACGCTCAGAGCAGGAATCAAATATGCGCTGCACCTCAACAGGCACTGCCGACTTGATATCGTGGCATTTCCCGGGGTATTTATATTCGTCGTACATAAAAAGCCTCCTATATTTTTATTTTATAATACATATATTATTCCGAATATTGCCCAAATGTGACTGCCCCAACCTTTTTTTACACAAATTTTCCTGCCATTGTCCGAATATACTGCGGTTCATTTTCGACACAAACCTTGTAACAGCTGCTGTATAATAGCATATGTGAGGTGATTGGGAATGTTTATTTATGCTGACGTGCTTATCATCGTCAATATTTATGTTGATTTTCTGCTGATACAATCGGCAAAGACAATAACCCACAGTCCCATGAAAACTTCACGGGGCATTATCGCAGCAATGCTCGGCAGCCTGTTTTCGCTGGTGATATTTCTCCCCCGCCTGCCTGTGTGGCTGATGATGCTTACAAAGCTTATATCCTCGGCAGTGATAGTTTTTACGGCATTCGGATATGAAAACAGGCGCATATATCTGAAACGGCTTTTTATCTTCTATCTCACCGCATTCATATACGGCGGACTGGGAACGGGACTTGCATACATCTCGGGCGGAAAGCTGCTTGTTAGCAGAAACGGCATATTATATGCGGACTTTTCGCTTCCCGCACTTGTGATAACCTCAATAGCCGCCTACGCCTGCATTGCGGTGTATAAGCACTTTGCGGACACCTCGGAGGAGGGAGCGGTATATACCGTGATAGTTTCCGACTGCGATAAAACGGTAAGCTTCAAAGCCATATCAGACACGGGCAATCTGCTGAAAGACAGCTTTACGGGAAAGCCTGTGATAGTCTGCCCCGCCTGCGAGCTGGCAAAGCTGTACGGAGATATACCCCAGTGTGACGGCACGGACATATCAGCCTCGGGAAATATTGCCGTAATGACCCGTTGGCGGCTTATCCCCTGGTCAACCGCATCCGGCACGGGACTTATCCCTGTGATACTTCCAAAAGAGATATGTATAAAAAATGATGAAACAGGCTGCTTTTCAAAGGCAGACGCATATCTTGGCGCATCTCCTTCCAATAATGCTTACGCAGTGTTTCACCCCAAAATTTTAATATAAGAAAGGCTTGATGAAAATGTTTAACTCGGAACAGATAATACTGAAACTCAGGCAATGGGCAAGCCGGCTGTTCGGACTGTCTGACGGTGTTTTTTACATAAACGGCCCTGAAACACTGCCCCCTCCCCTTACCAAAGAGCAGGAGGAACAGGCATTTGCCATGCTGATGACCGATGACCCCAAAGGACGTGAAAAGCTTATCGTGCATAACCTGCGGCTTGTGGTATATATTGCAAAAAAGTTTGAGTCAACGGGAATATGCGTTGATGACCTTGTTTCCATCGGAACCATCGGGCTTATAAAGGCTGTGAACACCTTTTCGCCCGAAAAGAACATCAAGCTTGCAACATACGCCTCCAGATGTATTGAAAACGAGATACTTATGTTTCTCCGCAAAAGCTCTCAGCACAGGAACGATATCTCCATTGACGAGCCGCTGAACATCGACTGGGACGGAAACGAGCTGCTTTTATCGGATATTCTCGGAACAGATGAGGACACTGTCAACAGCAGCATTGAGGACGATGCGGAAAAAGCAGTGCTCCGTGAAACTGTTGCCTCTCTCCCCCAGCGTGAGCGGATAATCATGGAAATGCGCTTTGGCATGAAAACAGGAAAGGAGATGACACAGAAAGAGGTGGCAGACGTGATAGGCATTTCCCAGTCCTACATCTCACGGCTTGAAAAAAAGATAATAAAAAAGCTGAAAAAGGAGCTTGACAGGCAGATGCTGTGATCCTTTTTCAGCTATGATCTTTTTTGCTTTGCGGCTTTGGCTTTTTCTTGCCGAAATACGTAGGTCTGAACCAGTTTACATAAACGCTTTCTATCATTCTTATGGTATAATCGTAAAGGGCAAACACCAGATTTATGAACACCATAACGGCAGCCACCGCATATTCGCCCAGGAAAGCAAAATCCCCGAAGAAATCGTAAACGCCCATTATAAGCGCAATGAGCTTGTACCATATGATAATGGCTCCGTTGAAAACTGCCAGCTTGCAGCATATCCGCAGCAGCTTGAATTTTATCTTGTCAAGCCATGGCAGGATTATGGGATAATACCCGAAAAACATTATAAACAGCGTGGAAGCTTCTTTATCGGGCGTGAGGAACAGTGACAGCAGCGACACGGCACAGTATGCGGCAAATGCCCAGCTTGTACTGACTTCCCTTGCCACGACTATCATAAGCGCTCCCGCATAGATAGGAATAGCCATGCTTAGCAGCGGAAAAACGCCTGTCAGGAACATAAGTGTAAGGCACAACGCCGACACTACTCCGCCGACTGCTACCTTATAGCTTGTATGCTTATTGTTCACAGGCATTCTCCTTTCCGACTTTCTATCCAATATGTCATTAGTAAAATATTATATCACATTTCAGCAAAAATGTCAAATAATTTTGTTGAAACAAAACAAATGCCGCCCGATTTTCTCAGGCGGCATTTGCTTTGATTTTATTTCCTTATTACATTTTCAAGAGCCTTTTTCTTCTTTTTATGCACGGCAGCCGCAACTGCTGCAATTATAACTGCTGCGCCGCCTGCGGAAGCTCCTGCTATAAGCGGGATATTGTAGGAATGTTCCTCAGTGGTAATTGTGAAATCACAGGAAGTTACAGTGAAGGTAAGGTATTTGCCGTCCTCCTCAGTATCGACCTTCTGACCGTCAACGAACACCTTTGTGCCGCTTGCACCGTTAAGGGGCAGGAAACGGATAAGGTGGCTCTCTGTACCGTCATCGGGGATAGAAACGTTCCAGTCGTCACCGCTGACATTTTCCGCAGTCAAGATGTCCTTATCGGTAAATGTACCCTCAGCAAGCATTACAGGGAAGCCGTTCTCTCTGGTCATTTCAGAGGAAATAGTGGTAACATTTTTGAAAAATTCCGCATTTATCACTCCGCCGTAGGTCATATGCTCATAATTATGCTCTTCCCAGCGGGAGAAATATCCGTCCTTCTTGGGAACGGCAGGAAGCTGATCCTCGCTTACAGATTCGCCGTACTTGAAGTCAACAGTGCCCACAATATCATCTTCATTTTTGAAAACAAGAGTAAGCACTCTGAATTCTTCGGGTGTACCGTCCATAGCGATCATTTCTTCATATGTAACGGGATATGCCTTTTCGCTGTAGCTTACGCCGTCAACTGCGCCCACATCTCCGCCTGAGTAAACGTTGTTTTCAAGCTCGCCGTCGCACTCGCCTGCAACAGCTCCTGTGTTTTCATCGGAGTCCAGTATATCAACAAAGCTTATGCAGCTATGGATATCATGTCCGCTGCCTGCGATGCCGCCCACATAATCTCCGCCCTCGATGCGGCACATAGCGCTGCTGCCGTATATTGCTGCAGAGGATTTTCCTGCGATACCGCCTGCATAGCCGCCGTCAGTGGACTGAACGGAGCCCATTCCAATGCTGTTGATAACGCAGCCTGTGTCCATCTCGCCCACAATGCCGCCGACGTTATCCTTCTTTGAAATTACTTCGCCGCTGTTTACGCATTCACGTACAACTGTTCTGGACTGATATACAAAATCGTAGGAACGGCTTCCGACCTTTTCGATATCACCCTCGGGGTCAATGGAATTTTCAATGCCCATGGTTCCCGCAATGCCGCCGACGCTTACATCGCCGTTTATCTGACCATAATTCTTGCTGGCAGATATTTTGCCCTCTGCCCAGCCGCCCTTATCCTCGGCGGATATATCCTGAGTGTAGTCCGAAAGCTCAGTGGGCTTGTCGTTAAGCTCATCAACAAGGTCAAGAACAGCGTCGCTGACCTCGGAAGCCTTGTCGTTTATCTGCCTGAAGTCCTCGGAAAGGATATCTACGGAACCGCTGGTGCTGTCGTTGAGCACGCTGAGACTGTCAAGCAGCTTCTGAATGCTGTCGGAAAGGGTATCTCTCTTTTCGATGAAAGCATCATCAGCACCTGTAAAGCTTATCTCGGGCTTGCCTGCGAAATAGTCAATAATATCGTGAACGCAGTCCATTCCGTCAGATATGTAGGTCACGGAATCATTTCCGTACTGAACTGCTTCCTCTGCCTTGTATGCAGCTGCAATAAGCGATGCGGACGCATCATCTACATAATCCCATGCGTCCTGGATACGGTCTATCAGCGACTGTGCCGACTCCCCTGCACTGTCAACGCCGTCAGCAGACTTTTTCAGATATTCGATAACATCATAAAGGCTGCTTATATTTACATTCGGGTATATGATAGTTGCGGTGGGAGCGTTGTCAATGGTATCACGGATATCATCGGAGCATCTTTCAAGCACGTCTTTAAGGTTGCTTGCCGCATCTGAATTGACCAAATCGGAAATGCCGTCTATCAGATCTGAAAGGCCGTCGAAAAATTCCGAACCTGAACCCTCCGAAAGAATATCAAGGATATCGCTTATGTATGTGTCATACGCCTCGGGATCCCTGATACCTGCATCATAAAGGGTCTTGATGGCGTCAAGGTCATCTTCTGCCTTGTCAAGATCATCTGCCAGGCTGTCGGAAACTCCGCTCAGCTTCTCCAGAGCATTCTTTATCTTCTCAACAGCGTCCTTTGTCTCCGTAGAATCATTGTAATTTTCAAGAGCATTCAGCATATCGGTAATTATTCTCTTGATATTTTCATTGGTGTCCTTGAAGTCGTCCAAATTATCTTTCAGCGAATCAATGGCATCTTTCATTGACTCTTCATCGCCAAGACCCGAATTAAGGGAAGAAAGGCTGTCACGGAGATTTTTGTTTGCATCGCCCAGTGATTTTATGGAGTCTGACAGGTCTTTAAGTCCTGGGAAGATTATATCAAATGCCTGATCTGTGCTGTCAAGCGAATCAGCCATCATATCCCCTGCTTCCCAGAGGGTGTCAAGGGCATCTGTCATGGAATCGGAAGCCTTGGAAAAGCTGTCTGAAGCGGGCTCGGACATATCTATCAGGTCAGACACACGGGCGCTCAGCTCGTTTATGGAATCAATATTTGAATTGATCACCCTGTCCGCCTCGTCAAGGAAATCATCGGAATCGGAACGCACCTGCTGGAGTATATCAATGGTATCGTCCATATCGCCCGAAACCTGATTTGACGAATTGTTGGCATCATCAATAGTCCGGTCAATGATGTCGTTCATTTCATCAAGGCGGTCACGGAGCTTGTTCATGCCTGTTTCGGAGAAAAGCAGTGAGAAATGCGGCTCTGCCTGACCCACGATTCCTCCTGTATCCTTTCTGCCGTTGATAGTTCCATAGTTTTCACAGCGGCTGATATAGCCGTTCTGCCTGCCGCATATGCCGCCGATGTTATATCCGATGTGGGGATAGCCTACCATTCCCCTGTTTATGCAGTTCTGGATAGAGCCTGTTGAATAGCCTGTTATACCACCGCAGTCTGTGATATCTGCAGCACTTTCGGTGGAATACAGGTCCTCGAATTTCAGGTTATCAAGGTCAAGGGACGAATCAGTGGCGTTGGTATTTACGGAAGAAGCGTTCTCGCACTGCATGATAAAGCCTGTGTTCTGTCCCGCAATTCCGCCTGCAAAATGGTTAGCTTCTATTCTGCCAAGGCTCTTGCAGGAAGCTACCATTCCGTTTTCATCGTTAAGTCCGACTATTCCGCCGCACTGCTCCTTGCCTGTGATAACACCGTTAAAAGTGCAGCCGTAAATGGTTCCTTTGTTAACGCCTGCAATGCCTCCGCATTTCTTTGCAGAGCCTGAAGGTGATACCTTTCCCGACACATTGAGATTTTTTACACGTCCTGTTTTTTCAACATATCTGAACAGACCCATAACAGAGCCGTTGTCAGTAATGGAAAAGCCGCTTATTTTATGGCCGTTTCCGTCAAAGACACCGCCGAATGAGGGAACGGAAACGAATTCCTTGTCAGCAAAGCTGATATCCGCATTGAGCACGAAGGTCTTGCCAACGGAATAGCTGTCAAGGGTGCAGTTCTTTGCAAACTCGGCAAACTCCTCTGCCGAGTTGATATATATCACGTCGGACTTATCGGCAGATATCTTTGCGGAAGCCGAATAATCCTCCGCATACACTGCGGGAACTGCGGAGCAGATATTTGCGCACATTGTAAGAGCGGCGACAGCGGCTGAAATTCTTTTAATTCGATCCATCAGTAATTTCCTCCCTTTCGCCCTGAGAATTATCCTCTTCACCGTCAGTCAGTCCGTCAACGTTTTTGCTTTCAATGCGTGCGTCAACATCACCGATGATGATACCGTTGACTATCGCATCAATGCGTCCGTTAACATAGCCGTGAACAAGGCCTGTAACAGCGATCTTTCCACTTGAGACCTGAGTGCGCTCACGCTTCTTGATAGTAAAGGAAGTCTTTTCGATGATAGTATCGCCCAGAAGAAGTATCTGAGGAAGTACGCCCATTACGAGAACGATGGAAATAAGGGTACCACGTCCAAGGCAGACACCGATAGACGAAATGGTTCCGTTTGATGAAAGCACACCGATAAGTGCACCTGCTGCTGCAAGTATTGCACCTGATGTGATGATAGTGGGGAACGCCTGATTAAGTGTCTCGGTTATAGCCTGCTTGATAGGCATCTGCTGCTTAAGCTCCATATAACGGCTTGAAATTACGATAGCGTAGTCGATATTTGCACCCATCTGAATGGAGTTTACGATAAGGTAGCTGAGGAAGAACAGAGGTGAATCCTCGAAATAAGGGAATGAGAAGTTCATCCAGATACTTCCCTGAATTACCGCAATAAGCAGCACAGGAAGTCCTGCCGAATTAAAGGTGAACAGCAGGATTATGATAACAAACAGTGCGGAAAGGATACTGATTATCAGGTTATCATTTACGAAGGACGATGAAAGGTCATAGTCACTTGTGGAGTTACCGACAATGTAAACATTATCGGAGGGGTAGAACTTGTATGCTTCATCGTGGATAGTTCCGAGAAAATCAAAGGTCTGAGTTCCCTCTTCAGGGAGATTCAGGTAAACAAGGATTCGGCTGTAGTCATCGCTCTGGAGCTGAAGCTTTGCCTTGTTGAGCTGTGTGTGGAGATCCTCAAGTGTGTCCATAAGGTCATCATCAAGTGTAACATAGCCCTTATCGACCTCGTCATACGCAAACATGAACATATCAATAAGGGGCACGCTGTAGCTTTCAAGACCGTTTACAACATCGCCGTAGTCCTCGTCGTTGATGGCATAAGCCGCATAAAGCACCTTTGCCACTTCATAATCAAGACCCACAAGCTCGGAGAACTGTCTGGGAGTAAGCTTATCGGTAAGGACATAACCGTCCATTGCCTCGATATTTGCAAGACCCATTACCGAGTCAACTTCTTCATAGTTACTCAGACGGTTTATGAGCTTGCTTTCACTCTCATAGTCGCCTGCAGGAACCACAAGGGCAGCAAGATTTGTTTTGCCGAAGTTATCCTTTATCTTCTGTTCAGCTATCTGCTGGTCGCTGACACGGGTGGTTTTAAGGTCACTGGTTCCGTAGCAATAGGGGCACTGATTGGAGAAAATAAAGCCCACAATAGCTAATACAACGAACACAGGGGGGATAACATATTTGGTTGCAAAGGCAAATTTGCCCACTGCCGAAATTTTGGGAACGAAGTTCTTATGCACGCTCTTGTCGATAAGATTTGAGAAGAGCATGATAAGTCCGGGCATAAGAGTAAATACGGACAGAAGGCTGAACATGATAGCCTTTATCAGTACCATTGCAAGATCGGCACCGATCCTGAACTGCATGAATGCCAGTGCGATAAGACCCGATACAGTGGTCAGGGAGCTGGAAGATATCTCCACTATCGCCTTACTGAGGGCTGTTATACAAGCCTCACGGGGAGCCATTTTCTCATGCTCCTCGCTGTATCGGTGGATAAGGATAATAGCATAGTCAATAGCCAGAGCCAGCTGAAG
Organism: Huintestinicola butyrica; assembly: GCF_025567215.1. Classification (NCBI taxonomy): domain Bacteria; kingdom Bacillati; phylum Bacillota; class Clostridia; order Eubacteriales; family Oscillospiraceae; genus Huintestinicola; species Huintestinicola butyrica. The sequence continues at coordinate 23,527 of NZ_JAOQKB010000002.1, forward strand.
AACAATCGTTACGGAGTTTGATACGAAAGAAATGGTTCCCAGCAGGAAGTTGGTTCCCATATTTATAAGTGCTGCCGCAACGAATGTTATGAGCAGCACGGGAACCTCCGCATAGGCTCTTGACGTAAAGGTAAGCACCAGTATAATGATAACTGCCGCAATAAGCGTTACGACATTCATTTCCTGAGCCAGCTCGGAAGATGTATCAACACCGACCTCGCCCGATACATAAAAGTCATAATCGGAGAGCATCTCCTTGATGCCATTCATAGCATTGACGCTTATCTCGTCATCAGCCTCACCGTCAAATGTAACGGAGAAAAGTGCTGACGAATTTTTATAGTGATCCTCCGAATCATCAAATGCGACCTCGGATACACCCTCGATATTTTCTATTGCGTCCGATATGCTTTCCGCCTTGTCATAGGTGATATTTGATACCATTACCGAAGCAGAACCGTATGTAATAAACTCATCGTCCATAAGAGTAAGACCCTGACGGGTTTCGGTGCTGTCGGGAAGGTATGTGGTAAGATCGTCCTCGACCTTTACCCAGTTACGTGAAAAAAAGCTGAAAATTATCGCAAAGATCCACAGCAGAAAAAACAGATTTCTTTTATCTACAATGAACGAAGCCAGTTTATACATAAACGACTCGTTCTCTTCTGCATTCTGCGGAATTTTATCTTTTGACAAAAATAGCACTCCTTTCGCTGTTTTATACAAATATTTTACCATAATTTAAGTGAACTTGCAATATACAAAAATAACTGAGTGTCAAAAATATTTAGACATTTTTGGAAAAATGTCTGGAAAAGTCCTGCGGGATATGTTATAATGTTAATCAGCATATCATTCTGAACATATATGACCAAACGTGAAAGGATACTTTAAAATGCCTAATACAAAGACAGCCGCACCTATTAAATATCAGCTTGCTGCCGCTCTGAAATCTCGCCTTGTAAACTCTTCACTGGATAAAATAACCATAAAAGAACTGACTGATGACTGCGGAGTAAACCGCCAGACCTTCTACTACCATTTTGAGGATATCTATGACCTGCTGAGGTGGCTTTGCAGCATTGAAGCTGAACAGGTAATGCGCTTGCAGGACAGCTCTGTGTCATGGAAGGAAAGCTTCGGACGGCTGTTGAATTATCTTTCGGAAAACAAGAGCTTCTGCCTATCGCTGCTAAATTCAGTTGAGCACCGATATCTGAAAAATATCCTGACAGATTATATGCAGGCGCTTACAAAAAAAGCAATCTACTCGAAGCTTGCTGGTCTTGGCAAGGACGTTGAAGCAAAGATACGTGAAAAGCAGGATATATTCGATTTCAACGTGACTTTTTATTCTCAGGCTGCCGCCTCAATGATGGAAAGCAAGCTTCTTGGGGATATCCAGCTTTCAAACGAGAAATTCATCGAATACATGGAATTTGTCATTGAAAACAATCTCCGTGGAATTGCCGCAATGATGTAACAACTAAAAATATCGGGCTGATGTACCGTTTGATGCGGTCCATCAGTCCGATTTGTTTTATCAGATATTTGCAGCGATAACGTCGCCCATTCCGGAGCAGGTAACGTGCTTCATGCCCTCGGACATGATATCACCTGTGCGGTAACCGTCCTTGAGAGCCTTGTCAACAGCCGCTTCAACTGCGTCAGCTTCCTTATCCATATCAAAGGAATAACGGAGAAGCATAGCTGCGGAAAGAATTGTGGCAATGGGGTTTGCCTTGTTCTGACCCGCAATGTCGGGAGCAGATCCGCCGCTGGGCTCATAAAGCCCGAACTTGGTATCGTTAAGGCTTGCGGAAGCCAGCATTCCGATAGAACCTGTTATCATGGAAGCTTCATCGGAAAGGATATCGCCGAACATATTTTCGGTGAGGACAACATCGAACTGAGCAGGATCCTTTACCAGCTGCATTGCACAGTTATCCACCAGCATATGCTCATAGGATACCTCGGGATAATCCTTTGCTACCTCTTCAACGATCTTTCTCCAGAGTCTGGAGGAGTCAAGAACGTTTGCCTTGTCAACGCTTGTTACCTTTTTTCTGCGCTTCATGGCAATGTCAAAGGCACGTATTGCGATTCTTCTTATCTCGTTCTCGTTGTATGTAAGGGTATCTGTTGCGGTAACAACGCCGTCCACGGTCTCAGTCTTTCTTGCGCCGAAGTAAAGACCGCCTGTAAGCTCACGCATTATCATCATGTCAAATCCCCTGTCGGCGATCTCAGCCTTTAAGGGGCAAGCGTCCTTAAGCTCGCTGTAAAGCACTGCGGGACGAAGATTTGCAAAGAGGTTAAGGGACTTTCTCAGCTTCAGAAGTCCTGCCTCGGGGCGCTTGTCCGCAGGGAGCTTGTACCAGGGTGAAGTAGCTGTGTTTCCGCCGATAGAGCCCATAAGAACTGCATCTGCTGCCTTTGCCCTTGCAATGGTCTCATCTGTAAGAGGAACGCCGTTTGCATCAATGGAGCAGCCGCCCATAAGGAGCTGGTCATACTCAAATGTGTGACCGAATTTCTTTGCCACGCTGTCAAGGACCTTCATAGCCTCAGTCACTATCTCTGGACCGATGCCGTCGCCCTTTATAACTGCGATTTTCTTATTCATAACGATTCTTCCTTTCGGGAAAAGCTCCCGCTTTATTTTACTTTTTCAGGGAATTGAGCAGTCCGCCTGCTGCGATTATCTCCTTGATGAACTCAGGGAAGGGCTGCGCCTGATAGGTGTGACCCTTGGTCTTGTTGGTGATAACGCCTGTGTCAAAGTCGATCTCAACCTCATCGCCCTTGTCGATATCCTTTGCAGCTTCATCGCATTCAAGTATAGGCAGAGCGGTGTTGATGGCATTTCTGTAGAAAATTCTTGCGAATGTAGATGCGATAACGCAGGAAATTCCGCTGGTCTTAATAGCAATGGGAGCGTGCTCTCTTGAAGAACCGCAGCCGAAATTCTGCTCAGCTACCATTATGTCGCCGGGCTTTACGTTTTTTACGAAATCAACGTCGATATCCTCCATGCAGTGAGCCGCAAGCTCCTTGTGGTCGGCAGTGTTAAGATATCTTGCAGGAATGATAACGTCGGTATCAACGTTATCTCCGTATTTATGAACTTTTCCGCAAACCTTCATTTATAACAAATCCTTTCAAAACATTATCTACGGCTTTATCAGCATTCGTAATCAACGCATTTTCTGTCGCAGACAACAGAGCGAACATATGTCGCAACAGCAACGTGCTCGGGATTGGTCTGGTATGCCTTCAATGCGCTTTCATCGGTAAATTCCGTATCAAGCATAACATCTCCTGTGGAAGAGGGCAGCAGGTCGATATTGACCTTTACGCTTGTCATTCCGGGGATCCTGCCTGCAAGTCCTTCAAGACCGCTTTTAATCTTTTCGGCAGCGGCTCTTTTTTCACTGTCGGAATATTCGGTTTTAAGAGTCCAGATAATAACGTGCTTTACCATGATTATCCTCCTTACATTACCTCTGAGGGATCAGAGATCTTACCTGTTATAGCCGAAGCTGCCGCAACTGCGGGAGATGCAAGATAAACCTCAGACTCGGGGTGACCCATACGTCCTACAAAGTTTCTGTTGGTGGTGGCAACTGCTCTTTCACCCTTTGCAAGGATACCCATATGACCGCCGAGACAAGGGCCGCAGGTAGGTGTGGAAACTGCGCAGCCAGCTTCTATAAATGTTTCCATATATCCGTTCTTTATGCAGTCAAGATAAACCTGCTGAGTTGCGGGGATAACTATGCAGCGTACATTCTTTGCAACGTGTCTGCCCTTGAGTATCTTTGCAGCCATTGCCATATCCTCGAGACGGCCGTTTGTGCAGGAACCGATAACGACCTGATCTATCTTTACCTCGCCGCACTCATCGGTGGTCTTTGTGTTTTCGGGAAGATGAGGGAATGAAACTGTGGGCTTTATCTTTGAAAGGTCGATGTCATAAACAGCGTCATACTCTGCATCGGCATCAGCCTCATATATCTTGTACTCACGGTCAACTCTGCCCTTCTGATATTCAACTGTGATATCATCAACAGCAAAAATGCCGTTCTTTGCGCCTGCTTCGATAGCCATATTTGCCATTGAAAGACGATCGTCCATAGAAAGTGATTTAAGACCCTCGCCTGAAAATTCCATTGACTTGTAAAGAGCGCCGTCAACGCCGATCATGCCGATGATATGGAGGATAACGTCCTTGCCCATTACATACTCATTGAGCTTGCCTGTAAGGTTGAACTTGATAGCAGAGGGAACCTTGAACCAAGCCTCACCTGTTGCCATACCTGCGCACATATCTGTGGAACCAACGCCTGTGGAGAAAGCTCCAAGAGCGCCGTATGTACAGGTGTGGCTGTCTGCGCCGATGATACATTCGCCGCTGGCTACGATGCCTTTTTCGGGAAGCAGAGCGTGTTCGATGCCCATTTCGCCGACATCATAATAATTCTTGATGTTGTACTTTCCTGCAAAAGTCCTGCACTGGAGTGAATTTGTTGCGGACTTGATGTCCTTATTGGGTGTAAAATGGTCCATAACCATTGAAATCTTAGTGTTGTCAAAAACGCTTGTAAAGCCTGCTTTTTCGAACTCGTTGATAGCAACGGGAGTGGTAACATCGTTTCCGAGGACCATATCCAGCTTACATTTGATGAGCTGTCCTGCTTCAACCTTATCAAGGCCTGCGTGAGCCGCAAGTATTTTCTGAGTCATAGTCATACCCATAACTGAATTTCTCCATTCCCGACGGAAATTATAGTGGTGCGCCCGCCGAATACACCATATTTTCCGCCGCCCTGCAATATACAGGACGGCGGGATAAAAACAGCTTAGCTGTTCATTTTTGCCTTATAGTCTTCCTTGAGCTTTTCAAGACGCTTGCTGTCCTCAGCACGCTTTGTACGTGCCTCCTCCTGAAGCTTTCTTGTCTCGTCGATACCGTTTACGATAGTCTCCCATGTCTTTTCAAGGGTCTCTACCTTGATAGAGCTGCCCATTGCAAGCTGAGTTGTGAGCTTGGTCTGGTCAACGGTATTCTGAGCATTTTTGAGAAGAAGCTCATTTGTCTTATCATCAAGAGCCTTCATAGCATTCGCCTGGATACGCTGTCTCTTGAGCATAACAGCCTGAGCAAGAGCCTGCTTGAATACAGGCATTGTGATGATGAAAGCGGAATTTATCTTTCTGATAAGATTGATGTTTGAAAATTCCATTGCTTTGAGCATAGGAACGGTCTGCATTGCAACATTTTCCGCAATTTTCAGATCCATTACACGCTGCTCCATGATAGATCTTGTCTGCTCGAGAGTCTGGAGATCCATTGCAGCTGTGCCGGAATCGGGATTGTTCTGTACCTTTACCTTGAAGTCCTCGATGTACTGGTCAAGCTCCTTGCAAGCCTGCTCGCCTGCCATAATGTATTTGAGGAGCTCTTTATAGTACTCAATATTTGCGTTGTACATGGTTTCAAGCTTTATGTTGGACTGAGATATCTCGCTCTCGTACTGCTTGAGCTGTACATATATCTTGTCAACCTCTTCACCCATGGTGTGGTACTTGGCAAGTATCTTGTCAAGCTGCTTTCTCAGGTTTGCAAAAAAGCCTGCCTTCTTTTCCTCGGTAAGCTCCTTGACATCAAACTGATCCATGATATTTTTAAGAGCATTGAGCAGCTCGCTTGAATCGTCCAGCTGGGTCATGTTCATGGAGTTGAGCACCTGGTCGGAAGCCTTGGAAATCTCCTCTGCCACCTGATTACCGAAGGTAATGATAGAGTTGGGGTCATTTGCGTTGATAGTGCTTACAAGCTTGTCGATCTCCTCGCTGGAAGCAAGCTCCTGCTTCAGCTCGTTGGCTGTGTCGATTATGGAATAGGTCTGAGGTTCGGTTATTTTGAGGTTAAGCTCCTTTGAAGCCTCCGCTGTGTCAACTACGGTAGCCTCCGCAGGAATAACGTCGCTCTTCTTCTCATCTGATGGTGTAAACTGTAATGCCATAATATTTATCGCCCTTTCTTAAATAAATTTTTAAAAAGTCCGTTATTCTGTTTTTTCACTCTTGGCTGTGTCGGGATCTTGAATCTCGGCACAGAAACATTATACGGGAACTGATTCATGGTATGTGTCTCGAAAGCATCATCGGAGACGTATGCTTCGATATCACGGTAGCCTGACGGTGAAAGTATCAGCACATCAAAGCCCAGATATGAAAACAGCAGCAGCTGAGTACATTCAAGCTTTGAGAAAGGCTCCTCTATCGCATCTACCACCACAAACTTCGGGATATCCTTTGTATAATCATACTTCTGCAAAAGCTGGAGCACACGTCTGTCAAGGTTAAGACCTGCATACATGATGTAATCCACAGTTTCGGCAGGATTATCCATTTCCAGCATTCCGTCGTCGATAGCCGCCTGCATCTTCTCCATAATAAGGCTCTGGAGCGCTTCGGAAAGGAAGCCGTATTTATTCAGCGGCGAGCGCATCAGCTCGGGAATATTCAGCTTGTTGCCGTCATGATACGGTGCGTATATTCGTGTAACGTTAAGCCCGGGCCGCTTATATGACGGTGACTTGATGATGTAAATGGAATCGGGAGTAAGCAGATCTTCCGTCATGTTCCAGTAATCCTTAAGGTTGCCGTCGTCAACGCCGTTTACCTTGGCAAAGATGGTGGGAACTATCACCCTGTCCCCTCTTACCGCAAAGCCTGAACGGAATTTTGCAGGCTGATCCCACAGTATGCTTATTTCATCAAATGTGGTTTTCAGCACCACTGAATCCATCTTGTCAAACTGCCTGTCACGGAAAATTGTATCTCCGCCGTAAAGCATGGTATCAAGCTCACGCTCGGCATTGTATGCCACCGTAGCTATCTTGGTTTTGACAAGCTTCTGGGGGAAAGGCTTTATATTTGCCGACATTGGCAGCTCTATCTTCTGCAGCTTATCCGCAAAGGGACATACCTCAAAAGCATTTTCGCAGCTTTTATCGGGCGATACGCATATCACATCAAATCCGCTGCGCTGCATAAAGCAAAGGAACAGCACATCTTTCGGAGTGGGATTTCCGTAATACATCACTATGGGGATATCATCGGAAGTTCCCGTTTCAATAGCGTTTGCCACGATATTGAACTTATACACCAGCGACATTCCGATATCAAGCACATCTGTCCTGCTGCATGAGAGCATATCTCCCAGCACCTTTTGGGCAAGCTGAGTTCTTCCGGGGTCGCTGTTGATATTTACCTGACCGCACAGTCCCGATATCACTGAGCCGCTGCAGCTTGTATCAATGCCCGAAAGCATATATTCGGCAGCCGCTCCCGGCTCTTCAAGAGGAGTGTCGATAAATGCAAAGGGTCGGTTGGTCTTTTTTATATCGTCCCGCAGGCTGTAAAGGAAATTATTGTAGGTATCTTCCTCATAGCAGCCCGAAATAAGCAGGAAATAGACAGGTATGAGCTGACTTTTGTTGAAATGACCGCCCCGTGAAAACAGACGGGCAGAATGATCCTCCAGCAGATCCTCCGTCAGGCGGTTTATGTCTGCGGAAATAACTTCGACCAAAGTATTCATTCCTGAAATCATAGGTTAATGATCGCCACCGTTTTATAATATTGTACATCACCGCACCTATCGGTCGGATATAACAGTACAGTTTGATTATACAATATTTTAACATATCCTGTCAAGAGAAATAACAAAAAACAGATTAAAACTGCATTAAACTCAATTAAATTTCAGCTGTGACCTGTCAGGCGAACGGCAGGTCACAGCCTGATGTTTTTATCAGCCGACTATTCCGCTGTTATTGATAGCGGAAACAAGAGCGGATACGGAAGCGTCGATGATATCTGTATTGATGCCTGCGCCCCAGAATACGCCGTTCTTGGTCTCGATACCAACATATGCCACAGCCTGAGACTGGGAGCTGGTCTCAAGAGCGTGCTCCTGATATGTGATAAGGGTATATTCCAGACCAAGCTCCTTCTTAACAGCATTGGAAACTGCGTCCAGACGGCCGTTGCCCACTGCTTCGCAGGTCACGGGCTTTCCGTCCTTGTTGATGGTAACGCTTGCTGTGATGCCGTTCTTCTGTACAAAATGAACCTCGTCTATCTTGAAGTTTGTCTCGATATTTACGTACTTATCGAAGAATATCTGCTTGATCTCGGAAGGCATAAGCTCCTTGTGAGCATGGTCGGAAACGCTCTTGACAGCATAGCCGAAGTTCTCACGCATCTTAGGAGGCATATCTATGCCGAACATCTGCTCCATGATGTAGCCGATACCGCCCTTGCCGGACTGGGAGTTGATACGAATAACATCGCCCTCGTATTCTCTACCGACATCCATGGGGTCGATGGGAAGATAAGGAACGTTCCAGTGCTCGGGATCCTTTTCCTCTCTCCACTTCATGCCCTTTGCGATAGCGTCCTGGTGAGAGCCTGAGAATGCGGCAAATACCAGTCTGCCTGCGTAGGGGCTTCTCTCGTTTACCTTCATGCGGGTAACTCTTTCGTATATCTCAACGAGAGAACGCATATCGGAGAAGTCCAGCCGGGGGTCAACGCCCTGAGAATACATATTCATAGCCAGTGTTACGATATCAACGTTACCAGTTCTCTCGCCGTTTCCGAAGCAGGTACCCTCGATACGGTCGCCGCCTGCCAGCAGACCCATCTCTGCATCCGCAACTGCGCAGCCACGGTCATTGTGGGGGTGGAGGGAGATGATAACATTCTCTCTGTCGTGGAGATTATCGCTCATGTATTCTATCTGGGAAGCATAAACGTGAGGCATGGAAAGCTCAACGGTAACAGGCAGGTTGATGATGACCTTATTGTCGGGAGTGGGCTTCCAGATGTCGATAACGGCGTTACATATCTCCAGTGCGAACTCAGGCTCTGTGCCTGTGAAGCTTTCGGGAGAATACTCGAAAATAAAGTTGCCGGGAGTCTTTTCTCTGTACTCAGCACAGAGCTTTGCACCCTCAACAGCTATCTTGATTATCTCTTCCTTGCTCTTTCTGAATACCTGCTCACGCTGTGCAACGGAAGTAGAGTTGTAGAGGTGAACCACAGCGTTCTTGCAGCCTGCAAGAGCTTCAAAGGTCTTTGCGATAATATGCTCTCTTGCCTGAGTGAGCACCTGTATCCTTACATCATCGGGTATCATGTTTCTTTCGATAAGCTCACGGCAGAACTCATATTCTGTCTCGGAAGCTGCGGGGAAGCCTATCTCTATCTCCTTGAAGCCGATATCTACCAGCTTTTTGAAAAATTCCAGCTTTTCTTCCAGGCTCATGGGAATGATAAGAGCCTGGTTTCCGTCTCTCAGGTCAACGGAACACCACATGGGAGCGTGGTCGATATATTCCTTCTTTGTCCACTTCATGCACTCAACGGGGGGCATAAAATATCCTCTTGTGTACTTAGATGCGTTCATTGTAATTTCCTCCTGTAAAATTGTTGTTTCCGTCAGAGAGACGGTCCTTATTTGATCGTAATAAACCACATAGGTCAGATAGCATGGCAGCCGCCTCCTTTCGCATAAACAAAAAGCCCGCCTCACGAAGCCTATGCTTCGAGAGACGAGCTGAATTTACCCGTGTTACCACTCTCATTCGTATCACAGTTGCCTGCAATACCTCATTTCGCATCTGACAATGCGCATCTCTGTAACGGGAGAACCCGTTCAAGCCTAATTGCATATGCTTTCAGCCGACTGCTCAAGGACGAGTATAACCGAAGTTCAGTACCGCATTTCACCAATGCTGCGGCTCTCTGGAAAAGAAGCTGCGGGTTTATTTCCTGTCATAGCATTTGAAATATTACAATAAACAGTATAGCACGGTGTTTTGATTTTGTCAAGAGTTTCGGAGGATTTTTTTACAGAATGAAGCAGATAAGTCCTCCGCAGCCCTCGTTGATTATCCGCTCCAGCGTTTCCTGAAGCTTCAGCCGTGCATCAACGGGCATTCTATAAAGCTTGTTGTGCAGTCCCTCATTAACAAGCTCATGCAGGGATTTGCCGAAAATGTTGGACTCCCAGATCTTGCCGGGATTTTCCTCGAAATCACGCAGGAGGTACATGACAAGCTCCTCCGACTGCTTCTCGCTGCCCACAATGGGGCTTACCTCAGTGATGATATTCGCTTTCATCATGTGGATAGACGGAGCCGACGCTCTGAGCTTTACACCGTATTTTCCACCCTGACGGACTATCTCAGGCTCTTCCAGCGTAAGCTCGTCAATGGTGGGCATTACGATACCGTAGCCCGTGGCATCGACCTCACGCAGAGCATTCTCTATCTTTTCATAGGAACGCCTGATATCGGTAAGCTTTTTGAGCAAAGGCAGCAGGTCGCTTTCGCTTTTTATCTCGATACCCGTTGTCTCGCCGAGGATCCTGTAGAAAAGCTCGCTTTTTAAGGTAACAGAAATATCGGTGCTGCCCTTGCCGAGGTCGATATTCCGCACGTCCGAATAGGTGATATCCTCACAGCGGCGCACATTATCCACTATACCTCTGGCATCACGGACGGTCTTAACGTCCTTTGCCGCCTCACGAATGGTGTCGAATATCTCGTTTTTCAGCCAATGCCCCTTGGGAAGCTCTGTTATCCACTTGGGCATGGAAATGTTTATTTCCTTTACGGGAAAGCTGAAAAGCACCTGCTTTAAGATATTCTCGATATCCTCACCGTTCAGGTCAAGGCAGTTCACGGGCATTACGGGCGTGCCGTATTTTTCCGACATTGAAGCGCACAGCTCCGCAGTTTTACTGCTTTTGGGGTCAACACAGTTGAGCAGCACAACAAAGGGCTTGTTTATGGATTTAAGCTCGCTTATCACCCTCTGCTCCGATTCCTCGTATTCGCTTCTGGGAATATCGGAAATGCTTCCGTCGGTAGTGATAACCAGACCGATGGTGCTGTGCTCGGTAATGACCTTTCTTGTACCAACCTCTGCCGCCATGTTAAATGGCACTTCTTCCGAAAACCACGGAGTCATTACCATTCGGGGAGCTTCATTCTCTATGTATCCGATAGAGCTGGGGACAATATATCCCACGCAGTCGATAAGGCGGACATTGAACCTTGCGTTCTCCCCTACCACTACTTCTGCTGCCTCTTCAGGTATGAACTTAGGCTCGGTGGTCATAATGGTTTTTCCCGCAGCAGACTGGGGAAGCTCATCAACAGCCCGCTCCCTGCGAAAATCGCTTTCGATATTGGGAATGACAAGCTGTTCCATGAACCGCTTTATAAACGTGGATTTACCTGTGCGGACAGGCCCTACTATACCTATATAGATATCGCCGTCGGTACGCTTGGCAATATCGGTGTAAATATCATTTTTAACCATATCTGCATATTTCCTTTCTTGTCACGCAATGGGGATAAGCAGCATTCTGCCTTCCCTGATAACGTCTCCGTCAAGCTCATTTTCTTCTATCACTCTGGAAATGGCTGCACCGTAGCGCTTGGCAATGCCCCACAGCTCCTCGCCCTCCTCGGCAAAGTACAGCCTGAGAGCATATTCGTCGTTCTTCTCACGGGGAGAATCCTCGTCAACGGCAATATCGGTAATGGCTTCCACGGTATCATAGCCGGTTATCTGTCCCCTTGCGGCTACTTCAGCCTTTATCTCCGCCTTGTTTTCATCGGAAATGGTATATCCGCAGGATATCACCGAGAAGACCAGCCTGATATCCGCATCGGCAGTAAGAGCTTTTCCGTCAAGTCCTGCGGCTGCGGTAAGATCCTCCTCAATGGGAACATCGGTCTCGCAGATGATAAAATCGCCGCTTTCAGTCCTTCCCATAACGGAAAGCACGGCAGTACCCACAGCCATTGCCTTTCCGTCAGTGATAACAGCCCTCAGCTTTGATACCGTACACCATGCGTCGTACACTACCGAAATGGGGCTGTCCTTATTTTCGCAGATGCCCTTTACGATAAGTGAGCTTTCAACGTTTACAGGCTCCAGCGCCGTTTTTACTGAAGTGCAGGTATGCGATGAGCTGTGAGAGGTGGAATATTCATCGCAGGCAATACTGTAGGATGACATTCTGACAGCTGTGCAATCGATGAAAAGCAAAACCTCGCACTCAATGCTGCGTGACTCGCCGTCACCCTCGGAGCGTGGGATAATATCGCAGGAAATGACCGAGCTGCTTATGCGGCAGTCGTACGTATCGTCCATACCTTCAAGCTCCACAAGCTGTGAGAATGGCATGGAAAACTGCATACAGCACACATTGCTGTCCTCTCCACCTGCAGGAACATATGCAATGCTTATTTTAAGCTCGCCCTTGGCAGCGACCTTGCTGGCGATAGTCTTTTTATCGGAAGAAACTATCTCGGCGGAAGCTCTGAGGATACTGCCGATGGGAGGTGCGTCCGCTCCCAGGTCAAATTCGTCCGAAACAGTAACACGCCTGCTTGTTCGGATAATGGACGAGGGACAGAGGCAGCTGCGGGTCTTTAGCTGGACATTTCCACCAAATACCTCGCTTACCACATCTGTCTCGCAGTCTCCGAATGCGTTGATGCTGATAGTGACCGCTCCCCTTATATCTATTCTGCGGCGGTTCACGGCACGGCAGTTGATATGGTCAGCCTCAGCGGAAATATAGACTGAGGGAGAATCAACACTTCTGTCAAGATTGACCGTTCTGCTGTAAACGAGCTTCTGGTCAATAGCTTCAGGACGGGAGCTGTTTTCAGAGCAGTAAATTATCTTCAGGCAGACGGTAAGCTCGTAGGTTATCCTGTCGCCGTTTGCCGCACAGGAGGTTATCTTTGGCTCGGCACAGCACTTGATTATCCTGAATATCTCGGGATAGTAATCAGGCAGAACATAATCCAGCTCTATGGACTGCTCCTGAGTGCAGCCGCATATTTTTTCGGTAAATCTCACGGGTTCTTTATTGACTTTCAAATTCACTGTAAACCATCCTTTCGTTGGAACGTTTTGTCCTCTTCACAATATATTCTGCATTCTTACCATATATTCTAAGCAAAATTATAAATATCAGATAAAAAAATCAGTATGTAAACGATTGACTTATGTGCAGAATAATGATATAATATTCTCATTGGATCTTCAGGCAGAAGATATCCCAAAAAAATGATACGTCTCAGGAATGATAAATTTATCAGAAGGAGAATATGAAAATGCAGTCACGCTTAAAAAGAACAGCTTCCCTGCTCACTGCCTTTATGATGGCAATGTCATCAATGGCGCTTACAGCCTGCAGTGACAGCGGAAACACCACAGAAGAAGAAACTACCACAGGTCAGTCGGAAGAACTGGCAGCGGAAAATACCGATGACAGCCTTTATGTAAATCCCGACTGGTCATACGGTCAGGTCGCTATCGGCGGCGGTGGATTTGTAACAGGCATCATAAGCACCTGCGAGCCCGGGCTTTTCTACGCAAGAACAGACGTAGGCGGCGCTTACAGATGGGATAATGGCGCTCAAAAGTGGATAAGCCTCAGTTATGAGATATCCGAGGACGACAAGGGATTGCTTGGAATCGACGGCATAGCTGTTGACCCACAGAATGCGGCTAATGTTTATCTCATTGCGGGAACATCTTATTTCAGCAATGCCAAGACATGTATAATGGTATCACATGACTACGGTGCACACTTCAAGCAGATAGATGTGAGCGACAAGATAAAGGTACACGGCAACGGCATGGGCAGAGGAAACGGTGAGAGAATTGCCGTTGACCCCAATAACAGCGACATCATCTACTGCGGCGGCAGAACAGGCGGTATGATACGCAGCACTGACGGCGGAGAAACATGGGAATCCGTTGCTTCTTTCCCCGTAAACTCCACCAAGAACGAGAACGGCATCAACATTATAACGTTCGACGGCTCAAAGTCCGCTGACGGCAAGACTACACGCATTTACGCAGGCGTTTCCGAGTCAAAGACAGATAACATTTACTACTCCGATGACGCAGGCGAAACTTGGAGTGTTCTCCCCGGAATCGATGAAAAGGCTCAGAAGTTTATGCCTCAGAGATTTGACCTTGATTCCAAGGGCAATCTTTACGTTTCCTACGGCAACCACGAAGGTCCCTGGAACTCCACTCAGGGTACTCTCTACAAGTTCAATGCCGATGCAGGTACAAGCGAGGAAATTCAGGTAGTCAACTGGACTGTGGGCGATATTGTTATCGACCCCACCAATGACGACAACATGGTTCTCGTTACCTCCGAGGTATGGACAGAGCAGCCCAACGGCGCATTCGGCGACAAGTTCTTCCGCACCACTGACGGCGGAGAAACCTGGGAAAACCTTGACGGCAAATACACCATGTCAACAAACGGCATGGACTGGATATACAATGCGGCTATCCACTGGTGCAGCTCCCTTGCCATGGACAGCGGCGACTCCAACAGAATTCTTGTAAACTCAGGCAATGGTATCTTCGCCTGCGACAATATCTGGGACGAGTCTCCAGAATTCTATTTTGAAGCAAAGGGCATTGAGGAAGTTGTTCCCGAGGATATAGTTTCCTACAAGGATTATCCCCTTGTATCCGCTATCGGCGACTATGACGGCTTCACTCACGAGGATATCTTCACCTCAGGTGAGCGCCACACAAGGCAGATAGGCTCCACCACCAGCATCGCCATTGCAGCCCTTGACCACAACATCTGGGTAAAGGTCGGCGGCGATGAGAGCAATCAGCTCCTCTGCTACTCCACAGACGGCGGCAAGAACTGGACTGATATCACAAATTCTCCCGAAGAGGGCAAGGTTTACTACAAGGGCAAGGTCGCTCTTACAGCTGACGGCTCCGCTCTTATCTGGAGCCCCTCCAATTCAAACTTTACATACCGCACCGAGGACTGGGGCAGCACCTGGGAAAAGGTCGAGGGTATCATCGGCAGCCAGGGCGTATATCTCATCGGCGACCCTGTTAACAAGGATTATGTTTACGGCTGTGCAAACAGCATACTTTATGTAAGCTCCGACGGCGGCAAGTCCTTCAAGAGAAAGTTCGATACCATGAGCACCTACAAGCGCATGGCAGTTGCTCCCGACATTGAGGGCACAGTTTATATCCCCGGCGGCGGAAGCGGACTTCTCAAGACCACCGACCACGGCGAGAACATTACTCTTGTGAACGGTCTCAAGTTCTGCGAGGCAGTTGGACTGGGCAAACCCAAGAATGACGGCGATCCTTATGTTATCTACGTATGGGGCACTCCCAAGGACAGTGATGTAAAGGGCATTTATATGTCCGAGGACGAGGGCGAGACATGGGTAAGAGTAAACGATGACCTTCACCAGTTCGGCGGCACAGGAAACGGCGAATTTGTTGTGGGCGATATGAACGTTTACGGCAGATGCTATATGTCCACAGTAGGTCTGGGAATCGCATACTGCGACAAGAATGAAAAATAATAGGCATATAATAAAAGGGGCTGTCGCAGCTTAAATGCGGCAGCCCCTTAAAATTAAATGAAATTCATAATATTGATGTCCGATACGCTCTCATCAAATTCAAGCATGGCATCGGAAATATCCGTCTGCTTTATATAGCAGGCTGTATCCGCAGCCTCATCACAGGCAAAACATTCAAAGCCGAGACTTTTAAGCTGTGCAGCTCTCCTGCTCCCCTCTTCACTTTTCGGGCATATTACGGAAGCGATGATAAAGCATCTGCTGCCCGACAGGGTGATATTATCGCAGCGAAGCTTGCCGTAGATTGGTATCTTATGAATAAGCCACGCTGCGGTTATCTCAGACTTAGGCACATTAAATATGATGGTTTTCCCATGCTCATTCTTTTTCAGCGCTGCTAAACCCGTCTTTGGCATAACGCTTTCAAGAGCATATGTCACTCCGTCATAAACCGCATACATTTCATCAGCTGTCATAATGCCATTTCCTCCCGCCACATCATTTTTCATTTAAACTGATTATATCACATGAGATTTTTCTTGTCAAATTTGTTAACCAGTTTCAACATTCTGCTCTGCAAGCACCACTACTGTGATATTTTTTTTATTAAATGTTAAATTTACTATTTACAAGTATAAAAAATAATGGTATAATATGGAAAAGGTACTAACAATAAACGTTATTTTATACTAAGCACCAATTAAAAACTATACAAAAAATCGAGCATAATCTTGCGTATATGGATTATGCGATGATTTTTTGTCTATAGTTTTATTGGTGATTAGTATTATGCCCCCATTTATATACTGAAAGGATGATATCAATGTCAAAAACTATCCTGATAACAGGAGGAGCGGCAAGCGGCAAGTCAAGATGGGCTGTTTCATATTTTGCAGCCTGCGATTATGTTCTTTACCTGCGCACATCGGACGCTGTTGACGCTGACACTATGCACCGTATCGAGTACGGAAACAAGCAGAACTATGTTGAATGGGACATTAAAACAAATGTAACAAGCGCTCCCGCTTCATATTTTACTGACCACAAGTTCGTTATTTTTGACAGTTTGGCAGCATACACATCAAATACCATCAAGGAAATGTGCCCCGATGCTTCCGCCATGACGGACGAACTGAAAAAAGAGATTGAGAAGAAGATCATCGGTGATGTTACCGAAATGTATGACACTATTATGGTCAAGGACGGCAGCATGATAATAATCACCCTTGAAACAGGCTTCTCCGTAACTCCCGCTGACCCTGCACAGGCTGCTTTCAGAGAAATTCTCGGCGCAGTTAACCAGAGAATAGCAAATATGTCCAACGAAGTATATCTTTCAGCCAGCGGAATACAGTTTAATATCAAGTAATTTGAAAGGAACAGCTATATATGACATTTGAAGATTTTATTATGGAAGCAAGAGCGCTCAATGCTTCTGATATCCATCTTACAGTCGGCGCTCCCACAGTTGTACGTGTAAACGGTGAGCTGAGAAAGTTCGGCGAGCTCAGCGATATGGTAGTAAACCGCACCATTCTCTCAATTCTTTCGGCCGACCAGGAGAAGCTTCTTACTGAGGGAAATGACATCGATTTCAGCTTTGAGCTTGAAAACGGTGCAAGACAGCGTGTCAACGTATTCCGCCAGAGCGGAAGACTTGCCTGCTGTATCAGACTTCTCAATAACAAGATACCCACACTTGAAGAACTGAAAATGCCTCCCGTTCTTACCGAGCTTGCTCAGAAGCGCAGAGGTCTTATCCTTGTAACCGGCCCTACAGGTTCAGGTAAATCAACCACTCTTGCAGCTATCATTGACTATATCAACAAGAACCGTGCCTGCCACGTTATCACTATCGAAGACCCCGTTGAATACAAATACACTCAGGAAAAGGCAACTATCCACCAGCGTGAAGTCGGCAGAGATGTTGATTCTTTCAGCAACGCCCTGAGAAGTGCTCTCCGTGAAGACCCCGACGTTATCCTCGTAGGTGAGATGCGTGACTATGAGACTATTTCCCTGGCAATGACTGCCGCAGAAACAGGTCACCTGGTATTCGGCACATTACATACATCAAGCGCTGCGCAGACTATGGACAGAATCATTGACGCCTGCCCTCCCCATGCACAGGAGCAGGTACGTTCTCAGCTGGCAAACATGATACAGGGCGTTATCGCTCAGACACTTGTCCCCACTGCTGACGGAAACGGACGTGTTGCAGCTCTTGAGATAATGGTAGGAAACGACGCTATCAAGAATCTCATCCGCTCCAACAAAATACCTCAGATCGAATCCACCATGCAGTCCAGCGCACGTCAGGGTATGTGCACCATCAATGACACCCTTGGCAGACTTTACAAGAGAGGCATTATTTCTTACGAAACTGCAATAGAATTCAGTTCAGACAAGACAGAAATGGAAAAAACACTTACCCAGATGGCAGGATTCTGATATCCTGCTGCTAAGGGCTAAAGATCTATAAAAGGCAGGTTACCCATACTATGAAAATGAATGAACAGCAGTTTGCTCTTATCAAGGAGCAGCTCAGAAAGCTCACCTCTCAGGAATGTTTTTACAAACATAAGCTGGAGGGAATCAACGTTGATGACATAAAATCTCAGGAGGATTTTGAAAAGCTCCCCTTTACATGGAAGGGCGACCTGAGAGACGCTTATCCTCTGGGACTTCAGGCAGTTCCCGATGAGGAGATAGTACGTATCCACTCGTCTTCGGGCACAACGGGCACTCCAGTTATTATCCCCTACACCAAGAATGACGTTGAGGACTGGGCTATAATGTTTGAGCGCTGCTACCGTATGGCGGGCATCACCAATCTGGACAGGATACAGATAACCCCCGGCTATGGCTTATGGACAGCGGGTATCGGCTTCCAGCTGGGCTGCGAAAGACTGGGCGCAATGGCTATACCCATGGGCCCGGGCAACACCGACAAGCAGCTCAAGATGATGGTGGATATGCAGTCAACCGTTCTCTGTGCCACATCTTCATATGCGCTTCTCCTTGCTGAGGAGATCGCAAAGCGTGGAATTTCCGATAAGATAAAGCTGAAAAAGGGCATTATCGGCTCAGAGCGCTGGGGCGAGAAGATGAGAGACAGAATATCCAAGGAGCTTGGCATCGAGCTTTACGATATTTACGGTCTTACTGAGGTTTACGGTCCCGGTATCGGCGTAAGCTGCGGCGAGCACAACGGCATTCATGTATGGGACGATTACCTTTACTTTGAAATAGTTGACCCCGTTACAGGCGAAAATCTCCCTGACGGCGAGGTTGGTGAGCTTGTCATCACCACTCTCAAAAAGCAGGGCGCTCCCCTTATCCGCTTCCGCACACACGACCTTACAAGAATTATCCCTGGAAAATGTGCCTGCGGCTGCGAGCGCCCCAGAATTGACACCATTTTCGGAAGAACAGACGATATGGTCAAGGTCAAGGGTGTCAACATCTTCCCCAGCCAGATCGAGGAATTTCTCAAAAACGTTGATGGCGCATCAAGCGAGTATCAGTTCGTTATCGACCACCTTGAGGGCAAGGACATCTGCACACTTTATGTTGAAGCAGAAGAGGGCGTTAACAAGTACGAGCTGGAGCACAGGATCGTTGAGGGCTTCAAGGGCAAGATCGGCATAACCGTTAATGCAAAGCCCGTTGCCATCGGCGACCTCCCCAGAAGCGAAAAGAAATCCACAAGAGTTTACGACAACAGATATTAAGATATACTTTTCAACATGAAAAATGCCGCAGGTCTCCCTGCGGCATTTTTTTAGATGATACAGCCCGTATCGAAATTATCAGCAGCCTGAGCCGCAGATGTTGCCGCCGTTGCAGCCATTGCCGCAGCAGAAGAAGAGAACGATAAGGATAATGATAATCCAGCAGCAGTTGCCTCCACCAAATCCACCGTTGCAGTTGCAGTTCATAATAAAACTCTCCTTTGAAAAATGTATTGTTGGGAGCATATCTTGCTGATATGTATTCCCTGAAGGCTTTCAGCGACGTTTTCGCTTTGTCTTGCCTTCATAGTTCATATTATGCTGCGGCAGCAAAATGGTGATAAAAAAATCAGGCATAAAAAAGGCGGCATCATCTGCCGCCTTTTAAGGTATGCTGTTTTATCTTGTAAGCCAGATATATGCGATATCAAGAGCCTCATAAAGACTGCTCTTTTCGCTCTGCTTGACGATAGCCTCAACGGGATTGAGCTTTTCGTCGGTAGCCATTTTGTATATCCTTACCTTGCTGGCAACGTCGAGATTGCCAACTTTAGTCTTTTCAATGATCTGCATCATTATAACATAAGAGTCGTACATATTGCCGTAGTAAATTTCGTCACCTTTTCTCACCAGCGGATAACCCTTGTAAGTGAAGAAGTCGGATTTTTTTGTCTTGACCTCTGCTGCGTCGTTCATAGCTGTTCCTCCTTATATCACAGAATTTGCTGCATTTATCTCTTTAATACATTATAACACAAATATACAGAAAAATCAAGTAGTTTTTTCATATTTTGGAAATTTTTCATAAGAGTTCTTTACAGCCCGAATAATATCATTATAGCACTCCGCTACTGAAAAATATGCCGCAATCTGCCGCTGTTTACCAGGTATCCACCATATTCTCGCCGTTAAGCAGATGTCCCAGATTTTCAATGAGACGTGAGGTATATGCTGTTCTGCACTTGAAGCTTGTTCTGCCGTTAAGACGGATAATAGTCTTTCGGTCATCGGACTTGATAAACTCGATCTTGTCCGTACCACTCTGGTGGGTGATGGTTATGGTGATATCAGCGGGAGCATCGGTTTCTTCAAGATAAAGCTCCTCAGCAGGGGCACGGAGAATAAACTGGTAAAAGCTCTTGAAGTTATCGGCGGTAACGTCACCGTCGCTGCACTTGACCTGAAAATCGGAAGAATCGCCGTTAAGCTCAAAATGAGTGCTGCTGTCGGCGGTTGCCACATCTATTGAGCTGATGCTGTAGATGTATGTGCTTGTTATCATAGTCATGGAGATATCAAGCGGCATTACAGTTGCCCAAGGGATAGTGTCGGTATTGAACATATATATCATGTTGATGCCGTCAGCATAGCAGTATCTTCCCAGCACCTTTCCGTCGCTGTCAACGTACTCATTGCCGATAAGGAGCTTGAAGTTTCCGCCTACGATATCGAAATCCACCTCAGCAAAGGGATCGTCAAGTCCGAACTGTGCCATGATCTCATCTGTTGGAGCAACAACAGCAATATCGGTCGCTGTAAGGTTGAACACATCGTTGAGCACATCATAGGAAGTATCGGGGTTAAGATCCAGCTGAACGGGGCTTGTCATAACATGAGTAGCCGAGTTGCCGGAGATAATATTCTCATCGTCATGACGGGTATCATACTCAAGCACGATATCATAGTCGATATCCTTGCGGGAAATGGTCAGCTTATTTATCTTGGTATAGTCGGTAGTGTCATTTTCGTCCTCTGCCTGCTTGGCAGTGTAAACTGTCTTGGCAAGGAAGTCAAAGCTTTCGTTGAGATAGCAGTCGATATCAGATGTATCAACGGCATAAACAGTGTTCTCGCCCTTGAAGCATACATAGGTAAGACCTGCGGAGGGTGAATCTGAGCCTACAAGTATCTCCTTAACAGTTTTGGAGCTGTCGTCAAAGGTAATTGTAACATCAGCACGGGGGGAGGCCAGTCCGTAAACAGAAAGGTCTTCTGCATTGTCCGAGGCTGTCTGATCTGCTGTAAGGCTTGAAGCAGCGCTCAGGATATCCTGGATCGCCACTGTGCTGTGAGGCACGCCGATAAAATCCTTGACGAACCAAGAGCTGTCATCGTACTTGACGATATCGTACTCCCCTGTTTCGTTCTTCACATGGATATCGCTTATAAGGGAAGAATCCTTTTCATAAAGCAGACGGGAGAGGGTCTCGGTGGCGGTAGTCTCCTCCGCCTCCTGAGCCTCGTCGTCCTTTCCCAGAACTGTAAGAGCAACTATTGCACCGATGAGCATCACCAGCACCACTGCACCGATTATCAGAAGCTTGACATTCGATTTCATTACTTAGTTCTCCTTCTGATAAATACCACTGCAGCTACGATAAGCACTGCAAGAGGAATAACGAGCACGAACAGAACCATATATCTGGTTACTGTGCCCTGGTCGATATCGAATGTTGCTGCGGAAAGATCCTTTGCAACGATGGAGATACCGCTGTTCTTGCCTGCCATGGTGTTGAGTACGGAAACGAAATAATCGCCGTTGTTATAGTAAGTGGTGGAGGTGAATGCCTCGTCCATTGTCTCGGAAGAACCGATAACAAGGACATTGCTGAATACCATATTGTTGTCGCTGTCGAAAACGTACTTTCTGCCCAGAGCCATAGTGGTCTGAACTCCGTTTACGATATTGGGAGTGTTGCCGTTCTGGATATCAGCCTGCATATCCTCGGTCATCACAAAGCCTGTGTCCTTGGTCTGGAGAAGCGCAACTGTGCTTCTGGTATCCTTGGTGTCGAACAGGAGAGTAATGGGTCTGGACTGGTAATCAATAACGGGAAGAGCTGTCTGTGCAACATTTCCCGAATAATCATTGTCGGTAATGTAGTTTCTTACAACATAGTAGCTCTGACCCTGGAGATTGTTGGTGTCCTGGTCGCCTACTACGCCGTCCTCTACCTTTATGCCCCATTCAGCAAGGAATACGTCAATGTTTGCGGTAGATTTCTGGGTGTAGTCTGCAAGATAGATAAGGTTCTTGCCAAGATTTCCGCCGTTGTCGAGGAAATCATAGAGCATATCGATCACGTTGGTATCGTAATCGTTAAGGGGCGCATCAATAACAACGATATCTGCGTCCTCGGGGATAGTATCCACCAGAGGATCTATCTCAGTTACCTCATAGCCGTTTGCAGCCAGAAGAGAATTGATATTGTCGTAGGAAGTACCCGATGTCTCGCTCTTGAAAAGAACTGCTTCCATAGGATCGGGGTCGGTAACATACATGATAGCAGAGGTTATCTCCTGCTCCGCCTTGGAAGAAACGGGAACATCATAGGAAGTAAAGGAAGAGTAATCGAACTGTGTTTCGGTGTTGTAAAGATCCTGTATAGTCAGCACCTTGATTCTCTTGTCGCTTTCAACTACGATGCTGTATGCGCTTATCTCGCCCTTGTATTTGTCCTTGTAGCGGTCAGCATAGGTAGGGTCCTTGACCATATCAACGAACTTGAGTGTTATGTTGTCATTGTAGATTGAGTACTTTTTAAGTACCTCGTAAGCCTGCTTATAATAAATGTAGTTGGAGGTCTGGAAAGTAAGCTCATCGGACATACATACAATGGAAACAGGCTCGGTAACAGTATTGAGGTAGTCAATGGTCTGCTGGGATATCTCGAAGTTTCCGTTGGTGGTAAGGTCGATGGACATATTCACCTTGTCAGATGCCATGTTCACAACAACATTCACAAGAACGACAACTGCAATTACCACTACTGTAATGGCTGTTGCAATGGAGCCGTACTTGAATTTTCTTTTATTGAATGCCTTTTTATTCTTTACAGCCTTTTCGGTGGTCTCATCAACGGAAACGGCTGTATTTTTTGTATTCTCGGCATTTTTCTTTTCCTTAGCCATTTATTTCATTCCTTTCATCAGATGTAAACATCAATTCGGTCAGCCGTCAGGCATCAACTCCAGCGGCGCTTTTCCAGTACCCTGACGGTAAGGAAGTTGAAAATAAATATTGTGCTGATAAAGAACACAACGCTTGTGATATTAAGGATACCCTGAGTAAATTCCGTGTATCTGTTGTAGAAGCCGATAGCGACCATTACCTTTTTAAGAATGTCGATGCTTACGGTAGATGCGATAACATCAATCATATAAAGCACAAGGTTGATGATGATGCTTACGATGGCAGCTACTATCTGAAGCTCTGTAAGGGAGGAAACGAATATTCCGATGGAAATGAATGAGCAGCCGAGAAGCAGCAGTCCAAGAAGATTTCCGATAACGGAAGCCCATGCGATCGTTCCCGCAAGCTTCAGTATCACAAGGATATAGGGAATGTATATTGCCATGCCCACAAGGAAAACGACTGTTGCTGCAAAAAACTTGCCCATTACTATCTCAAAAAGATTTACGGGAGCGGTGAGCAGTCCCTGATCTGTTTTGAGCTTCTTTTCATCTGCAAAAAGCCTCATGGTCAGCAGCGGGAGAAGTATCATCATAATAACGAATACTCCCGCAAACACATAGGACATATCGGTAGAACCGTTTGCCAGATTCATATTAACGAAGTAAAAGGCTGTGATAATATAAAATACTGCGAGAAAAATATAAGCAATGGGTGATGTAAAGTATGCTTTCATTTCTCTTTTAAAAATTGCGCCCATTACATTTCACCTCCGTCTGCTTTTTCCTCTTCTTCCCCGTCGGACTCATTGATATCGGGAGCGGACTGAGCAGCGTTTGCGATATCGACTGCATTTGCCACTGCAACTGCACCGTCAACCTGCTCCATCAGCTTTCTGTGAGTATCCTCGTCAACGGGCTTGGACTTTATCTTGACATCGGAGCCCATTGTTATCTTAAGGAAGATATCTTCAAGGGTCATTTCGTTGGACTTGAGACCCAGCATATACCAGTTTCTGCTTGCAATGCGCTTGAAAAGCTCACGTCTGATATCGGAGTCCTCTTCCACCTCTATCTCGTAATCGTAAGCGCCGGGCTCTCTCTCCATCTCGGCAGTAACTTCCCTAACGCCGGGAATTGTGCCGATGACCTTGAGTATCTCTTCACGGGGGCCGTCGATCCTTGCGGTGTAGCGCAGATCGTCGGAAACGGTTTTTGTAAGGTTTTCGGTAGTATCATCTGCTGCGATAACGCCCTGATTGATGATAACTATTCTGTCGCAGACTGCCTGTATCTCGGACAGGATATGGGAAGAAAGGATAACGGTATGCTTCTTTCCCAGCCTCTTGATAAGGTTTCTTATATCAAGTATCTGCTTGGGGTCAAGACCTACTGTAGGCTCGTCAAGAATAAGTATCTTGGGGTTTCCGATAAGAGCCTGAGCCATGCCCACACGCTGCTTGTAGCCCTTTGAAAGATGCTTGATGACACGGTTATAGACATCTGATATCTTTACAAGCTTGCAGATCTCTTCAAGATGCGCCTGCTTGGGTATCTTGCACTTTTTAAGGTCATAAACAAAGCTGAGATACTCCTTGACGGTCATATCAAGGTAAAGGGGCGGCAGCTCGGGGAGATAGCCTATCTCCTTCTTTGCGGCTGTGGGGTCGTCCAGAATGTCTATCCCGTTGATGAGCACCTCTCCGTCGGTGGCGGAAATGTAGCCTGTAAGGATATTCATGGTTGTGGATTTACCTGCGCCGTTGGGGCCGAGAAAGCCCAGTATCTCGCCGTCATTTACGGTAAACGAGATATCGTCCAGAGCTTTTTTGCTGCCGTAATGCTTGGTAAGGTTTTTAACCTCGATCATTATAGTCATTCCTCTCCGTGAGAATTGTAATTCCGAAAGTCGCACTATGACTTTACTGCATCACTGCACAAATTCGTTAATGATATTTTAGCGTTTCAATGTGTCAGTTATGTGAAAAGTACACGTTAATGCAGAAAAAATCTTCAAATTTATGCTTTCTGCAGTGATAAAGCGGAGTATTTTCAGCCGCCAAGCTTGGTAATTGCAGCTTCTGTACGCCTGATGGTCTCGTCCTTGCCGAGAATTGCGGCAAGCTCGATTCCGCCGCCGGGGGTAAGGGCCTTGCCTGAAAGTGCAACTCTGAGAGGCCAGAGCATAAATCCGTTCTTTACGCCCTGCTTTTCGATCTCAGCAAATATTGCGGAGTGGATATTCTCCTCGTTCCAGTCCTCAACGCCCCCCAGCACGGGAAGAAGCATTTTCAGTGCGGAAAGACCTGTTTCGGCGTTTGTCTTCATCTTCTTGTTGAAGTAAAGCTCATCGCTGTACTCGGGCATTTCGTCAATGAAATCCACCTTTTCGGGGATATCGGTGAAAAGCTCGGTTCTGGGCTGGAGTGTCTTTACGAGAACATCAATGTCAATATCCTCACGCTTGCAGGTCTGACGGATATAGGGAAGTGCCAGAGCCTTGAACTCGTCGTGGGAAAGACGTCTGAGATGCTCGGCGTTGATAGCCTTCATCTTCACGATATCAAAAACTGCGGGAGACTTGGAAAGTCCCGAGATATCGAACTCCTGTACCAGCTCATCAAGAGAGAATATCTCGTTCTCGCCCTTGGGCGCCCAGCCCAGAAGTGCGATATAGTTGATGATAGCGGGAACATAGAAGCCCTTGTCAACAAAATCGCCGAAATATGCGTCGCCGTCACGCTTTGAAAGCTTGTGCTGTGCGTCACGCATGATATGCTCAACGTGGATATACTCGGGGATATCCCAGCCGAATGCCTCGTAAAGCAGGTTGTACTTGGGAGCGGAGGAAAGATACTCGTTTCCTCTTACAACGTGGGTGATGCCCATAAGGTGGTCATCAATAACGTTTGCAAAGTTATAGGTAGGCATACCGTCAGCCTTGATAAGTATCTGGTCGTCAAGGATAGCGTTTTCAACGGTAATATCGCCGTAAAGAACATCGTGGAATGTAGTGCTGCCCTCAAGAGGCATCTTCTGGCGGATAACATAGGGTGTACCCTCCGCAAGGAGCCTGTCAACCTCTTCCTTGGGAAGATTGCGGCAGTGGCGGTCGTACATCATATTGGATACCTTAGCTTCCTGCTGAGCCTTGTGAAGAGCATCAATTCTCTCCTTGGTGCAGAAGCAGTAATACGCATGACCCGACTCAATGAGCTTCAGAGCATATTCCTTGTAGATACCCATTCTCTCGGACTGAATGTAGGGACCAACGGGTCCGCCGATATCGGGGCCTTCGTCCCAGTTAAGTCCGCAGACTCTCAGGGTGTCATATATCTTTTCAACTGCGCCCTCAACGTATCTTTCCTGGTCGGTATCCTCGATCCTAAGGATAAAATCTCCGCCGTACTTCTTGGCGATGATATAGGTGTAGATAGCTGTACGCAGGTTGCCGATGTGCATAAAGCCTGTGGGGCTGGGTGCAAATCGGGTGCGTATTTTCTTAGATGTATCCATTTATAAACAGTCCTTTCTGAAAATATCAGATATACTTTTATATATTGTATTCTCTGCTTCTGACGGTCTCGGTGTCCCTTGCTATCTGCTTCCTGAGAGCTTCAATGCTCGGGAACCGCTTTTCGGGGCGGAGAAAATCCACCAGCCGCAGAACTATGTTCCTGCCGTAAAGGTCGCCGTCAAAGGAGATAAAATATGTCTCCGCATGAGGGGCATCGCCTACTTCAACTGTAGGCTTCACGCCGATATTGGTAACGCCCTTATAAAATTTTCCGTCTATCATGGCATAGGAAGCATACACGCCAAATTTCGGCAGAACACAGCCGCTGTCCATACGCTGATTGGCGGTGGGAAAATTCATCTGCCGACCAAAATGATTGCCGTTGACCACCTCGCCGGTTATGGCATAATCATGCCCCAGCAGACGGTTTGCGGAAACGATATCCCCCTCGGCAATGTCCTTTCTTATATCGGAAGAGCATATCCTTACGCCGTTATCGGTGATATCATCGACTACGATAAGCTCCATGCCGTTTTCTCTGCACAGCACGGACAGTCCCTCAGCAGTGCAGGAAGCTCCCCTGCCCAGTCTGAAATCCCTGCCGCATACCACAGTCTTGGCGTTCATTTTTTTGCGTAGGATATCTCTCACAAAATCCTCGGCAGAATTATTCTTTATGCGGGAAAAATCGGGCATATAAACATACTCTGCCCCTTCGTGTTCAAGGAGCAGGCATTTGGTCTCGTCGCTGTAAATGGGACGAAAGCCTGTGCCCTTGGTATCCACCGTTGCAGTCCTGAAAGTGCATACGGCGGCGCTGAGATCATTCGCTGCGGCATTTTCCGCAGCTGCGTCAATGACCGCTTTATGCCCCCTGTGAACTCCGTCAAAAACGCCAAGGGCAACAGATGTGTATTTTCCGTTTATCTGCTCCTCATCGGACAGAAGGATCAAAGCAATCACCTCAAAAATCAGAGAAAATTCTTTTCGACTTTCAGAAGATCTTCGTCACGCATTATAACGGCAGTGCCGATAAATCCGCCGCTGCTGCCGAATACTGCGTATCTTTCCGAAGCCGCATCATCAATATCAAGTCGGGAAACGTCAAGGCGTATCCCGTTTCTGTACATTCTTTCCTGAGCCTCGCACAGTCTTACCTTTGGCAGATAGTCAAAAACAGCTTCTACGGGGAGAAGATATTTACCGAAGTCCCTGTCACCGTCGGCAGTCTGCTGGAGCTGCTCAATAGTCACGCAGTCATCGAGAGTAAAGCCGCAGGCAGCCGTGCGCACAAGCGATGTCATTATTCCGCCGCAGCCCAGCTTGTCCCCTATATCATTTATAAGGGTGCGGATATATGTACCCTTTGAGCAGGATATCTCCATAACTCCGCTGCGTGTCTGCTCATCATATTCCTTTATATCAAGGGAATAAACGGTTATAGGTCTCGGCTCTCTTTCAACGGTCTTGCCCTGTCTTGCCAGCTCATAAAGCCTTTTTCCGTTGACCGAAACTGCCGAATACATGGGAGGAAGCTGCATTATATCTCCCCTGAAGCACTCTGCCGCAGATATAAGCCCGTCTTTGTAAACAGGTGTGTCATTTTCTGAAATGACCGTTCCGCTGCTGTCCTGAGTATCGGTAGTAACGCCAAGACGGAAGCCTGCACGGTAAACCTTGTCATGGTCGGGAAGCATATCGCACGCTTTTGTGGCGCAGCCTGCAAACACAGGCAGAACGCCCTCCGCCATAGGGTCAAGAGTACCTGCATGACCAAGCTTTTTCATTTTGAGGATACCACGCATTTTGGCAATAACATCAAAGGAAGTGAAGCCCACAGGCTTATAAACGCAGATGATACCGTTAAGCTCACTCATGACAGCCATAGATCAAAACCCAGCGCAGGCGCAATAACAGAAAGTATCTTGAGCTTTACCTGGGAAAGGTTGCCCTCCACAGTACAGCCAGCCGCACGGATATGTCCGCCGCCGCCAAGCTTTGCGCAAAGTTCAGAAACATTCACGCTCTCCGCACTTCTCATGGAGACCTTGAATTTGCCCGGCTCCTTTTCCTTGATGGTAACGCCTACCTCAACGCCCTCCACCTGCATGGGAATGGAAGCCAGTCCCTCAAATTCCTCGGGAGCAAGTCCTGTTTCCGCTATCATATCGGAGGTAACTGCAATAACAGCGCACTTGTCATCAAGGTACATTTCCATGGAGTTGATAACGTGCTGCTCTACAGTAAGGCGTGCCCTGCTCTTTATCTCGAACAGCTCACGGTTTATCTTTGCGTAAGGGATACCGTATCCCATAAGCTTTGCCACTATCTCATGGCATCTGGGAGTGGTATTTTCAAAACGGAAGCAGCCTGTATCTGTGGAAATGCCGGTGTAAAGGCACTCGGCAGTCTGGAGGTCTATGGGGAACTTGCCCTCGGTGAACACCTCGAAAAGCACCTCGCAGGCAGCCGCAGCCTTGCCGTTGAGCAGAGTTTTTGCGGCATAGCCCGTGTTGGAAATGTGGTGGTCAATAGCCAGGTCAACAAAGTCCGCATAAACGGAAAGAGCCTTTCCGAAAAGGTTCGTATCCGCCAGATCTACTGAAACTATAGTCTGGGGAACGAACTTCTGAGGCTCATAGCCGTTGTAAAGATAGGAATATCTCTTGGGAAAGGGGTCGGAGCAAAGGACATTCGCCTTTTTGCCCACAGCTCTCAGCGCTCTGCAAAGTCCGAATCCGCTGCCCATAGCATCTCCGTCAGGATT
Organism: Huintestinicola butyrica; assembly: GCF_025567215.1. Classification (NCBI taxonomy): domain Bacteria; kingdom Bacillati; phylum Bacillota; class Clostridia; order Eubacteriales; family Oscillospiraceae; genus Huintestinicola; species Huintestinicola butyrica. Next base: position 52,933 of record NZ_JAOQKB010000002.1, read on the forward strand.
AACATGGGTAAGGATATAAAAATTGTCATTTTTAAGCAGAAAATTTGCAGCTTCAAGAACTGTTATGCTTTCAACCTTTTTATCACTGTTCAAACCTATGACCACCTTTCTGACAGCCGCACCATTACGGCTGTCTGCCTTCCTCGGCTTTATTATTCGTCTTCAGACTGTGTCTCTTCCTCATTTTCAGCTTCCGCAATGTTCTCGAGCATCTTTGCTATCTCTGCGGAATGCTCGATGGAGTCGTCCGCAATGAATTTCAGCTCGGGGCATTTTTTCAGATGAAGCTTGTTGGAAATTTCTTTTCTTATCATCCACCCTGCGCTTTCCAGACCCTTTACGGCATTTTTTGAAGCCTCCATGCCGTCAAGGTGGGAAATATATACCTTGCAGTGTGAATTATCGCCCGAAAGCTCGGTACGGACAACAGAAACAAGTCCGTCCTTTACTCTTGGGTCCTTTATTCTCTCACGGATAAGTCCTGAGATCTCACGCTTAATATCTTCGGATAATCTTGCATTCTTAAAGTTTGGCATATCTGCGCCGTCCTTTCCGCACTGTTATTATCAGTCGGGACGATATTCTTCCATGATAAATGCTTCGAAGATATCGCCTTCCTTGATATCATTGAACTTTTCAAGTGTGATACCGCACTCGTAGCCCTCGGCTACCTCCTTGGCATCGTCCTTGAAACGCTTAAGGCTGGACATCTTATCCTCGGCAATAACTATGCCGTCTCTTACAACTCTTATCTGGCACGCTCTTGTTACCTTGCCGCTGAGAACATATGCACCCGCAACAAGACCAACGTTGGAGATCTTATATACCTGACGGACCTCGATACGTCCGACAGCGATCTCACGGTACTTGGGAGCAAGCATACCCTTCATAGCGGTGCCGATCTCCTCGATAGCATCGTAAATGATACGGTAGAGACGGATATCAACGCCGTCACGCTCTGCGTTTTCTGTAGCAACGGGGTCGGGACGAACATTGAAGCCTACAATGATAGCATTGGATGCGCTTGCAAGCATAACGTCGCTCTCGGAAACAGCACCAACTGCGCCGTGGATGACCTTTATGCGGACCTCATCGTTGGAGAGCTTTTCAAGAGATTGCTTTACTGCCTCAACGGAGCCCTGAACGTCAGCCTTGACGATGATAGGAAGCTCCTTGATCTCGCCCTGCTCGATCTGGCTGAACAGGTTGTCAAGAGTAACCTTCTGATACTGATTGAACTGCTCCTGCTTAGCCTCATGCTTACGCTGTTCAACAAGCTCTCTTGCGAGACGCTCATCTTCAACTGCGTTGAACACATCGCCTGCGGAGGGAACCTCTGCAAGGCCTGTTATCTCAACAGGATAAGAGGGACCTGCCTCATGAACAACATTGCCCTTGTCGTTTGTCATAACACGAACACGTCCAACGGAAGTACCTGCGATGATAACATCGCCTGTTCTCAGTGTACCGTTCTGTACAAGCAGAGTTGCGATAGGTCCTCTTCCCTTGTCAAGACGTGCTTCGATAACAGTACCCTTTGCCAGTCTGTTGGGGTTAGCCTTAAGCTCGGCAACCTCGGCAAGAAGAAGTACGTTTTCAAGCAGCTCGTCAATGCCCATACCGGTCTTTGCGGATACAGGAACGCAGATAACGTCGCCGCCCCATTCCTCTACAACAAGGTCATGCTCGGTGAGCTGCTGCTTGATATTGTCAGGGTTTGCGCCTTCCTTATCCATCTTGTTGATGGCAACGATGATGGAAACGCCCGCAGCCTTTGCGTGGTTGATAGCCTCAACTGTCTGGGGCATGATACCGTCATCAGCGGCAACAACGAGGATAGCGATATCCGTTACGGAAGCACCTCTTGCACGCATAGAGGTAAATGCCTCATGGCCGGGAGTATCAAGGAATGTGATGTCCTTGCCCTTGTAATTTACTCTGTAAGCACCGATGTGCTGTGTGATACCGCCCGCCTCGGAGTCGGTAACGTGGGAGTTTCTGATCCTGTCGAGAAGTGAAGTTTTACCGTGGTCAACGTGACCCATAACAACAACTACGGGAGCACGCTCAACGCCCTCGCCCTCGTCGTCGCTGTCGTCGATAAGACGCTCTTCAATGGTAACGATGACTTCCTTTTCAACCTTTGCGCCCAGCTCTTCAGCAACGAGAGAAGCTGTATCAAAGTCGATGACCTGGTTGATAGTGCACATCTCGCCCAGACCCATGAGCTTCTTAATGACCTCGGTAGCTGTTACCTTCAGTCTGGAAGCAAGCTCGGAAACAACGATCTCGTCGGGAATGAGAACTTTGAGCTGCTGCTTTCTTGCACGCTCAAGCTCCAGTCTGCGGAGCTTCTCAGCCTCGGTCTCCTTCTTGCTGGAATACTGCTGCTTGTTTCTCTGAGCAGACTTCTGTGTGAGCTTCTGCTTCTTGGATAAATTGTCCTTGCTGCGCTTTCCGCTTCCGCCGCCGGAAAGAGGTGCGATATTCTCGTACTTTTCGTTGTACTTGTCGATATCAACATAGCTTCCTCTTGTATCAACGGTACGCATCTTCTGCTCTACCTTTACGCTCTCGGAAGAGAAATTGCCGCCAAGCTTGGTCTTGACAGTCTTGTTATTGTCAGCGATCTTGTTTTCGGGCTTCTTAGGCTCCTGCTTAACAGCGCTGTTCTTCTTTTCGTCAGACTTCTTCACCTGATTGTTGAACCTTTCAAGCGCAGACTTCTGCTCGCTCTTGTGAAGAGGCATCTTTTCGTTATTGTTATTATTGTTCTTGGGTGCCTCGGGCTTCTTCTCAACAGGCTTTTCTGCCTTTGGTTCAGCCTTGGGAGCAGCAGGCTTTGCAGTCTGAACAGGCTGTGCGGGCTTTGCAGCCTCGGCAGCTGCTTTCTGGGGAGCCTTGGGAGCGGTATCCTTCTTTGCGGCAGGCTTTTCCTGCTTCTTTGCAGGTGCAGGCTTCTTATCGGCAGGCTTTTCTTCCTTCTTAGGCTCGGGCTTATTGTTCCTTGACTCGAAGTAAGGATTGAAGCTATCCACCTGATTATTCTGTGAAAAAGACTCGAGAATATAATTAAGCTCATCCTGTGTAATGCTTGCAGATGGCTTCTTTACGGTTCCGAACTTATCGGAAATAAAGTCGCTAAGCTCCTGATTTGATATTTTAAGGTCCTTGGCAACCTCGCTGAGTTTGGATTTTGTCTGGTTCTGTTTTGTACTCATAGGCTATAATTACCCTCCTATTATTACGTGACGTCTTTCGGATATTATCCGATAAGCTCTGTCAGTTTCTTTGCAAATCCTTCGTCGCATATTCCGATAACACCTGCTTTTCTGCCCACCGAGAACTCTATCTCAGCAATAGTGGCATCAATGCAGTGAACGGGAACAGCCTTTTGGTCTGCGAAAAATCTGACTTCTTTTTCTGTTTTTGCGGATATATCCGAGGCAAGAAAAACCGCTTTCGCTTTGTCCGTGAGTATGGACTCCTTAACAGAATCAAAACCCATGGTCATTCTTCCCGCTTTTCGGCAGATCGTAAGCAGACCGAATAATTTTTCTTTACTGACGCTCATTCAGCTCTCTCTCCATATTATCATAAACCTCGTCTGATATGCGGCAGGAAAAGCTTTTTTCAAGTTTTCTGGATTTTCTCGCAAGTCTCAGGCACTCGGCATTGGGGCACACATAAGCTCCTCTGCCTGATTTTTTTCCCGTTGTGTCCAGAGATATCTCGCCCTCGGGAGACCTTACCACCCTGATAAGCTCCTTTTTGGGCTTCATTTCATTGCAGCCCAGGCACATACGCATGGGTATCTTTTTTACCGCTGCCACAATATCACCTCATTTATATAAATGCGGACGGTCAGTCCACAGGATTTTCAGGCTTGATGTCGATCTTATAGCCAGTCAGACGGGCTGCAAGCTTGGCATTCTGACCCTTGTTTCCGATAGCCAGTGAAAGCTGGTTGTTGGGAACGATAACAGTGCACGCCTTTTCGTCGCCCTCAGCCACATCTACCCTGATAACATCAGCGGGAGCAAGTGCCTTGGCAATGAATACTGCAGGATCCTCGTCATAAACGATGATGTCGATCTTCTCGCCGCCCAGCTCCTCAACTATCTTGCTTATCCTTGAACGCTTGGGGCCGATGCACGCACCTACGCAGTCAACGTTGGGGTCCTTGGAGCAAACTGCGATCTTTGTTCTGGAGCCCGCTTCTCTTGCGATGGACTTTATCTCAACTACGCCGTCGTATATCTCTGGTATCTCAAGCTCGAAAAGTCTCTTTACCAGATCCTTATGTGTACGGGAAATCTTGATGGCAGGCTTTCTGTCGGGGTTAACGATGCCCACAACATATATCTTGATGATATCGCCCTCTGTAAGTACCTCTCCGGGGATCTGCTCGTTCTTGTAAAGATAGATCTCATTCTTGTCAACCAGCAGAACAGCGTTGCCTGTTGCCGGCTCTACCTTCTGAACTGTTGCGGAGATAATGTCATGTACCTTATCCTTGTACTGGGCAATGAGCTTTTCCTTCTCAAATTCCTTTACATCGTGGCGGATAGACTGCTTTGCATACTGAGCAGCAACTCTGCCGAACTTTGCTGTATCAAGCTTGTAAGGAACTCTGTCGCCGCAAACGCAGCCGGGAACGATAGTCTTTGCCTCTTCGATGTTTATCTCGTTGAGGTCGATAGGCTCATCATCAACGACAGTTCTGAGAACGCATACATCAAATACGTTTCTGGCAGGGTCAATATCCACCAGGAAATCGTCACAGTCGGGATATTCCTTTCTGACTGCCTTCATAATGCCCTGCTGGATCTTCTCAACAAGAGCCTCCAGCGGGATAGAGTTTTCATGTGCGAGACATTCAAGTGCTTCAAAAAATTCCTTGTTCATCTTTTTGAAATTCCTCCTGAGTTAATAATGTTAATCGCCGTCTTCACAGAATTCATCGGGAAGCTCCTCGTCATCGTAGAGCTTGATGAACGCAGTATCGGAAATAATAACCTTTTTGGTGCCGTCCTCGGTCTCAACTGTAATGCTGCCGTCGTCTTTATTATACGCAGTCAGAACAGCGATAAATTCCTTGACGCCGTCTTTTTCACGGATATATCTTATGCGCAGCGGGCACTCGAGATACTCAAGGAAATGTTCCTCTCTTTTAAGCTCTCTGCCCAGTCCGGGGGAACCGACCTCAAGCATATACTGCTCATCTATAGGGTCCTCATCGTCCAGCGCCTTTGAAAGCGGACGTGTCATAGCCTCGCAGTCGTCCATATCAACGTAGCCGTCGGGCTTTTCGATAAGCACTCTGAGATAGCGCATAGAGCCTTCCTTGTCGAAGGTCACGTCCCAGATGGTAAGACCAAGCTCATCGGCGATGGGCTTGGCGATATCGAACACCCTTGAAACGGTGCTGCCGCCCTTGCCCCCTTTTTTTCCTGCCATAAACAATACCTCCATCAAACAAGAAAGACCGGATTGCTCCAGTCTTTGTCCTTTACTATTGGTGTACTTTGATTATTATACCACACTCATTTTGAAATTGCAAGTGTTTTTTTGATTTTTATGCTTTTTACAGCCAATTTTTGCCTCTTTTCTGCCGATACCTCACTGATTTTTAACAGTGATCCGCTTTAAGGTCAGAATACATATTAAATAGTGTATTCGATTACCTGCCAAATCCTTCATTTCCGTAATTGACAAATCCGTCTTATTGTGTTATGATTTAAATATCAGAGCTTTTTTGCAATGCTGATTTCACATCACCCTATAGAACGATATGAAATCAGCATATAAGCTCATACATTCATGAAAAGGAGCACAAAATTATGTATCCAATCAAGCTTAAGCCTGCTTTTAAAGACTACCTCTGGGGCGGCACAAGACTCAGAGACGATTTCGGCAAGGACTGCGATTTTGACAAGATCGCTGAAAGCTGGGAGCTTTCCTGCCATAAGGACGGCAACTCCGTTGTGGCTGACGGCGAATTTGCAGGTCTCACACTGGCTCAGTATATTGAAAAGGAAGGCAAGTCCGTACTCGGAACAAACTGCGAGAAGTTCGAGAACTTCCCTATTCTTATAAAGCTTATCGACGCTAAGGACAACCTTTCCGTTCAGGTTCACCCCAACAATGAGTATGCTCAGAGAGTTGAGGGCGAATACGGCAAGACCGAGATGTGGTATGTTGTTGACTGCGACGAGGGCGCTTCCCTGCTCTACGGCTTCAAGCATAATATCACAAAGGAAGAATTCCGTGAGAGAATAGAAAACAATACTCTGCTTGAAGTTACAAACTCCGTTCCCGTAAAGAAGGGCGACGTTTTCTTCATCGAGGCAGGAACTCTCCACGCCATAGGCAAGGGTATCCTTATCGCTGAGATACAGCAGAATTCCAACACCACCTACCGTATCTACGATTACGGCAGAGTAGGCGCAGACGGCAAGCCCAGACAGCTCCACATCGACAAGGCTGTTGACGTTACAAACCTCTGCCCCGCAAAGCCTTATCCTCAGTCCGAACCTGTTGACATGGGCGGCTGGACAAAGAAGCGTCTTGCAAAGTGCGAATATTTTACCGTTGACGTTATCAATGTTGATACCTCCGCTGCTCTCGAGGCAGACAAGTCCTCTTTCGTAAACATTCTTGTTCTTGACGGCGGCTGTGTGCTTTCCTCCGAGGGCAACGATGCAGTTGAGCTTAAAAAGGGCGACAGCGTGTTCATTCCCGCAGGTCTGGGCAAATTTGAGCTTACAGGCAAGTGCTCCGCTGTTATGACCCATATTGATTGATATTATAATAGTATTTCAGGGAGTTTTGCATGGATATCCGTACATTTATAGGTGACAGGAGCTTTTACAAAAAGGTTTTCACAATAGCCGTTCCCATAATGATACAAAACGGCATTACGAATTTTGTTGCTCTTCTGGACAACATAATGGTAGGTCAGCTAGGCACAGCTCAGATGTCGGGTACGGCGGTGATAAATCAGCTTCTGTTCGTATTCAATCTCTGCATTTTCGGAATTCTTGCAGGCCCCGGGATATACGGTGCGCAGTTTTTCGGCAAGGGCAGCAGCGAGGGTGTGCGCAATACTTTCCGCTTCAAGCTTTATGCAGGGCTTCTGGTTCTGCTGGCAGGCGGAGCGATCCTCTCACTGTTTGACACCGAGCTTATAAGCTCGTATCTTACGGGAAACGGCGAGGAAAGCAACAAGGCGCTGATATTGCAGTCGGGACTTGACTACCTGAGTGTAATGGTGATAGGGCTTATCCCATTTACGGTAACGCAGATATATGCCTCCACGCTGAGAGAGACCAATCAGACACTTGTTCCCATGTTTGCGGGACTTACCGCCGTGCTCATGAACCTTGTGCTGGACTGGGTGCTTATCTTCGGAAACCTTGGCATGCCGAAAATGGGCGTAAAGGGAGCGGCTCTTGCCACTGTTATCGCACGATTTGCCGAGTGCATCATCGTTGTGATATGGACTCATGCCAACAGCGGCAAAAATGCTTTTATCAATGGCGCATACAGCAGTCTCAAGATACCCTCCGACCTTGTGAAGCAGATAATCATACACGGTCTGCCTCTGGCTGTAAATGAGGGACTGTGGTCATCGGGAATGGCTCTGCTGAACCGATGCTACTCAATGAGAGGGCTGGAAGTGGTTGCGGCTACCAATATCTCCTCCACTATCTTCAACCTGTTCTCGGTCATCTTTATTGCCCTGGGCAATTCCGTTGGAATAATCGTGGGACAGATACTCGGCTCGGGAGATATGAAAAAGGCACGGGAGACCGACACAAGGCTTATCGCATTCACCGTTGCGGCAGGCATTTTCACTGGAATCATGATGGCTGCACTCTCCAAGGTATTCCCTGAACTTTACAACACAGATGACAGTGTAAGGTCGCTTGCAGGCAGCCTTATAGTCATCTCGGGAATGTTCACTCCCCTGACCTCATTTATGCACGCCGCATATTTCACCCTTCGTTCGGGCGGAAGAACGTTCATCACTTTCCTTTTCGACAGCGTATATGTATGGGCTGTCACTATACCAACGGCACTTCTTCTGGTAAATTTCACCGATTTTGATATTCTTAAAATATACTTCTGCTGCCAGGCAGTGGATATATTAAAGGTAACAATAGGCTTTATTCTGATAAAAAAAGGCGTATGGCTGCGGAATATCGTATCTGCGTCTTAATATATGAAAGGCGGTCAAACAAATGAAATATTACATTGGCATTGACTTGGGCGGAACAAATATCAAAGCCGGAGTTGTAAATGAGAAGTTTGAGATAATCGCAAAGGCTTCCACAAAAACTCTCTGCCCCCGTCCCGCAAAGGATATCTGCGATGACATGGCTAAGGTGTCCATTGAAGCATGTAAGCTGGCTGGCATTTCCGTTGACGATGTTGAATGGATAGGCGTGGGAACTCCCGGTATCGCTGATAATATCAACGGCACTATCCCCTATTCCAACAACCTTGATTTCCACGATGTACCCGTAAGAAAGTACATTCAGGCTCATATCAACAAGCCTGTTTATGTTGCTAACGATGCCAATGCAGCTGCATACGGCGAATTTGTTGCAGGTGCTGCAAAGGGCGCAAAGAACGCTGTCTGCATCACTCTGGGAACAGGCGTTGGCGCAGGAATCATCGTTGACGGCAAGATTCTCACAGGCTCCAACCTTGCAGGCGCAGAGCTTGGCCATATGGTCATCGAGGTCGATGGCCCTCAGTGTACCTGTGGAAGAAAGGGCTGCTTCGAGGTATTCTCCTCCGCAACAGGTCTTATCCGCATGACTAAGGAAGCTGCCGAGGCTGACAGCTCCTCCATACTCAACAAGTATCTGGCAGAGGACGGCAAGTTCTCCGCACGTCACGCTTTCATGGCTATGAGAGATGGCGACAAGGCAGGTACAGAGGTGGTTGAAAAGTACTGCAAGTACCTTGCTGCAGGCATCACCAACACCATCAACATCTTCCAGCCTGACATTCTCTGCATAGGCGGCGGCGTATGCAACGAGGGCGATCCTCTTCTTCTCCCCGTCAAGGAGCTTGTCAAAAAGGAAGTTTACACAAGAATGCTTTCTCAGAACACCGAGATAGTCATTGCAAAGCTCGGAAACGACGCAGGAATCATCGGCGCCGCATTCCTCGGACTGGAGAGCTGAGATGGGATTTCCAGACAAAATATGATCATTCGTTGAAAGCGGCGAGCTTGACAAAATCACCGAAAAGGTCGGTCAGACAGTCAATAAAAAACGCAGCTCAGTATGCACGTTCCGCTGCACAGACAGTGACACAGGCTGCTCCGCAGGCATCAGCTGCGGTAAGTCCCGCAAAGCCGCCACGCAACGTAACTTTTACATTCTGTGACAGCGATAATAACAATGCAGATATTGCTCGGGTGCAGCTGAGATAGATTACTGCGCAGTATATGCCCCCGAAAGCAACTCCGATTATGAAGAGGGCGACAGCTCACAGCCCGTATTCATTATGACAAACGTTGCCGAAAGTGAGATACACAACATCATCTGCAATTATAAAAAAGGCATTGCAGACGCAGCATAACAAAGGTAAACCTGCCAAATGACAGGATATACTTCAAGGCAAAGCTCATAGCTGCCGTTGATGAAGCGGCAGCTACATACAAGGAAACCATTTTATAACAAAAGAGGTAATAAAAAATGTCTTGCAAAGATTGTAACTTTTTCTGTGAGGGTGCCGACAAGGCTCCCCAGCGTTCACTTTTCAACGCTCTCGGAATGACCAATGAGGAAATGGAAAGACCTCTGGTAGGTATCGTTTCTTCCTACAATGAGATCGTTCCCGGTCACATGAACATCGACAAGATCGTTGAAGCCGTAAAGATGGGCGTTGCTATGGCAGGCGGTACACCTGTTGTATTCCCCGCTATCGCAGTTTGCGACGGTATTGCAATGGGTCATCAGGGAATGAAGTATTCTCTCGTTACCCGTGACCTTATTGCAGATTCCACCGAGTGCATGGCTCTTGCTCATCACTTTGACGCTCTGGTAATGATACCCAACTGCGACAAGAATGTTCCCGGTCTGCTTATGGCTGCTGCCCGTGTAAACGTACCCACAATTTTCGTATCAGGCGGCCCCATGCTTGCAGGCCACGTTAAGGGCAGCAAGACTTCACTTTCCAGTATGTTCGAGGCTGTAGGCGCATACACCGCAGGCAGAATAAACGAGGAAGAGTTTGAAGAGTTTGAGAACAAGGCTTGTCCCACCTGCGGAAGCTGCTCGGGTATGTACACCGCAAACTCCATGAACTGCCTTACCGAAGTTCTGGGCATGGGCCTCAAGGGCAACGGTACTATCCCCGCTGTTTATTCCGAAAGACTGCGCCTTGCAAAGCACGCAGGTATGCAGGTAATGGAGCTTTACAGAAAGAACATCAGACCACTTGATATCATGACCGAAAAGGCATTTCACAATGCACTTACCGTTGATATGGCTCTGGGCTGCTCCACCAACAGTATGCTCCACCTCCCCGCTATCGCTCACGAGTGCGGAATTGAAATAAATCTCGATATCGCAAATGAGATAAGCGCAAAGACTCCTAACCTCTGCCACCTTGCTCCCGCAGGTCACGCTTATATGGAGGATCTTAACGAAGCAGGCGGAGTTTACGCAGTTATGAACGAGCTTAACAAGAAAAATCTGCTCAACACCGACGTTATGACCTGCACAGGCAAAACTGTTGCCGAAAATATCGCAGGCTGCGTAAACAAAAATCACGATATTATCCGTCCTATTGACGATCCCTACAGCGAAACAGGCGGAATCGCAGTCCTCAGAGGAAACCTTGCTAAGGACGGCTGTGTTGTTAAGCGCAGTGCGGTAGCTCCTGAAATGCTCAAGCACACAGGCCCCGCAAAGGTATTCGACTGCGAAGAGGACGCTCAGGCAGCTATCCTCGGCGGAAAGATCGTCAAGGGCGATGTTGTGGTTATCCGTTACGAAGGCCCCAAGGGCGGCCCCGGCATGAGAGAGATGCTCAACCCCACCTCCGCTATCATGGGCATGGGTCTCGGCAGCGATGTTGCTCTTATCACCGACGGTCGTTTCTCAGGCGCATCAAGAGGTGCGGCTATCGGTCACGTTTCTCCCGAAGCAGCTGTTGGCGGCATTATCGGAATCGTTCAGGACGGCGATATGATAACCGTTGATATCCCTAACTACACCCTCAGCCTCAACGTTGACGATGAAGAGATCGCACGCCGTATGGCTAACTTCACTCCCAAGAAGAAGGAGCTTAAGGGCTACCTCAAGAGATATGCTGCCCTTGTTACATCCGGCGCACAGGGTGCTATCCTCAAGAATGAATAATCACACAATCGGAGCGGTAATATGAGTAAAAACAGCGCATCTAAGACTATAGGAAAAATAGTGTCACTGATAATCCTGATACTCCTGCTGGGTGTCATAGCCGTAACATGGTTTATCGGCGGTCAGACAAAGGCTATCGAAAAATACTGTGCGGCGTTTGCGTCAGGCGACCTTAAATCAATGAACAAGGTGACGGATATTTATTCCGATCAGACTGACGACAAGAGCTTCAAACATCAGCAGAAGGATCATTTCAGGTCTCTCCCCCAGTTTGAAGAGCTTGAGGACACCGATGTTATCAGCTCCGATGTTGATGTAAAGTACCACAAAAAAACCGCAGACTTTACCCAATGGGAATGTATGACCAAGGCAGATTACTTCTCGCAGGGCATGAGCATTTCACAGGATATAACATTCACGCTGAAATTTGAAGGCGGCAAGTGGAAGATAATTAGTGCGGAATAATAAAAAATCAGCTCCGAACATATGCTCGGAGCTGATTTTTTTATTTTATGATCTTTTTCATTGATATATGGGGACAATATTCATCGAAATATTCATCGCCGTAGGCGGTGTAGCCCATAGACTCGTAAAAGCCCTTTACCCTTGTCTGAGCTGAGAGAACTGCCGTTCCCCCGCCAAGCTCGGATATCTTGCTTTCGAGAAGAGAAACTATCTCACGGCCGAGGCCCTTTCCTCTGTACGGCTTCATAACGGCTATCCTGCCGATATGATAATCGCCGTTTTCGGTAAAGAGCCGACCCGTTGACACAGGCTCTCCGTTATCTGTGAGAATGCCGTGGTAGGCTTTATTGTCCGTATCATCAAACTCGTTTTTGAAACCCTGCTCATCAACAAACACAGTCTGTCGGATAAGCTTTGCTTCTGGAGCATTTTCCAGCCCCATAACTATCCTGCTTTCCATCATCAAAGCACCTTTGAGAGAAATTCTTTCAGTCTGGGGTTATGCGGGTTTTCAAAGAACTCCTTGGGAGGATTCTGCTCCATGATAACTCCGTCAGCCATGAACATTACCCTTGATGCAACCTCACGGGCAAAGCCCATTTCATGAGTTACCACGACCATGGTCATGCCGTCATCGGCAAGCTCGGTCATGATGTTCAGGACTTCGCCAACCATTTCGGGGTCAAGGGCTGATGTAGGCTCATCAAAAAGCATTACATCGGGATTCATTGCCAGTGAACGGGCAATGGCGATTCTCTGCTTTTGACCGCCAGAAAGCTGCGAGGGATAATTATAAGCCTTATCAAGAAGTCCTACTTTTTTCAGCAGCTCCTCTGCCTTAGCCTCTGCCTCTTCCTTGGTCATGAGCTTCAGCTTTACGGGAGCAAGAGTGATGTTATTTATTATACTCAGGTTAGCAAACAGGTTGAAGTGCTGGAACACCATTCCCATCTTCTGGCGCATGAGATTAAGCTCTTTTTCGCTTGAATGGGTGATGTCCGTTCCCTCGAAAATGATACTGCCGGAAGTGGGCTTTTCAAGAAGATTGAGGCAGCGCAGAAATGTACTTTTTCCTGAGCCTGAGGGGCCTATGATAACGACCTTCTCGCCCTTTTCGATGTTCTCGGTGATGCCTTTGAGTATTTCCAGATCACCAAAGGATTTACAGAGATTTTCAACGCTTATCATTAGCCGCCAGCCTCCTTTCGAGCTTTGTAACAAAGTGAGTAAGCACCATAACGATCACAAGATAGATGATCGCTACGGCAATAAGGGGCATAAACGGCTCATATGTTGCGGAACGGATAGTATCGCCGCCCTTGGTAAGATCCTGCACGGCAATATATCCTGCAACAGAAGTCTCTTTCAGCAAAACGATGCACTCGTTTGCAAGAGAGGGCAGAACATTCTTGAACGCCTGCGGGATAATAATGTACATCATTGTCTGAGCATAGTTGAGGCCAAGGCTTGAGCCTGCCTCAAACTGACCGTTATCAACGGACATTATGCCCGAACGGACTATCTCGGCAACATATGCAGCAGAGTTCAGACCGAACGCCAGCACCGCCGCAAATATCTTATCAACGGAAACCGATGCGAAAATAACAAAGTAAATTATAAGCAGCTGAACTACAACAGGCGTACCTCTGATGACTGTAAGGTATATCTTTGCCAGAACATTCAGGAATTTGAGCTTTCCTGTCTTGTCGTGGGTGGAACGGACTATTGCAATGAGAAATCCCAGAACGATGCCCAGCATTACGGCAAAAAGCGTAATAACTATCGTGTTTTTAAGGCCGTTTGTAAGGTATTTCCAGCGATCGTCCACGATAAAGGTCTTATAGAACTTATCAGCAAAATTCGTTATAAAATCCTGAATCATCGTTATAATATCCTGAATCATAAATAGCATCACTTCCAAACTGAATGCGGCTGCCCGCATGACTGCTGACAGCCGCAAAATTTAAATGGTTTACTTTCTTACAATAATTACCTGTGTTGCTGTAGTATAGGGATCAGAGAAGTTTACGTTTTCAAGTCTGTCCTCGGTAACGGTCATACCTGCAACGCCAACGTCAGCCTTGCCTGTCTGAACAGCGGCAATGATGGAATCGAACTCCATGTTGTCGATCTTAAGGTCCTTGCCGAGAATATCGCAGACAGCCTTCATCATATCAGCGTCAAAGCCTACAACGTCCTCGCCGCTCATGCTCTCGTAAGGAGGGAACTCGGCGTTGGTTGCCATTACGATAGTGCCGTCATACTGAATGCCCTCGGGAGAGGTGTAGGGGTGCTGACCTGCCTCGTCGCCGATCCAGTTGGACTTGATCTGCTCAAGAGTGCCGTTAGACTCGAGCTGTGCAAGAGCGTCATTTATCTGCTGGGTAAGCTCGTCGTTATCCTTCTTGATAGCGATAGCGTAGTTCTCATCGGGATACTTGTCATCAAGAATAGTAAGGGAATCACTGTTCTGGCTTACAAATACGGTAGCGGGCTGGAGGTCGATGATAACTGCGTCGATCTTGCCCTGCTTGAGAGCCTGAACTGCATCAGCGCCCTTGTTGTAACGCTCAACGGTAGCGCCCTCAACATCGGAAGCATAGGTATCGCCAACTGTACCAAGCTGAACGCCTATCTTCTTGCCGTTAAGGTCATCAATGGAGAAAACGGTATTTTCGGGAGCCTTGCTTCCGCAGCCTGTGAACATTGCAGCGGAGAGAACTGCTGCAGCTGCTACAGATATTAACTTCTTTAATTTCATACTAAATGAACTTCCTTTCATAAACCCCAGTTATGGAATCATATTTACACCTATTATAATATAGTTTATAAGGAAATTCAAGCATCTTTTCAAATTTAATATATAATTTTACATTATAACAAATTTTATTTCAGATTTTTCTACAATGCTGTGATATCACTTTATTGCGATGATTATTATGCAAATTAAATCAGATATTAACTTATATGCAAAACAAAATACATCAAATGACAGGCGGATAATATTATAATTATAATAATAACCAACTCACGAAAGGATATGATATTTTGGAAGAAACAGCAGTAACAGAAGCTATCAGCGAGGTTGCTGAGACAGTCGCCGAGACTACAGCTCCCGAGATAGTCAGCGAGGCAGAGGTCGTTATGGACGCAGTTGCCAAGGGCAGCGTTACAGGCGATATGCTCAAAAAATTCGGCGAGTCAATAATCGCCTACCTTCCCACAGTTATAATCGCAATAGTGATCTTCCTGGTGGGAAAATTCATAACAAAACTCATTATGAAATTCGTTGACAGGTGCATGGGCAGGTCTCACATTGATGAGACTGCACAGGGCTTCCTCAAATCCCTTACAAACATCATACTGTCGGCATTTGTCATTGTAATCGCCCTTTCCGTTCTGGGAATACCCATGACATCTATCATCACGGTAATAGGTGCGGCAGGCGTTGCCATCGGTCTTGCTCTCCAGAACAGCCTTTCAAACATCGCAGGGGGCTTCATCATTCTCTTCACAAAGCCGTTCTGCAAGGGTGACTACGTTATCACAAACGGCATAGAAGGCGTTGTTGACGACATCAGGATCCTTTCAACAAAGCTTGTTACTCTTGACAATAAAATAGTATATATCCCGAACGGCATGGTATCCAGCGGTACTATCACCAATTTCAGCCGTGAGGACAAACGCCGTGTTGATCTGGTGTTCAGCATTTCCTACGAGCAGGATTTCCGCAAGGCTATTGACATCATCAACGGCGTTATCAGCGCTCACCCCCTGACAGTAAAGGAAGCGGGCGCATTTGCACCTTTCGCAAGAGTATCGAACCTTGGCGCAAGCTCGGTGGATATCACCATGAGAGTATGGACAAAGACCTCCGATTACTGGACAGTTTATCATGATATGATCGAGAACGTCAAGACTGCATTTGACAAGAACGGCATCGAGATCCCCTACTCCAAGCTGGACGTTAACATCAAGAACAACGCATAAAATTTTATCCGCAGTATGCTTAATCATACTGCGGATAATTTTGTAAATAAAGTGTGACGTCTAAGGCATAGCTGCCAAAAATCACGCATTTAAACCATTTTCCGACAAATAAGCCTTAAAAGGGAAAATTTCAAAAAAAGCTTGACAAACGTATTCCGTTATGATATAATATAAAAGTCGTCAGAAACGATAACAAGCAAAACAAGAGTAACTTCTGTTTTGTCGGGGTGTAGCTCAGTTTGGCTAGAGCGCTACCTTGGGGTGGTAGAGGCCGTGGGTTCAAGTCCCGTCACTCCGACCAGATAAAAAGACTTGTTTCAATATAATGTTGCAAACAAGTCTTTTTATTCTTCTTACTTGTTTATCCCCTTTAAAATGTCGGGGTGTAGCTCAGTTTGGCTAGAGCGCTACCTTGGGGTGGTAGAGGCCGTGGGTTCAAGTCCCGTCACTCCGACCATGAAGTCCTTACAGTTTTCTGTAAGGACTTTTTGTTTTATACTGATAACAATTTCTATAAAAAATCTCCCCTGCCAAAAGCAGAGGAGATTTGCTGTATCGTTATCTTTTCAGATTGTTAAGTCCGTACTTTCTTATAGTGTCACGATAATTCTTGAATGAGTAGTTGAGATCAACATATTCATCTATTCCCGATATCCTGCCGACCTCGCTGTACTGCCACATTCCGTAGTGGTAGCTGTAGTTTTCAGCAAGCTTTACTTCATCGCCCCAGCAGGCAACCCAGATATCGTACTTTTCTATCTTATCCATTATAAGATTATCGTCAAAGAACTTGGCATAGCTGTATATCATTGCGTAATAGCCGGAATTTTCAAGTGCTTCCATAAACGTGGTGACGATATCGGTAACATCACGCCTTGGCATTGACTTGTAGAAATCTTCCTCAATATCCAGCACCACGGGATATTCGGGCGAATAGTCGCTGATGGCATTCAGGAAATATGCAGCTTCCTTTCTTGCCTCGGAAACGTTGCGTGCATACATATAATGATAAAATCCGTAGGGAATATCATACTTTTCGCAGCCTGCCACATTCTTTGCAAGCATTGGGTCGGTGTCCTCATAGCCGTAGGAGGCTCTTATCATTGCAAACTGAGCCTTGCCGCTGCTCTTGACACGCTTCCAGTTTATATCTCCGTTCCACTTGGAAACGTCAATTCCTGCTATCCTGCTGCCGTAAACGGTGACATACACGCTGTCTGTCTTGCCGTTGTCGGTGGAAAGAGTGATGACAGCGTTGCCTTCCTTGATGCCTGTTATCTCGCCCTTGCGATTGACCTTTACCACAGAAGGATTATCCGACTCGATGGTGTACGTATATTTTGCGCCTGCGGGATATATCCTTGCATCAAGCAGGACTTTCTGACCTACCTGAACGCCTGCGGATTCCTCGGCAAATTTTACCATTGAAGGAACAAGATCGCCGTTTGCGTCATATTCCTTGGTTATCTTTTCCTCATATGACTTATCCTGCTCTTCCTGGCTCATAACGGAAACAACATTGACGTTGAGCTTTATGCTTTTTCCGCTGCCTGTTTTGCAGACGATCCTTGTGTTGCCTGCTCCCCTTGCGGTGACAACGCCGTCACTGCTTACGGAAGCCACTGCCTTATTGAGCGAGCGGAATGAAACAGTATCGGTGCAGTCGGAGGGAGCCAGCTCGTAGATTATCTTATATGTATCGCCCTCGTATATAGTCACGGAGCTGTGTTTAAGCTCAATGGACTTAGCTTTATCGGAAGAAGAAGCAGGTGTTTTGCTGTCGCTTCCGCTGTTATCACCGTTATCGCCTGTATCCTCGATAATATCATCGGAAGAGGTATCCTCCTCAACGGGAGCTGCCTTGACGGTAAGGGCAAATCTGTCCTTTACGCCCGATGATGCCTTTACTGTGATTATCGCCGTGCCCTTTGCCACTGCGGTGACATTTCCCTTGGAATCAACCGTTGCCACCTTTTTGCCGGAGCTGGAATAGGTCAGCACATCGTCCGAATTTGACGGCTTCAGGCGGCAGCCTATTTTAAAGGTATCCCCTGCATAGACTGTGGATTTATAGCTGTAAATGGTAACTTCCTTTGCGGGCTTGGTAACAACGCCGTCAGAGGTATCCACTTCCTCGGTGGTCTGCCCTGTTTCGGTATCGTCAGTTACCTCGTCGGCGCCGTCGTCCGTGTTATCTGTATCATCGGTGACGGTATCTTCGTCAGTAGTGTCCGTATTATCGCCGCCTGACGCAGTATCGCTGCTGTCCGTTTTGTTCCTGCTGAAATCGGCATAAGCGTAAGCGGGGTCGGTAAAATCTGCAAATGCGGACGCTCCGCCGCACATGACCATTACCGCAGCCGACACAAGCGCCAAAGCTCTTCTGGTATAACGCTTCATTTTCGAGATCCTTTCAGTATTTTTCTTTGTTTGTTCAACACTTATTTAATTTTACCGTATTTTGCAACTTATGTCAATAATTATTATAAATGTAACCAATTTGTCACATTATAAGAAAGCGCCCTGCAAGGCTTATCATGTGCATCACGGAAAAAAATCAGTTACCGAATTTTGTTTTCGAGCGTAATCGGTTACAGCAAAAATAATTTTTATTTTTGGCAATTCCCTTGACTTTTGGGTGGATTGCGGTTATTATATATAATGTGTAATAATGTATAAATATGCTTATGCTAAACTCTGATCGTTCTATAGGCAAAGCCGAGAATTTGTTTGTAGGTTGATTAGAGATTAGTATTACATCGGAGCACTTTGCTTTCGGCAAAAGCTCTGTTAAAATATGATCCGAAAGGAACGTGATGTTAGGGTTGAACGATAAGCTCAAGCTTTACGGGTTTAATAATCTCACCAAAACTCTAAGCTTCAATATCTATGATATTTGCTATGCAAAGAGTCCCAGGGAGCAGCAGGACTATATTAAGTATATCGACGAACAGTATAACTCCGATAGACTTACCAAGATCCTCTGCGACGTTACCGATGCTATCGGTGCACACGTACTGAACATTTCAAAGCAGGACTACGAGCCTCAGGGTGCGTCGGTCACGCTGCTTATTTCCGAGGAACACCTTGACAGGGACGATATTGACGAGTCCTGCAATATGCGTGGAGTTCCCCAGAAAAGGGATATTGCAGGGCATCTTGACAAGAGCCATTTAACTGTTCACACCTATCCCGAGTTTCACCCCGACAACGCCATCACAACATTCCGTGTTGATATTGACGTTTCCACCTGCGGCGAGATAACTCCTCTTAAATCACTTGATTATCTTATCGGCAGCTTTGATTCCGATATCATTACCATTGATTACCGAGTAAGAGGCTTTACCCGTGACGAAAAGGGCAAAAAGCTTTTCATCGACCACGATATCACCTCCATTCAGGACTATATCGCCAAGGACACCCTTGAAAAGTATGACGCTATCGACATCAACGTATATCAGGCAAATATTTTCCACACCAAAATGATGATAAAGGAGATATTCCTCCAGAATTATCTTTTCAATACCGACACCTACGAGCTTGCCCCCAAAAGGCGACTTGAGATAAACGACCTTTTGAGACGTGAGATGATAGAGATATTCAGCGGAATGAACATATTCTGATACACCTTGAAATGAGCTGATACTGTGACAAAAAATCTGAAAAAGACTGCCTGTTTTATATGCGCTTTCACCGTGCTTACAGTTTCCCTGCTGTGGCTGGCGTGGGGAATAAAGGAAAATACAAAATATCACAGGATAACTGCACAGATAACCGATATTTCCGAGTTCAGCACCGAAAACAGCAACTTTTATAAAAGCGGCGGCAAAGAAAAATACACTGTTGCCAATGCTGCCTATGAATATAAGGATCTGTACGGTCAGTATCACACCGACGAATTCACTGTCTATGAATTTGAAAGCGATAAGTATGCCGTAGGAGACAACTATTATATTTATCAGGTTGACGGCTGGAGAGACCCGATAGCAGAATCTCTTGCCAAAAGCGATATGCTTGATAATCTTGTATGGCCTGTGATATTTACTGTTTCCGCTCTTATCGTAACGCTTTTAAACGCCAAGGGACTTAAATATTTCGGCATCGCTGCGGACAGACTTCAGTTTCAGTTTATTCTATCCATTGTGATCTATGTTTTATGTGCGGGCTACACCGCCTATATTCTGTTTTTCTGGCGGACTACCGCTATATACTTCAGCGGGCTTGATGAGTTATTTCATATGGCAAACGCAATTCTTATGTGCGCAGTCGGCGTGATCGCTGACGCTGTTGTATGGGGAGTATCCATAAGCCGCTTGCCTGCCAGCGAGGGGGAAAATTAAGCAATGCAGTACACTCAGAACAATGCGCCTATTTACGAGGCGCTGATGAAATATAACGAAGCAAGAGTAGTACCCTTTGACGTGCCCGGTCACAAGCACGGAAAGGGCAATCCCCTGCTCACCGAATTTCTCGGTCAGACCTGTATGTCCGTGGACGTTAACTCCATGAAGCCACTGGACAACCTTTGTCACCCCGTTTCCGTTATTCGGGACGCAGAGCGACTTGCCGCCGAAGCTTTCGGGGCAGGTCACTGCTTTTTTATGGTAAACGGAACCACTTCCTCCGTTCAATCCATGATACTTTCCGTCTGTAAGGAAGGGGATAAAATAATTATCCCCAGAAACGTACACCGCAGCGCCATCAACGCTATGATAGTAAGCGGCGTTGTACCCGTTTATGTAAATCCGGGAGTTAACCACAAGCTTGGTATTCCTTTGGGCATGAGCGTAAAGGACGTTGAGCAGGCTATCATTGATAATCCCGACGCAAAGGCGGTTTTTGTTAACAACCCCACATACTACGGAATTTGCTCCAATCTCAGGAAGATAACAGAGATCGCTCACGCTCACGGCATGAAGGTGCTGGTCGATGAGGCTCACGGCACTCACCTTTATTTTGGCGAGAATATGCCCGTTAACGCCATGACGGCAGGAGCTGATATGGCGGCTGTTTCAATGCACAAAACAGGCGGCTCCCTTACCCAGAGTAGCTTTCTGCTGGTGGGGAAGAATGCAGGGATATCCGAGGGTCATGTGCGTGCGATAATCAACCTTACACAAACCACAAGCGGCTCATATCTGCTGCTGTCCTCCCTTGATATTGCAAGAAAATACTATGCTACTCAGGGCAGGGAGCTTTGCGCTCAGGTAGTAAAGTCCGCAGAATACGCCCGCACGGAGATAAACAAGATAGGCGGATATTACGCTTATTCCGACGAGCTTGTGAACGGCGATGATATCTTCGCCTTTGACAAGACAAAGCTGTCCATATATACAAGAGATATCGGTCTTGCGGGAATTGAAGTATATGACATTCTCAGGGACTCCTACGATATCCAGATGGAGCTTGGCGATATTGGAAATGTGCTTGCAATCATGTCTCCCGGCGACCGCTGGAAGGATATCGAGCGCCTTGTTTCAGCACTGTCCGAGATAAAAAGGCGCTTCGGCAAGGAAAGCGCAGGCCATGTGGATCATGAGTACATAAACCCCAAGATAATGCTCTCCCCAAAGGCTGCTTTCTACGGCGAGCAGGAAGTCCTGCCAATTATGGAAAGTGCGGGACGGATATCCTGCGAGTTTGTTATGTGCTACCCTCCCGGAATACCCATTATCGCCCCCGGCGAGCTTCTCACTCCAGAGATACTTGAAAATATCGACTACAGCAAAAAGCGTGGCTGCTTTATGACAGGTACCGAGGATATGAACATCGAGAAGATAAGGGTAATAAAGGAATGATATATGGCTTCATCAAAAGAATATCTTGACTATATTCTCGACTGCCTGTCGGGGCTTGATGAGATAACCACACGCAAAATGATGGGCGAATACATGATATATTTCCGCAGCAAGCTTGTGGGAGGCATATATGACAACAAATTTCTTGTAAAGGATTTTTCCTCAGCCCAAAGGCTTATGCCAGATGCTCCCAGAGAGCTTCCCTATGAGGGGGCAAAGCCGATGCTCCTTGTGGAAAATGCAGAGGACAGGACTTTTATATCACAGCTGTTCGATACCCTTTACAGCGAGCTTCCCGCACCAAAGCAGCGGAAGAAAAAGAATTAAGAAAGGCGGCTGATTTTCATGGAATTATGGTTCAGCGAATATCATTCAAAGGACGCTAAAATGTCTATCAGAATTGACAAGCAGTATTACAGCGGACAGAGCGAATTTCAGAGAATTGACGTTTTTGAAAGCCCCGAGTTCGGCAGATTTCTTACCCTTGACGGCATAATGATGCTCACCGAAAAGGACGAGTTCATCTATCACGAAATGATAACCCACGTTGCAATGGCTTCCAACCCTGATATAAAAAAGGTGCTCGTTATAGGCGCAGGTGACGGCGGAACTGTCCGTGAGCTTACACGCTATGACACTATCGAACACATCGACATGGTGGAGATAGATGAGGAAGTGGTGAATGTTTGCCGCAAGTATATTCCTCAGACTGCCTGCAAGCTTGATGACCCAAGGGTGCATCTCCACTTTGAGGACGGCCTGCGATACGTGCGCACAAAGGAAAACTGCTACGACCTTATAATCGTTGACAGCACCGACCCCTTTGGCCCGGGAGAAGGTCTTTTCACCAGCGAATTTTACGGCAACTGCTATAATGCCCTTACCGAAAACGGCATTCTGGTAAATCAGCACGAAAGCCCCTATTATGACGATGACGCAAAGGCAATGCAGAGAGCGCACAAGCGCATAAAGGAATTCTTCGATATCTGCCGTGTATATCAGGCACATATCCCCACATATCCCTCGGGACACTGGCTTTTCGGCTTTGCCTCCAAGACTGTTGACCCCCTTAAATTTGACGCTGACAGGTGGAACGCTCTCGGAATAAAGACAAGATACTACAACACAGACCTGCATAAGGGCTGTTTCGCAATACCAAACTATGTAAAGGAGCTTCTGGATAATGCAACCTGAGATTAAATGCTTTATCGGCTGCGATGTTCCCTTTGAGGAAGCAGATACGGTCATTTTCGGCGCACCGTTTGACAGCACCACATCGTTCCGTCCAGGAACACGCTTCGGCCCCGCTGCAATGCGCTCCGAAAGCTTCGGGATAGAGACATATTCGCCATATCAGGACAAAGACCTGCTTGACCTGAAGGTCTTTGACTCAGGCGACCTTGAGCTGCGCTTCGGCTCTCCCGAATCCGCCCTTGACGATATCGAGGCACGGACAAAGGAGATACTTGATGCAGGCAAGCTGCCCATAATGCTTGGCGGCGAGCATCTTGTCACACTGGGAATTTTCCGTGCAGTGGCAAAGAAATATGACAATGATGTTTATATACTTCACTTTGACGCTCATGCAGACCTGCGTGACGACTATCTGGGTCAGCAGCTTTCCCATGCCTGCGTTATCCACCGCTGCCATGACATCATAGGCGACGGCAGGATTTTCCAGTTCGGCATAAGAAGCGGCGACAGGGACGAGTTCAGGTTTGCGGCGGAGCACACCGAAATGCACAAGACCGACATAGGCGGAGTTTCTTTCAGAGGTCTCCCCGATGTTGTGAGCCGTCTTAAAGGCAAGAACGTGTATCTCACCATTGACCTTGATGTGCTTGACCCTGCATATTTCTGCGGAACAGGCACTCCCGAAGCAGGGGGAGCTTCTTTCAATCAGCTGCTTGAAGCCATCATTCTCATTGGTGAAGAACTGAACATCGTAGGCGCTGACATGAACGAGCTTTCGCCCCATTACGATCAGAGCGGCGCATCGACTGCCATTGCCTGCAAGCTTTTAAGAGAGCTGCTCCTTGCACTTGCAAAATAATCGGAGGGATATTGTGAGATTCAAAGGGATATTCTCCGACAGGGAAAATGTCTTATACCAATACGCCGTTTTCCTGAAATGGCTGTGCATAGCCGTATGCTCGGGAATTTTCATAGGAGTTGTATGCTCGTTTTTCCATATGGCTCTTGACAAAGTGACCCAGATACGCACTGCAAATCCGTTTCTTGTAATGCTTCTCCCTCTGGGCGGCGTTGTTATCGTGTGGCTCTACAAGCTCTGCGGAATGGACAACGACCACGGCACCAACGGCATCATCAAGGGTGCAAGAGGAGAAGAAAAGGTATCTATAAAAACTGCGCCCCTTATTTTCATAGCCACGCTGATAACCCATCTGCTGGGCGGTTCGGCAGGCAGAGAGGGTGCGGCGCTCCAGCTGGGCGGAAGCCTTATCTCTCCGCTGAGAAAGCCACTTAAACTCAACAGGAACGATTACTCCATGCTCATAATGTGCGGCATGGCTGCGGGCTTTTCCGCACTGTTCGGTACTCCTGCCGCTGCGGCAGTGTTTGCCATTGAAGTAACTGTGGTGGGCATTGCCCATTACTCGGCAATAGTCCCCTGCCTGCTGTCCTCACTGACTGCGGCAATGGTGGCGGACTGGTTCCACGTAAAGCCCACATCATTTCTCGTCCGCTATATCCCCGAGTTCCATGCCGACTCATATTTCATGCTGGCACGAACTATAATTATGGGTATAGCAGGTGCGATAGTGAGCATTGTTTTCTGCAAGATAATGAGCAAAACAGCGGAGCTTTACAAAAAATACATCAAGAACCCATACCTGCGTATCCTTGCAGGCGGAGCGATAGTTGCGGCGATATCCATGCTGATATATGCGCTGACAGGCAGCTTTGACTACAACGGTGCAGGAACTGATATAATCAAAAAAGCTTTTATCGGGCAGAGCCGACCCGAGGCATTCATTCTGAAAATGCTGCTGACAGCTCTTACCCTGGGCTGCGGCTTCAAGGGCGGAGAGATAGTGCCCTCACTTTACATAGGCGCTACTTTCGGCTGCTTTTTCGGCGGTCTGCTGGGGCTTTCCCACTCATTCGGAGCTGCTGTGGGACTGGCTGCGGTTTTCTGCGGCGTTACCAACTGCCCCTTTGCAACGCTCCTGCTGACCATAGAGCTTTTCGGAGCGGACGGTCTCCCCTATTATGCGCTGGTCATCGGCATATCGTATATGCTTTCGGGCTATACTGGTCTTTACAGCGCTCAGAAATTCTACGATAATAAATTCATTCACCGCAGATTCCGCCACCTCAAGACCTATAAGGAGATAAAGGCTGACTCTGCCGCAAATAACGGAAAGGATTGATATATATGGAGCTTATCACAGGAATAAAGACAAGGCGCACAGTGAGAAAATTCACCGACAAGCCTGTTTCAAAGGAAACTATCAACGAGATAATCAGTGCGGCTGCCTATGCTCCCTCGTGGAAAAACACTCAGACCACCAGATGGAACATTGTCACCGACAAGGCTCTCATTGAAAAGATCGCTGATGAGGCTGTATATGGCTTTGCCCACAACCATGACATTATCAGAAACTGCGGCTGCATCGCCGTTCAGAGCATAGTAAAGGGCAGATGCGGATATGAGCGTGACGGAAGCTTCACCACTCCTCTTGGCGACAGCTGGGAAATGTATGACGCAGGCATTGCAGCTCAGACATTCTGCCTTGCTGCACATGATATGGGCATCGGCTGCGTTATAATGGGTATCGTTGACGGCGAAAAGCTTTCCGAGATACTTTCTCTTCCCGATACCGAAAGAGTTGCGGCTGTTATCGCACTGGGCTATCCTGCCGAGGAGCCTAACTGTCCCAACAAAAAATCGGCAGAGGAAATTTCAAGATATTTCTGAAAGGAGCTGTGACTATGGGATATGTATCCGAGATAAGAAAATATGTTGGGCACCGTCCCATAATCCATGCTGCTGCAAGCGTTATAGTTGAAAATTCCCAGGGACAGATACTTTTGCAGAAGCGTGCCGACAACGGCACATGGTCATACTGCGGCGGTGCTGTGGAGCTTTTTGAAAAGGTAGAGGACACTGCGGCAAGAGAGCTTCTTGAAGAAACGGGACTTACTGCCGAAAGCCTTGAACTGTTCGGCGTATTTTCCGGCGAGGAACAGCACTACACCTACCCCAACGGGGACGAGGTAAGCACCATTGACATTGTGTATATCTGCCGCAAATATTCGGGCAAAATGAAAATGCAGCCCGAAGAGGTCACGGAGCTGAAATTCTTCGATATTGACTGTATCCCCGAGGATATCTGCCCGCCTGTGAGGGAACCTATCAAGAAATACATCGAATACAGACACAGGGACGCAATTTTCTGACGCAGCTTATCTGTCACAACAAAATACTTATTAACTGAAAGGAATTTGATATATGCTTTTACTTGACGAACTCAGACTGGAACTGGAAGGCTACCGCAAGGATATGGCTGACCTTTACAATATTCTTAACATTGACAAGCTCAAAGAAGATAACGCAAAGCTTCAGGAGCAGTCCGCTGCCGACGGCTTCTGGGACGATCTGGAGAACTCCCAGAAGGTTATGCAGACCATAAAGCAGAATGAGGCTACCATAGAAAACTACAAGAAGCTCAACGAAATGCTCGAAGACACTCTTACAATGATAGAGCTTACCGTTGAAGAGGGCAAAGACGAGGACGAAGCTACTGTTGCAGAGCTTAAGGCAGAAGCTGAAAAGTTCAAGGCTGAGCTGGAGACCACCAAGCTCACCACTCTGCTCACAGGCGAATATGACAGCAAGAACGCTATCCTTACATTCCACGCAGGCGCAGGCGGAACTGAGGCTCAGGACTGGGCAGAGATGCTGTTCAGAATGTACAACCGCTGGGCTGAGCGCCACAACTTCAAGGTAACCACACTTGATTACCTTGACGGCGATGAAGCGGGAATAAAGTCTGCTTCCATTCTTGTTGAGGGCCTTAATGCTTACGGCTTCTTAAAGTCCGAAAACGGTGTTCACAGACTTGTACGTATCTCCCCCTTTGATTCATCCGGACGCCGCCAGACATCATTTGCTTCCCTGGAAGTTATGCCCGAAATGGACGGCGCTAACCTTAACATCGAGATACGCCCCGAGGATCTGGAGATTGACTTCTACCGTGCCAGCGGCGCAGGCGGACAGAAGGTCAACAAAACAAGCTCCGCTGTACGTCTTACACATAAGCCCACAGGAATAGTTGTATCCTGCCAGACTCAGCGTAGCCAGTACCAGAACAAGGATTATGCCATGAAGATGCTGGTATCCAAGCTTGCCGAGATAAAGGAAAGAGAACACCTTGACAAGATCGAGGACATCAAGGGCGTTAAGAAGGAGATCGCATGGGGCGCTCAGATACGTTCCTATGTATTCATGCCCTACACCCTTGCAAAGGACACACGCACAGGCTTTGAAAACGGCAATATCAACGCTGTCATGGACGGAGATCTTGACGGCTTTATCAACGCATACCTTACCGCCCTTTCTCACGGCGATCTACAGTAATCATCACTCCCCATACGGCGAAGAACACGCTGTATGGGGAGTTTGCAAAGTGTGTTGAAAATTTAACAAATATATGATATAATGATTTGATTAAATATTTAACCATATTGAAAGGAACTGCAAAACAAATGGAACACTCTAT
Source organism: Huintestinicola butyrica (assembly GCF_025567215.1). Taxonomy (NCBI): domain Bacteria; kingdom Bacillati; phylum Bacillota; class Clostridia; order Eubacteriales; family Oscillospiraceae; genus Huintestinicola; species Huintestinicola butyrica. Next base: position 80,320 of record NZ_JAOQKB010000002.1, read on the forward strand.
AAGATTTCCGCTGCCATTCAACATTCACGTTGGGTTTGTTATTTTCAGCGTTATCATGCTGATACTCTGCTATAAAAAGAAAAAGAACGCATATGAGCTGTATATGCTCATCGGTGTGGCATCAACAATGCTCATCTACGTTTCGGAAGCAAAGCCGTTTTTCTACATTCTGGGACTTGAAGAGATAATCCTGTTTATCATGACAGTTGTGGATATGGTAAAGGTATCGAAAAAGGCTCAGGCTGAGGAAAAGGCTCGTCTTGAAGCAAAATCGGAAGCGGATGATGAAACGGTCAATGAAAAATCAGACAATGCCGACATCGCAGAGGATACAGCCGACAGCACGGAAGAAAACAAGGACGACTCCGCAGAATGACCCATACGAAAGGATTTTCCGAATGAAGATAGTTCTGCTTGAAGAAAAAACGGTAACGCAGGGAGATATCTCCCTTGACTGCTTCTATTCGCTGGGCGATGTTACAGGCTACCCACTTACCCCACAGGATAAGGTGGCTGAGCGTGTGGGAGATGCGGAAGCGGTCATCATCAACAAGACTGTTTTTACCCGTGAGCTTATGGAAAAATGCCCTAAGCTCAGATATATCGGACTTTGCGCCACAGGCTACAACAATGTGGATATTGCCGCAGCAAATGACCTTGGCATAACCGTATGCAACGTCCCCGCATATTCCACCTCTGCCGTTGCACAGCAGGCATTCTCATATGTGCTGTACTTCGCCAGCCGCACGGCTGACTACAATGCAGACGTTCATAACGGCGGCTGGGTAAGGTCGGACACATTTTCATACTTTACCATTCCCACCTACGAGCTGGACGGTCTTACTATGGGAATAATCGGCTACGGAAGCATTGGAAAGGCTGTTGCAAGGATAGCGAGAGCTTTCGGAATGAAGGTCATCGCAGCCACAAGAACACCTCAGACTGACAGCGAGACTGAATTTGTCTCCATAGACGAGGTATTTTCACGGGCAGACTTTATATCTGTTCACTGCCCCCTTACCGACAAGACCAAAGACCTTGTAAACTCCGAAAGACTGGCTTTGTGCAAGCAAAATGCTATTGTTATAAACACCGCAAGAGGCCCTATAGTAAATGAGCATGACCTGGCGGAGGCTCTTAACAGCGGCGTTATTGCAGGTGCGGGAGTAGATGTGGTCGCAGTCGAGCCAATGCAGGCGGATAATCCTCTGCTTACAGCCAAAAACTGCGTTATCACCCCTCATGTGGCGTGGGCGCCTGTTCAGACAAGGACAAGGCTTTTGAAGATCGCCTCAGACAACCTGAAAAAATTCATTGACGGAACACCTCAGAATACAGTCAACTAAAACTTGGGAGATGCTTATATGTTTGATATAAATCAGAAGAAAAGAATAGTTATAAAGGTAGGGACCTCCACACTTACCCATAAAACAGGCAGGCTCAATATCCGCAGAATGGAGCGCTTTGTAAAAACTCTTGCGGATATCCAGAACAGCGGTTACGAGATAATCCTGGTATCATCGGGAGCTATCGGTCTCGGAATGGCAAAGCTCGGTCTTGAATCACGCCCCTCCGATACTCCAATGAAGCAAGCCTGCGCAGCTGTGGGTCAGTGCGAACTGATGTACATATATGACAAGCTTTTCGGCGAATATAACGTCAATGTGGCTCAGATACTTCTTACAAAGTACGTTCTTGAATCCCCAAGAAAAAACAACGTTGAGAACGCTTTCCAGAAGCTTATCGACCACAATGTTATCCCCATCGTAAATGAAAACGACACCGTTGCTATTGATGAGCTGGAGCTTGAATTTGGTGAGAACGACTCTCTGGCGGCTCATGTCGGCATCTTCTGCCACGCCGATATGCTCATAATCCTCTCCGACATTGACGGATTTTTCGACGGCGACCCCAGAAGCAACCCCGATGCAAAGCTTATCCCCGTTATCACAAAGATAGACGACAGGATAAGAAACCTTGCAGGCGGTGCGGGAACAGGTCTTGGCACAGGCGGCATGATAACAAAGGTAAACGCTGCGGAGATCGCCACAAAAGCAGGCTTTGACATGGCTATCCTCAACGGCAGAAATCCCGAGGTGCTTTACGATTTCTTTGACGGCAAGCAGGTAGGAACTATTTTTCTTGCAAATGAACACGAATAATGAAAGGCGGTAATGAGATGACCTATATTGAAACTCTCGGCTCCAATGCCGTAAAGGTAAAAAAGATACTGGCAGTTGCCGATACAGGAAAGAAAAATTCGGCTCTGGCTGAAATATCCCGTGCGCTTATTGAAAATTCGGATAAGATAATCGAAGCAAATCAAAAAGACCTTACTGCTGCAAAAGAAAACGGAATGTCCGTTTCCATGCAGGACAGACTTATGCTCAACGAGGACAGGATAAAGGGCATTGCTTCCGCTGTTGACGAGCTTATCAAGCTGGAAGACCCTATCGGCAAAGTGGATAACGGCTCTGTTCGCCCCAACGGCATGAGAATTACCAAAATCCGTGTTCCTATGGGCGTTATCGGAATGATATATGAATCTCGCCCCAATGTTACCGCTGACGCTGCCACACTCTGCCTTAAAACTGGCAATGCAGTTATTCTCAGAGGCGGCAAGGAGGCTTACAACTCCAACAAGTGCATCTGCGAGATAATGAGAGATGCCGTGGAAAAGGCAGGCTTCCCCAAGGATATCATTCAGTTTGTTGATGATACCACCCGTGAAGTCACCACCGAGCTTATGAAGTGCGACAAGTACCTTGATCTGCTTATCCCCAGAGGCGGTGCAGGTCTTATCAAGGCTGTAACCAAGAACGCAACCGTCCCCGTTATCGAAACAGGCACAGGCAACTGCCATCTGTACGTTGATGAAAGCGCTGACATTGAAATGGCTGTGAACATTACCGATAATGCCAAGACCCAGCGCCCCTCCGTTTGCAACGCTATCGAAACACTGCTTGTACACAAAAACATTGCAGAAAAATTTCTTCCCGCTGTTAAGAAAAAGCTTGACGAGCATAATGTAGAGATAAGGGGCTGCGCCGAGACAAAGCGAATCCTTGGCGACTGCGTTGTTCCCGCCACCGAGGAGGATTATGCCACCGAGTTTGGCGACTACATCATCGCTGTAAGAGTGGTTGACGACATTTCCCAGGCAATAGAACACATTGCGGAATATTCCACAGGTCACTCCGAGTGCATCGTTACAAACGACCTTTCAAACGCTAATAAGTTCAAGAGCGAGGTAGATTCCGCCTGCGTTTATGTAAATGCTTCCACCAGATTTACCGACGGCGGCATGTTCGGCTTCGGCGCCGAAATAGGCATCTCCACCCAGAAGCTCCACGCAAGAGGCCCTATGGGACTTTACGAGATAACCACAAATAAATATCTGATTGACGGAAACGGTCAGGTACGATAAGGAAACGGCTATGTCTAAAAAAAAGAAGCCCGCTGAAAAGAAAAACGGCGATCTCATTGAAATGCTTGACTCCGCCTTTGATGAGGACATTTCCGAAATAAGCGAAATGACTGAAATGGAAGAGGGCGACCAGCCCTCGGACGCAAATTCGACAAAACCAAAGGTATTTAATTTCATTGTAGGCGTTTTTGTTATCATAATGTCGGTCATAGGCATAATATCCACTGTCGGATTTATCTCCGACAAGGTACACAGCATTATGGACAACACGGAGCAGAAGAACGAGTTTGCAAAGTTCATCTACCCCGTAGTCATCTGCGACCCTCCCGCCTTTGACCAGACCACAAAGCTCAAAAACGAAACAATAATCTCCGCCGCCATATGGGATATTATCCTGTACGAGGATAAAAGCAAGTACACCATGGACTTTGACTACATAATCGTACCCGAAGTCGATGTTGAACAGCACGCCGCTAAGCTTTTCGGCTCGGGTCTTAATCTGACCCATATGACCATTGCGGCAGCGGATATCTCATTCTATTATGACGAAGAGCTAAGCTCATACAGAATACCCGAAAATCCCAAGTTCTTCACCTACTCCCCTTATATCGAGGAGATACAGAAGTCGGGCGACAGCTACACACTTACAGTCGGATATGTCTCCCCTACGCCCGCATGGCTCACGCTCACATCGGACGACACTCCCCTGCCTGAAAAATACGTTGACTACGTTGTTCAGAAGAAAACCACAGGCTATACCATCGTTGCCATAAAGGCATCGGACAAGGCGCCTCCCGCAGGGCATGACTCAGGATTGTAAGCTGTTTTACGGAGGATAAAATGCCAAGGATATACCCCTTATTTTCATCAAGCAAGGGAAACTGCACCTACATAGGAACACCCGAAAGCGGCGTTCTCATTGACTGCGGCGCATCATGCAGGAAAATATGCAATGCGCTGGAGCTGAACGGTCTCAGCACATCGGCGGTGAAAGCAATTTTCATCACCCATGAGCACTCCGACCACATCAGCGGGCTGAAAAATTTCACCAAAAAGACAGGCATTCCCGTTTATGCTCAGAGCATGACCATGGATACTCTTTTTGACGGCGGATATATAAATTCCCACAGCTATGATATGTCGGGCGAGGTCTGCATAGGAAATATGGCGGTAAGCTGCTTTGAGACTTCCCACGATACGCCTCAGTCATGCGGCTACCGTGTGGATTTTTCCGATGGCAAAAGCTGCTGCGTATGCACAGATCTGGGTTACGTGAGCGATACTGTCAGAAATGCGGTCACAGGCTCTTCCGCAGTGCTGCTGGAAGCAAACTACGATGTGAATATGCTGAGGAACGGGCCTTATCCCGTTTATTTAAAGGAGCGTATCCGCTCAGACCACGGTCATCTTTCAAATGATGACAGCGGAAATTTCGGAGCGGAGCTTATAAAAAGCGGCACAACAAGGCTTATCCTCGGGCATCTGTCGCAGGAAAACAACACGCCCGCAACGGCAGAATACACCGTTGAATCCATAATCGCACAAAACGGACTTCAGCGCAACAGCGATTATATCCTGTCCTGCGCTCCCGTTGAAACAGGCGGCGGATTTATTTCATTCTGATATTTATTTTACAAAGCAGCTGATGTTATCGGCTGCTTTTTTGCATATCAAATAAAAATTATTGTTTTTCAGTAAAAAGGTATTGACAAACGCATTTCGGTGTGATATTATATATGTAATGAAACGTGTACACATCGATCATAATATCATCTGAAAGGGTGCTTTGAAAAATGACAAAAGAAAAACGTTCAATAGCAATAACATCGGTACTTATCAAGATAGCCATTGTCCTCTGCGCAGCGGCGCTGTTCCTTATGCCATATGCCGCAAAAATGTATGAGCAGATATCGTTCCAGCGAGATAACGTAACAGTCCCTCTGCTGATAACCTTTTATGTGTGCGCCGCATTCGGATTTGTTATACTGTTCGTGCTCAACAAGCTTATAAAGAACATCGGCAGCGAAAAGGTGTTCATTGACGAGAACGTAAAGCTGCTGAAAATACTTTCATACTGCTGCTTTGCAATAGCCGTAGTTACCCTGATATTTGCAAGATTCAGGATACTTGTTTTTGTTATCACCTTTGCAGCCGCTTTTATCGGACTTATCCTCCGTGTTATCAAGAACTGCTTCACAGAAGCAATACGTCTCCGTGAAGAAAATGACTTTACAATTTAAGGAGGTTTTGCACTGTGGGAATTATTGTAAACCTTGATGTGGTAATGGCAAAAAGGAAGATAGGTTCGGGTGAGCTTGCCGAAAAAATAGGCATCACTCAGGCAAACCTCTCTATCCTAAAAACAGGAAAGGCAAAGGCTGTGCGCTTTTCTACCCTTGAAAAGCTGTGCAAGGTCCTTAACTGCCAGCCGGGTGATATTCTGGAATATGCCCCCGACCCTGAGCCTGAAAATAACGAAAGTGACGAAAGGAACGGTCAGCCATGAATGAAATGCCTGTAAATAACACACCTGCATATCAGGAATATCACCCTGAGGTAATAAAGAAATATACCTTTTCCGCCCGTGAGACGATATTTGCCTATATCGCAACCGTTCTCGGCTACTTATCGGTAAAGCTTTTTGCTGCTTCTCTGTTCACAGAGGGCAGAATGGGTCTGGGAGCAATGATATTTGCTCTTCTGCTTACGGTTTACTGCCTCATATATCCTGTGAGCCGCACTAAATTTACGTTTAGAAAAGCGCTGCGCATTGCCCTGTGCATTTCATTTTCAGTTAATATTTTTATAAATCCGAACCTGCTGATACAGTTTCTTGACCTGATATTTGTACTGCTGGTGCTGGCGTATGATAAGCTTGCGGACTCCGATGAACGCTTCCGCACCATAAGAAAATTCTTCCCTGCGGATATGTTCGGCTCGCTTATGATAATACCCTTTGCCGAATACGGTGCAGGTGCAGCGGCACTGAAAGCTCCCGCCGAGAAAAGCTCCTCGGGAAAGAACATCAAAAGCGCTCTGCTGGGTCTTATCATCGCCGTGCCTGCCACACTTGTCGTATGCGGACTGCTTATGAGCGCTGATGATAATTTCAGCCGCATAATCTCATCTATCATGAACGACGGCTTTACCAAAGTCATAATATTCATCGTTCAACTGCTTATAGGACTGCCTGTTGCGTTCTACATCTTTTCCGGCTGCCGTGCATCGGAAAAGCAGCTTTCAAAGGAGCTGCTGAAAGATGAGAACTACGAGAAGGATCTCCGCTCGGTACGTTTTCTTTCACCTGTTGCGGGCGTTTTCTCCGCACTCCCCGTTTGCGTACTTTATGTTATCTTTTTCTTCTCCCAGCTCAGCTATTTTCTCTCCGCATTTATGGATAAGCTTCCCTCAAATGATACTATCTACTCCGAATATGCCCGCCGTGGATTTTTTGAGCTGTGCTTTGTATCTGTCATAAATCTGGCGATTATTCTTACCCTTAACCTTTTCTGCAAGGATAACAACAAGGAAGAGCGTCCCGCAGCGGTCAAGGCAATGACCTGCATACTCAGCGTATTCACACTTCTGCTCATATCCACCGCTGTAAGCAAAATGTTCATGTATATAAGGGTTTACGGTCTTACCCAGCTGAGAGTTTACACATCTTGGTTTATGCTGCTTCTGTTCGTGCTTTTCACATCGGTCATTCTGTCAGTCATAACAAAAAAAGTCAATCTCTCAAAGGTGACTGTCACGGCATTTGTGATAATGTTTGCCGCCCTCAGCTTCTGCAACATTGACGGAGTTATCGCAAAATATGACCTGAACGAATACAGCAAGGGAAATCTCCCCTACTTCAGCTTTAGCATGATGAGCGACCTTTCATCGGGCGCCGCTCCCGAAATTATCCGATACAGAGATACCTGCACAGACAAAAATGAAGTGCGTGTACTTGACAAGATACTTGACCAAATGGAAAACGACTGTGACGGAAGAACATTGACGGTCTATGATATTATCCTCAGAAATTCCGCAAATGCCGAATAAATAAACGATAAGCCTCCTCCGCATATCAAGCGGAAGAGGCTTATCGTTTATTTTATAAGTGAAATCTTCTTTCTATCTCTGCCGTGGTGGATCTTCCTCTGAAAAGGAAAAGTGCCGCCATAAAGATAACGCTTATCACGGCGCATATGACTGATGGGTAGTTTATCTTAACCAGTCCCGCAAACAAACATATCAGCGGCAGAAGCCCGTAAAATCCGCCTATGATAAGGTAGAGGATATATTCGCCCGACTTCATTTTCAGCACCTTTGCGATTATGAAAATGGACACTGTTGCACACACGCAGGCACACGGAAGAACGAAGTCCAGTGACCAGCCACGCCAGCCTGTGAACCTGTCCCACAGCACCGACAGCGCTGTTATCAGGAACAGCTCCCAGGTGATGTTTTTCAGTATCCTTTTGCGGTAGGCGATGCCAACAGATGTGGTGAGCCATGCGCAGATAACGCCTGCTATACATATGACCGACCACGACAGCCTGCCGCTGAGAAGATAATCCGTTGCGGCGCAAATGACTATCGCCGATATGGCAATGAAAGAAATAAGCTTTATGAGAAATTCGCTGCCAAACCTCGGCTCGGCAATGCGTGGGAACATATCCCGCTCCCTTTCGCCTGTAAGCTCGCCCTGACAGAGAGGACACCTGCCCTTATCACCATCGACATTTACTCTGCATTTTCTGCACTGCTGCATGATGTATCATCTCCTTCCAAAGGCTTTTCAGCGTAAGAATCATTACTTCTCACGGTAACATCTATGCCAAGCTCGGTAAGCGACCTGAAAAAGTTCCGCTGAACGTCCGTTGCCGCATAGCTTGATGTAAAGCCCATTTGCAGCTCATCTTTATACGAACATATATTCAGCTGGATATTCTGGGTGCTTACAAATACCGAAAAACGCTTTATAAGCCCGTCAAACTCCTTGGGCATATCAACCTTTCCCACGTTGGAGATAACGGAGGTCTCGCCCTTTACGCCTATTTTTCTTGCGATCCTCAGCACCTCATTTTTAAACGGCAGAGGGGCGATCTTTACAAAGGGATTGTGCTCCAGCGCCGCAAGGCTGTTCATGCGTATGGCAAGATTATCTTTCGTAAGCTGCTTTTTGAACTCCTCGTTCACCACGGCAATGATATCCTCCATCTCGCCGCTTCTTTCGGTGAAGTTGTACTGCACCGATATCATTCCAAAGAAATTCTTTGCGGTCTCGGAGGGAAAATATCTTCTGAGGTTTACGGGGATATTTATAACAATGGGGCGGTTCCTGCTCTGGAGAGGCATTTCCATGCTCAGTGCCTTTATATACAGCGCCGTCAGGAACACAGTGAGGGAAGTTTCATACTTATGAGCCGCTGCGATAACGCTTTTTACCGATGCAAAGCCCTCTATCGCAAGGAGCTTGTTGTTTTCAAGCCGCTCGCTTTTCAGCCTGAAGGCTTTTATCATCTTAACGCTGCGCTTTTTGACACTCTTGTCATAATACTTTCGAAAGCTGTCATCACTTTTCTGGGAAAAGGAAGCGTCATCGTCAAGCACAGGCGGGCAGTCGCCGAACAGCTCGGGATATCTGTAAATGATGTATCGGTAAACGATGGTTTTAAGGAACATCAGCGCTCCCGTGCCGTCCGCAAGGACGTGGAACACCTCGAGATTTATCCGCTTGCCGTAATAAGTTATCCTGTAAAGCAGGCTGCGGACATCATCTTCATATATTGCGGCACAGACGGGCAGGGATTCCTCGCTAACCTGCGGTTTTAAGTCGCAGCTTTCAAGATAGTACCAGAAAAGCCCCTTTTTCATTATCACGTTGAAATTGGGATAGCTGACAGCCGCATTCTCGGCAGCCCTTTGCAGCACATAAGGGTCAATATCGTCGGTAAGCTCGCAGGAAAATCTGAACACACGGGTATCGGCGCCCTCAACTGTAGATGGGAAAATTTTAGCCGCATTATCAAGGCGGCTCCACGGCGCACTGCTTTCTCTGCGCATATAAAACACCTCGGTCAATCCGTTAAACGGAGAAAATACATTATGATGCTCACAGCTTCCTTGGCGTGAGGGTGACGGAGCAGGTCTGTACCGAAAAATCCGTGATAGGCATTTTTGATACGGAATGCTCTCACATTGCCTCCCGCATTGTAAAGCCGCTTTCCGAAAGCCTCGCCCTCGTCACGGAGAGGATCATTCTCGGCAGTAATGATAAGCGTTTCGGGCAGGCCCTTGAGAGACGCCGCCTTTATGGGCGATACATATGGGTCGTCCTTCTGAGAGATATCATCAAGGTACAGGTCAAGATAGCCCCTCATGCGCTCTGCGGTGAGCAGGCAGCCCTTTCCGTTCTGCCTCATGGAGAGGTACGGTGAATCGTCGCCGAACTCACAGGCTGTGGCGGGATAGATAAGTATCTGACGCCTTACACGGAACTCGTGCCTGTCTCTTGCTCTGAGAGAAACGGCAGCGGCGAGGTTTCCGCCTGCGCTGTCGCCGATAAGAATGATATTGCGCTTTTTGATGCCGTATCTTGCGGCGTTTGCGAACACCTGTCTCGTTACCTCGTAGCAATCGTCCAGACCTGCGGGATATTTATGCTCGGGAGCAAGGCGGTAATCCACCGAAAGCACATAGCTTCCCGTCATTTCCGCCAGCTGTCGGCAGACCTTGTGGTATCTGTCGATATCGTCGATGACCCAGCCGCCGCCATGGTAGAACACCAGCAGTCTTGTGCTGTTTCCTATGGTTCTGGGCGGGTATATCCTCACACGGATATTATGTCCGTCGGGAGCGGTCACATATTTATCAAAATGCCCGTCATTGACTTTAACGGCGCTGCGCACCATGAAATGTACTATTTCACGGTGAATCTTATAAAATTTGCGGATATCGGGCGGGTTGAAGCTGCTTATCAATTTCTTAACAAGTGACGGCATACATTACCTCCGTTTTATCATCATATTTGCTGTAGTTTTATTATACACCATTTTAGCCTGCAGGTCAAGCGGAGAGCAGCTGCTCTCGAATAAGAACCCGTCTTCACAAGCATATGCACACGTCTTTTCGGCAAATTTTGCCGCAGACTGCGTTAAAAATCCTTGCCGGGCGAAAGCCCGCCTGCGGATTTTTGCCTACTCTGCAACAAAATTATGCTCGAAAATCCGCACACATTTCTTATGAAGACAGGTTCTAAATCAGATATAACTTAATAGGTATAGGAATAATCCGCACACCTTGACTTATTAACTTACATACTGCACTTAATGCCACATCATTAAATTATATCTCATTTATTTTTATCTCTCTTGACAAAATCACGCTTTTATTGCATAATATATAATAGTAAAATTAGCTTGAAAGGACAATGACAATGAACAGTGAACGGCTGAATATCGCTTACATAGGCGGCGGTTCGGATAACTTCGGCTGGAAGCTTATCCCCGAGCTTTCGGGTGAGGATATCTGCGCTATGGTAAGGCTTTACGATACGGACAAGTCCCGTGCTCTGGCAAACGAGGTAATAGGCAACGGGATACATGACCGTGGCGGAGTTAAGGGCGATGTGGTCTATCTTGCCTGTGATGAAGCGGAGGAAGCCCTCAGGGACGCTGATTTTGTCATATTGTCCTTTGACCCCGGAAGCCTTGAAGAGCTTGTGACTGAGCTTCATCTCCCCGAGACCTACGGCATTTTCCAGCCGTCTGTGGAAAACTCCGGGCCGGGAAGCGTTATAAGGGCGCTTAAAATAATGCCTGTATGCGCTGAATATGCAAGAAAAATAAGTGAGCTTTGCCCCAATGCCTGGGTCATAAGCCTGTGCACTCCTATGGCGGAATGTATCTCGGTAATGAAAATGGTGTTCCCGAAAATGAAGCTTGTGGGAGCTGACTGCTCCACTCACTCCTGCCGTGATATGCTGGCGACCATTGTCTGCGAAAGCAAAGGCATCACAGGCGTAAGGCGGCGTGATATCAAGACAAATCTGCTGGGCATCGACGGCTATTCATGGTTTGACGAGATCACATTCTGCGGTGAGGATCTTTTCCCCATGTTTACGGAATATGCGGAGAAATACGTATCAAACGGCTACGAGTTCAGGGCCAATGAATACAAGAATAATCCCGATGCGGACGCTCACAAGGTAAAGTTTGACCTGTTCCTGCGGTACGGTCTTATCCCTGCCCAGAACGACAGGATTACCGCAGGCTTCTGTCCCCCATGGTACACGGGAAATGTGAAGGAAATGAACTCTTGGAAGTTCTCCCCCATCACTGCGGCGTACAAAAAGAAAATAGTCTCCGACAAGGCTTCCCGTGTGAAAAGATACATGAACGGCGAGCCTCTGCCGAAGTCGGCAGGAACCACTGAGGTTGCGGCTATGGTGCGTGCGCTGGCAGGCGGCGGAAACTTTATCTGCCCTGTTATCATGCCAAACCACGGTCAGGTGGAAAATCTGCCTGAGGGCACGGCTGTGCAGACAAATGCACTTATCAGCCGTGGAGCTGTCCGCCCCGTTGCGGCAGGCGCTCTTCCCGAGGACATACTTTGTCTCACACTCCGCCACTGCGGCAATCAGGCTCAGGTGGTAAGGGCGTATGAAACAAAGGACCTTGATGTTGCTTTCAACGGCTTCCTGAATGACCCCGAAATGACCTGCGGTCTGAACGACGCTACGGAGCTTTACCGTGATATGCTTTCGGAAGTACGCAAGCACCTTATATATTACTGTGAGGACTGAGCCTTTACCTGCATTTTACCGAAGCTGCAAATTTTTCTTCTTGATTTATTTAAGTGACAGGGTATAATAAAAATAATACAATTACATAGAGCGAGGTTGCTGTTATGAATAACTGCTATGACAATCGTGAACTCAGCTGGCTTAAATTCAATGTACGTGTTCTTGAAGAGGCAACGGACGACAATGTTCCCCTTTGCGAAAGGCTGCTTTTTTCACAGATATTCCAGTCCAATCTGGACGAATTCTTTATGATAAGAGTCGGCTCCCTTTACGACAGAACTCTTGTTGAGGATAACGAAGCCGACAACAAGACAGGCATGACCCCAAAGGATCAGCTGAACGCCATTTATCACAAGGTGGCAGAGCTTGTTCCCCTGAAAGATGCCGCTTACTTCAACACCATGCGTGCCCTTTCCGCTATCGGCGTGGAGCACGTTAAGATGTCATCTCTCAAGCCTGAGGAAGAAAACTATCTCAGGGCGTTCTTCAATTCCGAGATCCGCCCCATAATCTCCCCGCAGGTGGTGGATAAGCGTCACCCGTTCCCATTCCTTAAAAACAAGGATATCTATGCTATCACTCATCTGGAGTCCAAAAACTCCGTTAAGCTGGGCATTATCCCCGCAAACGGAAGCTTCCCCAGAATGATAATCCTCCCCGACAAGGAGCGCCTCAGATTTGTTCTTGCGGAGGAAGTTATCCTGCGCTACTGCAACAGCGTTTTTGAAAATTACCGCATTATCGACAAGGCGCTTATAAGAATAACCAGAAATGCCGACATCAATATGGAAGAGGCTCTTTATGACCATGATGTTGATCTTCGTCAGGTAATGGAGGAGCTGCTGAAAAAGCGTAAGAAGCTCTCCCCTGTAAGGCTGGAAATTTACGGCTGCCTCAATAACGAAGCGGAGAAATTCCTGTGCCACAATCTGGAGCTGCACGAGCATCAGATATCCCGCTGCAAGGCTCCCCTTGATATGTCCTTTGTATTCTCGCTGAGAAACAGGATAGAAAAGGCTCACCCCGAAATGTTCTACACCCCCGTATCTCCACAGCGCCCTGCCGAGGTAATACACGGTGCGCCCATGATCCCCCAGATACTCCGCAGAGACATTCTGCTTTCGTACCCATATGAGAGCATTCGTCCGTTTATCACACTGCTGAACGAGGCAGGAAATGACCCTGACGTTGTTTCCATCAAAATAACCCTTTACCGTGTGGCTTCCAACTCAAAGATAGTTGAAGCCCTCATAAACGCTGCCGAGAACGGCAAGGACGTCTTTGTTCTGGTAGAGCTTCGTGCAAGATTTGACGAGGAAAACAACATTGAGTGGTCAAAGCGCCTTGAAAAGGCAGGCTGCAAGGTAATGTACGGTCCCGAAAATCTGAAGGTACACTCAAAGCTGCTGCTTATCACAAGAAAAAACGGCAGCGAGGTGCAGTACATCACTCAGATAGGTACAGGAAACTACAACGAAAAGACATCCGAGCTTTACACCGACCTTTCCCTTATGACTGCCGATTCCGACATCGGTGCGGAGGCAGGAACAGTGTTCAATGCTCTTTCTATCGGCAATCTGGTGGAAAATTCCTCTTATCTGCTGGTAGCCCCCCTTTCGCTCCAGAACAAGATAATCGAGCTTATCGACAGGGAGATAGCCGCTGCAGAATGCGGAGAGGAAGCCTACATCGGATTGAAGCTCAACTCCCTTACCGACAAGGTGCTTATGGATAAGCTCATCGAAGCAAGCTGCGCAGGTGTCAAGATCGAAATGGTCATCAGAGGAATAAGCTGTCTGGTGGCAGGTGTCAAGGACAAGACCGAGAACATCACTATCCGCAGCATTGTGGGCAGATATCTTGAACACTCCAGAATTTATATTTTCGGCAAGGGTGAACGCCGGAAGGTATATATCTCCTCCGCTGACTTTATGACAAGAAATACTATCAGACGAATAGAAGTTGCCGCTCCCATAAATTCTCCCAAGATACGCAGCAGGATACTCCACATTTTCGATATCATGCTCAGGGACAATGTTAAGGCACGTATCCAGAACCCCGACGGAACCTATTCAAAGGTTATTCCCGCTGAGGGCGAAGAGCTTATCAATGCTCAGGAATACTTTATCAAGGAAGCCGCAGAAAATGCAAATGCAGCAGCTGTCCGCAAGCCCATAAAGGTCAAGGTAAGAAGAATAAGATAAAATTACAATTCAGAGCTTTAACACTTCACCCAGGCCCAGTATTAAAAACTATAGTATAATAAAGCGGCTGTAAATGCCGTCCGTTATGGGCGGCATTTGTTTTATGTATGCTTATATGTCCGCTTGATATTTTTTTACAACTTTAAAATATATATATTATATTATTCGTGAAACCAAAGTGCTATACTTTGTAGGAAATTTCAATCCGACTGTGGCACGCTAAAAACTTCATAATTTATTATGAAATATCCGATTGAAAAGCATGGTAAATAGTGTAAAATAACACTTAATGTCTTGAACCAAGCCCTACAGGGAAGGCTTGGTGCGAAAGGAGGAACTGATATGTTCCAGATCAAATGGTTATGGGAAAACCTAAAGGGGTATCGGGCGGTATATATCGTTGCACTTTGTATGACAGTCATCTGCCAGTCAATGTACATCATCACGCCCCACTACAGCCAGCAGATAGTAGATGAATTCATCTACGGGGAAAATGCTGCTGCCAATCTTGCCGCCGCTCCCCAGAGGCTGGTAAGTCTGGTACTTATAATGATAGGCTTTACGTTCCTGCGAACCTGCATTACATACACATCGGGCATATGCTACGAAAAGGCTTCGCAGGGCATCATCTACAAGGTAAGAAATTACCTTTTCGCAAATGTTCAGAGACAGGACTCGGACTTTTTTGACAAAAACAGCACAGGTGACCTTATGACACGTCTCAGCGGCGACCTTGACATGGTGCGTCACTCCATTGCATGGATAATCAAGTCAATACTTGAATGTATTGTCCTCTACAGCGCATCGGTAATTTTCTTCTTCTCCATAGACTGGCTCATGGCTCTGTGCATGATAGCCCTTACACCTGTTATTTTTGCAATCACTCTTGCATTCAGGAAGGTCATCGGTCCCAGATACGTTGATCTGCGTGACCGTCTTTCCGCAATGAACACGGGTGCTGAGGAAAACATCTCAGGCAACCGTGTTGTAAAGGCTTTCGCCCGTGAGGATTACGAGGCAGAGAAGTTTGACAAGCTCAACAAGAATTACTCCGCCGCAAACAAAAGCGCATCGCTGGTATGGCTCAAATACTTCCCCTCTATCGAAATAACAGCTCAGGGACTTGCTGTGGTACAGATCCTTGCAGGCGGTCTGTTCGTTATGAACGGCAGAATAACCGTGGGCGAATACACTGCATTTTCGGGTCTTATCTGGACAATGACCAACCCCATGAGAATGCTCGGAAACATCATAAACGATCTCCAGAGGTTTGTGGCTTCACTCAACAAGATAATCGAAGTTTATTATTCCCGTCCCCTTATCGTTGACCGTGCGGACGCTGTTGACAAGCCAGACAAGTTCAAGGGTTCCGTTGAATTTGACCATGTTTCCTTTGCATACAACAAGAAAAATGATGTTCTCCACGACATCTCCTTTAAGATAGAACCGGGCGAGACAGTTGCTATCATGGGCCCCACAGGTTCGGGAAAGACCACTCTTATCAACCTTATCTCCCGTATGTATGACACCACATCGGGCAAGGTAAGCGTGGACGGAGTGAACGTGAAGATGCTGAAGCTTGAACAGCTGAGAAAGAACATCGGCGTGGCTTCTCAGGACGTGCTTCTTTTCTCCGACACCATTGACGGAAACATTGCTTTCGGCAGAAGCGATATGCCCGAGGAAGAGGTTTACAAGTACGCAACTCTGGCCGCCGCAGACGATTTCATCAGAAAGACCTCTGACGGATATGACACCATCATCGGCGAAAGAGGCGTGGGACTTTCGGGCGGTCAGAAGCAGAGAATATCCCTTGCCCGTGCGCTGGCAGTAAAGCCCTCAGTCCTTATCCTTGACGATACCACCTCCGCCGTGGATATGGAAACTGAAAAGTACATTCAGAACAGCCTGAAAAATCTTGACTTTGAATGCACAAAGATAATAATAGCCCAGAGAATATCTTCTACTAAGAATGCTGATAAGATAATCATACTCAACAACGGTTCCATTGAAGATATCGGAACACATGAGGAGCTTATCGCAAAGCACGGCTATTACAGAGAAGTTTACGACCTTCAGACCAACTAAGGGGTGATATATTATGGCAAGAAACAAATACGACGTTGACGAACAGCTTGAGACCCCTTTTGACATACGGCATTTCAAGCGTGCGCTGGTTTATGTGGGAAAATACAAAAAACAGGTCATCATATCAATGCTGCTGAGCGTTGCGGCAGCGGTCATCTCACTGCTGGCTCCCCTTATCACACAAAGGGCGCTGGACATTACCATTCCCGAAGAAAATAAGGCCGAGCTTATTATACTTGCAGTTCTGCTGCTGCTCACCATTGTTATAAGCGTTATCTTTTCCACAATACGTGCAAAGATAATGACTGTTGCAGGTCAGGACATGATATACGACATCAGAAAAGACCTGTACGAACATTTGCAGAAGCTTCCCTTTGAATACTACGACACAAGACCTCACGGAAAGATACTTACAAGAGTTATCAACTACGTAAACAGCGTTTCCGACCTGCTCACCAACGGACTTATCACTTTTGTGCTGGAAATGTTCAATATCATTTTCATCATCGTGTTCATGTTCGTGGTAAGCTGGCAGCTGGCTCTGGTAGTTCTGGCGGGACTTCCCCTGTTCCTGTTCTTTATGTTCGCTATCAAAAAAATGCAAAGAAGGGCTTGGCAGAGCGTTTCAAACAAGTCTTCCAACCTTAACGCATATCTTCACGAGGGTCTGGTAGGCGTAAGCATCACCCAGAGCTTTACCCGTGAAGAGGAAAATGAGCAGATATTCGACCGCCTTTCCAAGGAATACCGCAAGAGCTGGATGAAAGCTATATACTTCTCAAATGCGGTATGGCCAGTGGCTGATAACATTTCCATCTGGGTAACAGGTGCGATATATCTGGTAGGTCTGCTGGTGCTTGGTCCCAAGGCAGGAATCACGGTGGGAACTATCGTTGCTATGACAGGCTACTCAGGCAGATTCTGGCAGCCTATCATGAACCTTTCCAATCTGTACAACACCTTCATCAACACCATTGCATACCTTGAAAGAATTTTCGAGACAATGGACGAACCCGTTACCGTCACCGACAAGGAAAATGCCACAGAAATGCCCGAGATAAAGGGCGATGTTACCTTTGACCATGTTACATTCGGCTATGAAGAGGGCATCAATATCCTTGAAAACCTGAGCTTTGCTGTAAAGGCAGGTCAGAGCATTGCGCTGGTAGGCCCTACGGGAGCGGGAAAGACCACTATAGTAAATCTTATTTCAAGATTTTACAATCTGAACGGCGGACGGCTGCTTATTGACGGCATTGACATCTCCGATGTTACGCTGAAATCACTTCGCTCACAAATGGGCATAATGCTCCAGGACAGCGTTATTTTCAGCGGCAGCATTCGTGACAATATCAGATACGGCAGACTCGATGCCACCAATGAAGAGATAGAAGCTGCCTGCAAGGTCGTGGGAGCGGACGAGTTTATAAACGAGATGCCCGACGGATACGACACCTTTGTTAAGGAAAGAGGCTCTTCCCTTTCTCAGGGTCAACGGCAGATGATAGCCTTTGCAAGAACTATTCTTGCAGACCCCAAGATACTTGTGCTTGACGAGGCTACCTCCTCCATTGACGCAAAGACAGAGCGGTATATCCAGCACGGCATTGACCATCTGCTGAAGGGCAGAACATCGTTCATCATTGCCCACCGTCTTTCCACCATCAAGAGCTGCGACAAGATAATGTACATCTCCGACAAGGGCATTGCCGAGTCGGGTACACACGATGAGCTTATGGCTAAGAAGGGGCTTTATTACAAGCTCTGCATGGCTCAGGCGATATGAATATGACCACAGTCGGGTATTTTATCCGGCTGTGGTTTTTTATTTTTTGGGAGAAAAATAAGCTCAATTTCATCTTGCAAATTCCGAAATGATATTATTTTTCTGCGCATCTTCACTTTATTTTTATCAATACTGCCTTAATATTTTAAATATATTCGCCGATTTTGCCCAAAATATTCAACAAAATATACAGTCAATATATGTAAAAATTATTCAAAAAGCAGAAAAGAATGACCAACAGTCAAATCTCAACTGTAGTTGAGGTTTAGTTGAGATTCAGTTGCGGAAACTATATTATATTGGTATTGTTGAAAGAAATATCGGAACACACCGATAAATATAAAACGAAAGGACGGTCATGATTATGATTATGAAGTATGACATTTATTCACTGGGTATAATGGTAGCTGTCATCTCATTCCTCGGATTTTCACTGGAAAATCTGTGGCTATCACTGACAAAGGGGTTCATTGACAACCGCAATATGAATGCGCCGTTCCTTATGGGATACGGTCTGCTGGTCGTTGGAATGTACCTGCTGCTGGGCACGCCTGAAAATATGGCACTCGCAGAGATGGTTCCCGTTGACAGATCAAAGGGCGAAAAATTCTTTGTATATTTCCTCTGCGCTTTCGCAGTTGTCACCGTGGGAGAACTTATTCTGGGTCATCTGATGGAAAAGATATGCGGCATTCAGTACTGGAACTACAACTGGATCCCCTTGCATATCACACAATACACATCAATACCCACAAGCATCGGCTTTGCAGCCATCATCACTTCCTTTATGGGCGCCTGCTTCGACCCCATAATGAGCGTTATCACAATGATACCCGCACAGGAAGCAAAATCCGCCAGCATTATCCTTATGCTGATAATGTCCACCGACCTTGTTGCAAGCTTCTCAAAGATGCACAGAACAAGAAGTCTCAACACAAAGTGGCAGATACAGACCCGCCGCAGTCACCTCAAAACAACATGACGCTTACAGCATCATGTGCGGCTGATATATTTTACGGCAGCTTTCCTTTCAGGAGGCTGCCGCTTTTTTTGTTTGCTCACCTGCCAATGAACTGAAAAAACACTAGGCAAATACATAAAAACAGCGCTCGGTAAGAAATGCCTTTCCGAGCGCTGTACAATTTAATTTGTGTGATTTATGAAACCGTAACCTGTGTGAGCATCAGGCAGGCGCTTCCGAGGCAGATAACTGCCGATACCCAGAATGTGGGCGATTTAAGAAGTGCGCTCCATGTGAGCTTTTTCTCCTCTGCCTGCTCAAACTCGTATGTGTAGGAGGTAGTGATGATATCCGACTGATTTACCTTGCCGTACTTTTTCAGCATAAAGAACAGTGCAACGCCGCCTATCACAAGCTCGGCTGCAAAAGCAATGAACTCATATGTATATGCCTTGTCGCCGATAGTGTCGGCAAGCTTATGCTCAAAAATGTAGGACAGGAGCATTGCATTGGCATTTGCAACTACGTGGCATATCATGGACGAGATTATTGAGCCGCTTTTAAGGGCGATATATCCCAGCAGCATTCCCAGCAGGAAGCCGTTGAATATCTGGTTGAAGTTTGCGTGCATAAGTCCGAAAAGCAGTGAAGAAGCGATAAGGGCAAATGTTCTGTTGACAGGTGCAAGCAGATTCATGGCAAGACCTCTGAACATTATCTCTTCCAGAATGGGGGCTGCCACCACCACATACAGCAGAAGCACGATATTTGTCACAATATTGTCAGTGAAGCTGAGGGCGGAGGACGTGGTCTCGCTCATGCCTGTATAGCCTGTCAGGGTTGTAACAAGGGTCTGAACCAAAATGGAAAAGCCCTGTATTCCGAAAATGCCCAGCGCCGCCAGAACGATACCCGATGAAGGAAAGTCAGACTTTGAGAACATCTCATTGAATTTGAACTTCTTTGAAGCAAAATATACTATTATGATTGCAAGAATATTTGCCGCAAGCATACATACCGAGTTCATCAGTATCATTGCCGAGCCTTCCGACATGCGTGCAGTAAGCTCTGCCGTAATCGTTTCTGCGGTAAGCTCCGGGTTATCGGCAATTATTGAGGGCATCACCATTGCTGAATATATCATCTGGAAAATAACCATGCCTATCATGGCAAAAAGCTGCTGCCAAAGGATAAGGGAACCAGCCCAGTTATATCCGCTTTTAACTCTGCGGCGTATCATTACGGGGCTTTCTTCATTTGAGCTTTCTGGCTGAGGGGTATTATTCCAGCTGTACTGAGCGGGCTGTGCTGTTTCGGGAATATCAAATTCCCCGTTCTTGTTGATATTGTCGGACATTTTCATATCTCCTTTTGTAATATGCTTTACTGAGCTGCTTTATTAAACTGCTTGGTATGGGATTATTATATCAGTTAAATGACAAAAAGTCAAGCAGACCAAGAGTTTTGGCTGATTTACCATTTACGGCAATGATTTTCCTCTTGTTTTGTGCATCGTAACAATATACACATTTTTTTATATTTGTACTGGAAATCTTTATTGGAATGTAGTATAATGAAAATAAGTATGTGAAAATAAAGCATTTTTAGATGTTATACCAGTCTTTAATCGTTCATTAGGTTGATTGAAGATTAGTATTATATGAATAGAAAGGAAAGGTCATATATGCCTGCATATCTCGATAATGCCGCTACCACAAAGCCCTGCGAGGAAGCCGTTGCTGCCGCTCTCGCCGCTATGACCGACAATTACGGCAATCCCTCCTCTCTCCACAGAGTGGGTCTGAACGCCGAGCTTGCCGTTACGGAAGCCCGCAAGTCCATTGCCGCTGCTCTTGTCTGCCTGCCTGAGTGCATCACATTCACATCGGGCGCTACCGAATCCAACAACACGCTTATCATAGGCGCTGCCGAGCATTACGGCAAACGCAAAAAAAAGATAGTCGTTTCCGCCATTGAGCACCCATCCGTTGAGGAAAGCATGAAGTATCTGGAAAAGAACGGCTTTGAGGTCGTAAGGATAAAGCCCCAGAAAACAGGCGAGATCGACGCTGACGAGTTCATCGCTGCCGTTGATTATAACACCGTGCTTGCCTCCTGCATGCTGGTAAACAACGAAACGGGAGCTATAATGCCCGTAAAGAAGATATTTACACAGATAAAACGCTCCTATCCCGACTGCATCACTCACTGCGACGCTGTTCAGGGCTTCCTGAAAATACCCATCAAGACAGCAGACCTTAACGCTGACCTTATCACCGTAAGCGGTCACAAGGTACACGCTCCCAAGGGCGTAGGCGCTATGTACATCAAAAAGGGCATCAGGGTAAATCCCAGAATGCTGGGCGGCGGTCAGGAAAAGGGTATGCGCTCGGGAACAGAGTCAGTTCCACTTATAAGCGCATTCGGCGCTGCGGTAAGGGCACAGCTCCAGACAATCCCCACTGCATGGTCAAATGCTGAAGAGCTTAACAACAGGCTGAGAAAGAAGCTTGCGGCTCTTGACTACATCACCATAAACTCCAACGCTGAGGATCAGTGCCCATTTATACTGAATTTCTCCGTAAAGGGCATACGTTCCGAGATAATGCTCCACTTCCTTGAAAGCAAGAATATTTACGTTTCCAGCGGTTCTGCCTGCTCAAAGGGCGGTCACAGCAGTGTGCTTACTGCTATGGGCATTCCCGACAAGGTGGCTGATTCTGCCATAAGAGTATCATTCTCCAGAATGTCATCATGCGGAGAGGTAGAAGCACTGGCGACTGCATTGCAGGAAGGCTACATGAGCCTTGCCAAGAGATAAGAAATCTGAAAGGAATTATAATATGAAAGAAATTATCCTGCTCAAAGAGGGCGAGATCGCTCTCAAGGGTCTTAACAAGAGAACTTTTGAAGAATCATTCATCAAGAACCTGAGACACCGCCTGAAGCCTCTGGGCAAGTTTGACTACACCCGTTCCCAGTCCATGATCTACTGCGAGCCTCTGGAGGACACTATCGACATGGACGAGGCTGTTCTCAGGGCATCGAGAGTTTTCGGCGCTGCTGCCATATGCCGTGCGATGATAACCGAAAAGGATTTTGAGACTATCTGCCGTGACGCACTGGAATACTGCGGCGAGGAGCTTTCCTGCGCACGCACATTCAAGGTTCAGGCAAAGCGCTCCGACAAGCGTTTTCCTATGAAGTCTCCCGAGATCTGCGCTGAGCTGGGCGGACGTATCCTTGAAAAGTTCCCCAAGCTTGATGTTGATGTAAAGAACCCCGATGTTACCGTAAACGTTGAAATAAGAGACACCAACGCATATATCCACACAGGCAACCGCCCCGCTGCGGGAGGAATCCCCGTAGGCACCTCAGGCAGAGCTATGCTGCTGCTTTCGGGCGGTATCGACAGCCCCGTTGCAGGCTATATGATGGCAAAGCGTGGAATAGACATTTCCGCTATCCACTACGTTTCTCCTCCATACACCTCTGACAGAGCAAGAATGAAGGTAGAGCGCCTTTGCGAGAAGATAACTCCATGGTGCGGCGATACCACATTCTACTGCGTTCCCTTTACCGAGATACAGGAAGCTCTGAGAGACAACTGCCCCGAAGAGCTGTTCACCATCATCATGCGCCGCCTTATGATGGAAATTGCCCAGAGAATTTGCGAGAAAAACGGCATAACCGCCCTCATTACAGGAGAGAGCGTTGGTCAGGTTGCAAGCCAGACCATGGGTGCTATCGTATGCACCGACAATGCCTGCCGTATGCCGGTATTCCGTCCCGTTATCGGCATGGACAAGAGCGAGATAGTTGAAATAGCACGAAAGATAGATACATTTGATATATCCATCGAGCCTTACGAGGACTGCTGCACCGTGTTCACTCCCAAGCACCCCAAGACAAAGCCCATACTTGAAGAGGTCATCGCAGCACAGAACTCCTTCGATTTCGAGCCGCTTATCCAAAAGGCTGTGGAAGAGACCGAGGTCAAGAGATTTAATATCTGCTGACTTGATGCCTGAATGGCAGTTTTGTGTTGTCAAGGTGAAATAAGCCCGTCTTTTGTAGAAATAGTTCTGCTGTATTTGATATATCTCACAAACTTTGATCTGTTTTATTGACTTTTGGGCGTTTTGAGTGTATTATTAAGTTATATAGGTGTCGCCAAATGGGGTTTATCTATATTTTAATTATGACACCACAAAGAGAGAAAAGCCTGAAATTGAAATGAAATAAGCTCTCAGAGAAGGCGGTCAAATTAAATGGCAATGTCAAAAAGCGCCGAAAGGGCGTACAAAAAAGCGGTAAAGGCTAAGAAGAAAGCCAAGCGAGGTCACTGGCTGCTTATACAAAAGGGCGACAGCGTGAAGGAAGTCTTTTCAAAGCTCTTCACTCAGTTTGCCGTGCTGGTGCTCATAGGCTGCGGAGTTATCCTTGCAAATGAATTCCGACTTTCATTCAGCGCCCGTCAGCTGAACGATTCGCTGAAAAGCCTTTATCAGTCATATATAGCTCACGATTCGGGAGGAGATGTTCTCCCCGGAGCTGCTCAGCTGCTGAAAATAAATCCCGATACTGTGGGATATGTCAGCATCGAAGGCACAGAGGTGGATTTCCCTGTGGTTCAGACTACAGATAACTCCACTTATCTGAAAAAAGCATTCGACGGTAGCAGCAACAAGGCAGGTACGGTATTTCTTGATTACCGTGACGTACTCACATCAAATAAAAGGTCGGACAATCTTGTCCTTTACGGTCACAACCAGAAGGACCGTTCAATGTTCGGCAGCCTTAAGGACTACAAGAAAAATCTTGAGCATTACAAGGCTCACCCGACAATTACATTCAACTCAAACTATCAGAGCGATGTTTACAAAATTTTCGCTTACTTCGTTACCGAGGTCGAGCCTTATCAGACTTCGGACGGATATGTTTTCGACTATCACAATTACCTTGACCTTTCCGACAAGGCGGTCTATGAGGACTTTATCTCGAACATAAACGAGCGTTCCCAGATCGTAACATCGGTAGATGTAAGGTACGGCGATGAGTTTCTCACACTTTCAACGTGCAGCAACGAGTTTGAGCCATCAAGGTTCGTAATATTTGCACGAAAGACACGAAAGGGCGAGGATACCGAGGTGGATACGTCGGCAGCATACCTTAACCCCCAGGCAAAAGAGCCTGACTGGAAAGTGATATTCAAATAATCCGGAAAGATGGTTAAAAGATGAGCAGCAATAAAAAAACATTCTCTCCAAGAAAAATAATTGTGGTGATAGCGTCAGTAATACTGGCATTATCACTTGCATATCTTGCATATTATATTATTCAGGAACAGAAAGCGGCAAAGCTTGAGGACGAGCTGGCAAAGCGCCACTCGGAAACGGTGATAATCACTCAGGAGACTACCACAGCCGAGACTGAGGCGACTACCGAAGCTACCACAGAAGCCACAACTCCTGCTCCCGAGCCTCTTGTTATGCTCGATTCCATGCAGAGCTTTGTAAATGACAACGCAGACACTGCAGGCTGGATAACCGTTGGCGGCACAACCATCGACAACGTTGTTATGCAGACCGATAACAATGAGTATTACCTTGACCATGACTTTTACGGCAACTATTCCCAGCCGGGAACCGTGTTTGCCGATTTCCGCTGCGTGGTAAATGATTACGATTTCAACCAGAGCGACAACATCGTGCTGTACGGCCATAATCAGGCAAACGGCGCTATGTTCGGAACTCTCCAGAAATACAAGATAACCAAGCAGAACACAAAGAAGTTTGACTTCTATCTCCAGCACCCCACATTCACATTCTCAAACCTTTACGAGGAATACACATATAAGATAATCGCCCTTTTTGTCTGCGAGGTCGAGCCTGAGCAGACAACAGACGGCAATGTGTTTGATTATCACAACTACATACGCTTCGGCTCAAAGGAAAGGACTTATGAAGAGTTCATTTCCAATGTGGAGGAGCGCTCCGAAATAATCACGGGCGTTGATGTTCAGGAGGGGGACAAGTTTATGACCCTTTCCACCTGCAGCAACGAATTTGAGCCTTCACGCTTTGTCGTTATCGGCAGACGTGTCCGTGACGGCGAAAGCCCGGAGGTGGACACATCTCTCGCAAAGCTCAATCCCGACGCAAAGGAGCCTGACTGGAATTACATCTACAGCAGATAATCAGGCTAAAAACAAAAAGGAATGTTATTACTATGTCAGATGAAAATAAGACCTCAGGCGGTGAAAAGAAAGACGTTGACGGTTTCTTCGACAGTCTGATAGAAGATTTCACTGCTGAACAGTCGGGCGATCCTTCGGAGAGCAGCACTCCTACGAAGGAAAATGATCCGCCCAGAACTATGCGTGATTTTTCCAAGTTCTTCAATGACGCAGCCGCTTCGGGCAGCGGATTTGAAAGCACCATAGACAATACTGCAGATACTGAAAGCGAACCCGCAGGCGTGGAAGCTCCCGAGGCTGAGAAAATATCGGATATGGCTGATGTTTCCGAGGCAAAGACCGTAAGCTTCTCCCCTGTTACAGATAAGCCCGAGCCTGAAAGCAATGCTGACGGCAAGGCTAAGATAACCGAGCCTGTCACCGACGAAAACGGCATGATAGTCATTTTCGATGAGGAAGCAGGCATTGACGCTACTGCGTCCACCGCTGTTTCCGATGAAGCAAGCTCCGAAAAGGACAGCAACATTACGGAAAACAAGGTAGAAAGCGACGAGATAAATATTTCCGCTGACGGCGGAGATCAGCTTGACCGGATCGTTCAGTCGGACGAAAAGGACAATGACAATGATGAAAACAGCATTATCATTGAGGATAACTTTTCTCCCGACAGCAATATTTCCGATGAGGACAGCCCTCAGGAAGAAAAGCCTGAGGAAAGCGCACCTGCCGGGAAAAAGCCTTTTATCCAGGGGATAATCCCATGGAAGGGCGACAGCGCAGGCGAGGTTATAAGAAAGATAGTATTTATAGCTTCAACAGGCGTTTTTGTGGCAGCTGCCATAATGCTCATCAGCACGCTCATACAGTCCCGTGAAATGGTCGAGGACGCAAAGGAAATAGAGGAAAAGGTAACTACCACTGTTGCCACTTCTATTCTTGATGACGGCGAGGTCGTTACCATTCTCCCCTCTCAGGAAGAACGTGAGTCCCACGCCGAGAGCGTTATGAACGACTTTGTGAATATCTCCGACAATGTTAAGGGCTTCCTTGAGATCCCTGCCTGCGACATATATGCTCCCGTTGTTCAGGGCGATGATAACATCTATTATCTGACCCACACCTATGACGACAGGAAAAACAAGGCAGGCTCCATTTTCATTGACTACCGCTGCACCGTTTCGGAGGATTACACTTCTCCCAATGTGGTGCTTTACGGTCACAATCAGGAAGACGGCACCATGTTCGGAAACCTGAAGCTTTACAAAAACAACGTGGAGTTTTACCGTGAAAATCCCATATTCTCGTTCAACACCGATTACGAAGTAGGCGATTATGTTATTTACGGCTACTTTGTTACAAATGTGTACGAGAAGCAGGATTCCAACGGCGAGGTTTTCCACTATCACGATTATATCGAAACGCTGAATGACGAAGCTACCTTTAACTGGTACATGGGTGAGATAGGCAAGAGAAATCAGATAATCTCCCCTGTTGACGTTGCTTTCGGCGACAAGCTCATGCTGCTTTCCACCTGCAGCACTGAGTATTCGGACTCCAGATTTGTTGTGCTGGCACGAAAGCTGAGAGAGGGAGAAACTGCTGACAGCTTTGATTTCTCCACCGCAAGGCTCAATCCCAACGCAAAGCAGATCGACTGGGACGCTATCCTTTCAAGGAACAGCACCTCTGAGGAGACCACAACGGAAACCACCACTTCCGAGACTGCTATCACTACTTCGATCATAACCGCACCTCCCGAAATGACCACAACGGTAACGACAGAACCTACCACCGTGACCACCACCGTCAAGACCAGGCAGAGCGATGCTGTTGTTTCAAAGCTGAGCCTTGCTCCGAAAATTGAGAATGGAACCACCGCTTCTGTTTACAGCGAGCCTGAAAGCGAAACGGAAGTTCCC
Source organism: Huintestinicola butyrica (assembly GCF_025567215.1). Taxonomy (NCBI): domain Bacteria; kingdom Bacillati; phylum Bacillota; class Clostridia; order Eubacteriales; family Oscillospiraceae; genus Huintestinicola; species Huintestinicola butyrica. The sequence continues at coordinate 107,698 of NZ_JAOQKB010000002.1, forward strand.
GATTCCGATGTTTCCGACGGAGAGGAGACCACCGTACCCGAATCCGAGACTGAACAGTCAAGCTCCCGCAACACTGCTCCTTCTCTTGCAACACAGGTCACGACCACAAGAAAATCCAAGAAATAATATTGATATTCTGAAGTTTACGAGGTTTTTGCTATGTCCATGAGCGATGAAGTAAGATTTGAAAGAAAGCCTGCGAAAAAAGGTCCCAAGAAAACCTTTGCGCAATCCTTTTTTCCGCAGAAGGGCGACTCTTCATCAGAGATCATCAATAAGATAATCGTACTTATCTCCATTGTTGTCCTGATAGTCTGCGCCGTTCTTCTGGGCGATTACTTTTACCAGATGTATGAGGCAAAGCAGAACCACAATACTCTGAAAGTCATCTATCAGCAGGCGCAGCTCCAGCAGTCACAGTCCTCTCAGGACAAGACCGATGACGTTCCTGCCGAGACCGATGAAAACACTCCTCCCGAGGAGCTTCCTCCCCTTGAAGAGCTGGCTGCGGCAAAAGAGCTGCTGGCAATCAACCCCGACACAGTGGGATATGTACGTATCCCTGACTGCGTTGACGAGCCTGTTGTCAAGGGCACGGACAATGAGTATTACCTCAAGCACAACTTCTACAACAATCAGCGCCAGTGCGGAACCTGCTTTGCGGATTACCGCAACAAGGTGGGCGGATATGAGCGCTCGGACAACATTATCCTTTACGCTCACAACCAGAAGGACGGCACTATGTTCGGAAATCTGGACTACTACCGCTGGGATCCCGCTTACTGGCTGAAAAATCCTTTTGTTTATTTTAACACCAATTACTCGGAAGACGTTTATGTTATAATCGCTTCCTTTGTAATAAACACTCTCCCTGAGCATGACAATGGAAATCCCGTTTTCGATTACCAGAATTATATTGATTTCAATGACGATTATCCTTATGACAAGTTCATGGACGAGATAACAAAGCGCAGCACTATCATTACCGGTATTGACTGCACTGAGGACGATGAGTACCTCACACTTTCCACCTGCTCCACCGAGTGGGACGAATCCCGCCATGTTATCGTGGCAAGAAAGCTTCGAGCTGATGAATCCACAGACACTATCGACACCACAAAATTCAGCAAGAACCCCAATCCGAAATGGCCCGCCATCTACTATAAATATAACGGCGGAACATATATAGACGAATAACGACCGTCAGAGGGAATTTCTGCACTTTGTTCCCTGAAAAAAAGAGATAAAAGCTACGAGAAAGGATATTATTATGAAACTGAGAACTGTACTCAACGGCATAGCTGCGCTTGCTGTTGTCGGTGGTCTCTACACCTTTGCCTTCTGCATGAAGGACGAGGTAAACACCGACAGTATTTCGGGAAAGTTTTACGAAACTTCCGCCGAAACACAGCAGACAGAGCAGACTGACACTGTTCAGACAGAAAAAGCATCAATAGATATTTTTTCTGATGCCGCACATAATAAGGTACTGAAGGAGAAAGCCGATATCCCCGAAAGCGCCGAAGAAGCACAGGTAAACAAGAGATTTGACCTTAACCCCGAATATGAGGCTGTGACCACAGCTCCCGACGAGGTGGTCATAACTCCCCTTTATGTTACCGAGGCAGAAACTGAAGCTGTTGTGACAGCAGTACCCGAGGCAATGACCGAGGAGGAAGTCACAGAGGCTCAGCCTGAGGAGGCAGATGAAACGACCGCTTCCGAAACCACTGCTGCCGAGGAAGAGTTCACCGACCATATCGTTGCGGAGGTAACTGTTGAGGCTCCCGAGGCATTTGCAGACGCTGCCGAAAGCGAGGCAGACCTGCTTTCCGAGCTGGACAGAGAAACAACTCCTGTTACAGATGAGGCTGTCACCGACTCCACCGATGATATCGAGCGCAGACTGGAGCAGATGCAGGAGGACATAGACGCTTCCACACAGCCTACCGATGACTCCGTTTACGACTATTCGGACTATTTTGAGACTACTCCCGCATGGTCTGAAACTGCCCCCTCCGATACAGCTCTTACCACCTTCGACCCCGAAGCAGGCGAGATATTCACCGCAAGAGTTGACGGAACCGTTCAGCAGTTTGACGCATATCAGCTGGTATCAATGATAGTTTCCACTGAAATGTCGCCCTCGTTCAGCCCCGAAGCTCTCAAGGCTCAGGCTGTTGCAGCATATTCATATGTTAAATACCACAACGTAAACGGACTTGTACCTACCGTTCTGGTAAAGAGAGATATTCCCCAGGAAGTGACCGACGCAGTAAACGCTGTATGGGGCAAATGCTGCTACTATAACGGCAAGGTTGCCCAGACAGTTTACACAGCTTCCTCCGCAGGCACTACAGCTTCTGCCGTAAATGTATGGGGCGGTGCAGATGTTCCCTATCTCGCAAGCGTTGCCACTCCCTTTGATGCTCAGTCCGACCCCAACTATGGTGTTATCACCGTATTTACCGAGGATCAGATCCGCACAGCGCTTGAAAGCAGCTTAGGCATCACCTTATCCGAGGATCCCGCAAACTGGCTCACAGTAACCTCCAGAGTTGACGGAAATTACGTAAGCGGACTTAATGTTGATAATCAGCTCACAATTTCCGGCATGAGACTTCGTGAGAAGGTGCTCAAATACAGCATCAAGAGCTGGTGCTTCGACGTAAGCTATGCTGACGGTGAATTCACCTTTATTACATATGGCTACGGCCACGGCGTAGGTATGAGCCAGAACGGTGCAAATATTCTCGGCAAACAGGGTTATACATACGATCAGATACTTGCTTACTACTTCCCCGGTATCACAATAGAGTAAGCTTACAGAAAGGACGCCGTTATATGACCGCTTATGATATCATAATGAAAAAACGCCGTGGAGGTATCCTCTCCGACGATGAGATAAGATGGTTTGTTAACGGATATGTGAGGGACGAGATCCCCGATTATCAGATGTCGGCACTGCTGATGGCGATATGCTTTCAGTCAATGACAGCTGAGGAGACGGCAGCCCTCACAATGGCAATGATGCACTCAGGCGACACATTCCACCCGTCTGAGGAGCTTGGAGCCATTTGCATCGACAAGCACAGCACAGGCGGAGTCGGAGACAAGACTACATTGATCGCTGCGCCTATATGCGCTGCCTGTGGGATTTATGTTCCAAAGATGTCGGGACGTGGTCTCGGTCATACAGGCGGAACGATCGATAAGCTTGAATCAATTCCGGGCTTCAGCACCTCAATAAGCCATGAAAGGTTTATTGAGATAATCAGAAAAACAGGCTTTTCCATTGCAGGGCAGTCAGGCACGCTGGTTCCTGCGGACAAGAAAATATATGCGCTGAGAAACGCCACTGCCACGGTTGACAGCATTCCCCTCATATGCTCCAGCATTATGAGCAAGAAGCTTGCAACTGGCGCTGACGGTATCGTCCTCGATGTAAAGGTGGGCGATGGTGCTTTCATGAAAAATTACGATGATGCCATGAAGCTTGCTTCGGCAATGACATCTGTGGGAAAGCTGTCAGGCAGAAAATGCACAGCTGTCCTTACCGATATGGATAAGCCCCTGGGTCATGCGGTGGGCAATTCAGTGGAGGTCATTGAAGCAATAGAAGCGCTGAAGGGCAATGCTCCCGCTGACCTTTATGAAGTCAGCATTACCCTTTCCGCAGAAATGCTCATGCTTGCAGGCAAGGGCGATGAAAACTGCTGTCGCAGGCTGGCGGAAGATGCAGTACATTCGGGCAAGGCACTTGAAGCATTCAGGACAATGGCTCAGATGCAGGGCGCAGATGTAAGAGCATTTGACGATTACTCCCTTTTCGGAAAGCCGAAGCGCACAGCAGAGGTAAGAGCTGACAGGAGCGGATATATCTCAAAGATATCCTGCGAAAAGACAGGTCTTATATCGCTGGCTCTGGGCGCAGGACGAAAGGTCAAGGGCGGCGACATTGACAGCACCGCAGGCATTATTTTCAGCTGCAATGTTGGCAGCTGCGTAAATAAGGGCGATGTTCTGGGAACGGTGATGACCTCCTCAGAATGCGACCTTGAAGAAATAAAGCGTGATTTCCACGATGTATTTTCGTTCAGCGACGAGCCTGTTCCCGAAAGAACTGCCGTGCTGAAAATTATCAGAAACGAATAAATGCCCCTTTTTCGGGGCATTTTTTATACAATAAAAAAGAAAGGACATAATATGAACGGATATATTTATCAGCAGTCGAATATGATGTGTCCGCCGCCTGACAAGGACGAAAAAAAGCAGCTGCGGCGGTACTATTTCAGGATAGCATGGATAGTTGTAACGCTGATATTCGTTTTCAGCATACTTAACACACTGATATTGCAGCTATGTGCGGCAATGCTGGGCGGCGGATATTCCAAGGAGCAGATAGACGCAGGCAAGGAAATCATCAGGAGCACTCCCCTGATGAAAGCCATATATTCCTACGTCTTCCCGTTTATTGCGGATATTGCAGCTTTCGGCGTGGGTCTGCTGGTGACAAAGACGGATATCAGGAAGAAATTCACAGTCAAGGGTATCACAGGCGGAAGCTTCCTGAAATTCACGGCGCTGTCTTTCGGAGTTGTAACAGTCGGCTCGGTCATAAATGTAATAATTTCAGCCATTGCGGCGGCTCTCAGCGGAAAGCTGTCGGACTTTTCCGTAAACAACACCAGCGCACTTAACATTGCGCCGCAAAACAATCCCCTATGGCTTGAAATACTTATCTACCTTTACATCTGCCTGCTGGGGCCTATTATGGAGGAGCTTATCTTCCGTGGAGTGCTTCTTGACGGACTGCGCAAATACGGCAACACATTTGGAATAATAATGTCCGCAGTGCTGTTCGGACTTATGCACCAGAACTTCTCACAGTGTCTCCCGGCGGTCTGCATGGGTCTGGTATGGGCGTACATTGCGGTAAAATACAACTCGCTTGTCCCCTCAATGATACTGCATATAATCAACAACAGTATGTCGGCGGTGCTTATGGTGCTGATACAAAACAGCAGCATAGACATCAGCAACCTCCAAGCCACCATCATGGGATATATGCCGCTGGTAATAGCTTCCCTGCTGAATGTGGCTCTGCGCCTTGCCTGCATAATCGCTTCAATAGTTATCATTATCAGGTTTTATTCATCGGGCGGAAAGCTGTTCCGCACATCGCTCTACTCAAAACAGCGCACATGGAAGTATTTCTTCACATCGGTACCATGGCTTGTGGTAATCGCCTATATGCTTTACGGCACTGTAACAACTATCAGCATATAAACATATAATATCAACGGGGGCATCGGATATCATACTAAGAACCAATTAAAAACTATACAAAAAATCGAGCATAATCTTGCGTATATGGATTATGCGATGATTTTTTGTCTATAGTTTTATTGGGGATTAGTATCATTATCCGTCCCCCGCTTCTTTTTAGAAAAATTTCTCCGCCGCTGTTTATTTTCAAGATAAGCGGTAAAAATATAAACAGACGATAAATTCCGATATCAGGAAAGGATGATAGCAAAAATGTCTGTTAAAAGAGGAGAAATATATTACGCCGATCTCAGCCCCGTGGTAGGCTCCGAGCAGGGCGGCATACGTCCTGTACTTATCGTTCAGAACGATGTGGGTAACCGTCACAGTCCCACTGTTATAGCGGCTGCCATCACAAGTCAGCGTGAAAAGGCAAAGCTGCCCACCCATATCGAGGTACACGCTGATAAATGCGGCCTCTCAAAGGACAGTGTTGTGCTTCTGGAGCAGATACGGACCATTGACAAAAAGCGTCTGAAAGAACGCATGGGCGAACTGGATACGCCGTCAATGAACCGTGTTGACAACGCTTTATCCATCAGCTTCGGATTAGGTTCAGGCGGAGCTACATAACGTTCCGCCATAATATAAAAGGCTGTATCACGAAAAAAGATACAGCCTTTTGCTTTGCATTATTTTACAAAATTAACTATCATTATTCCCAGACCCAGCACCGCAAGCACAACGCCTGTGGCACGGTTAAGTGTCTTTGGCGACGCCTTGTTAGCAAACACTGCAGCGACTCTCGCCCAGATAAGCGTGAACACAACGCAGAGGATAAGCACGGGGATATCAGGCATTCCGCCCATTACCATATGCGAAACAGCACCGGTGAGCGCCGTAAAGGTCATGATGAAAACACTGGTTCCAACGGCTGTTTTAAGCTCATAGCCCAGAACGCTTGTAAGGATAAGGAGCATCATCATTCCGCCGCCTGCACCGATAAATCCGCAGATAAAGCCTATAAGCACGCCGCAGACAATAGACTGGATAACTCTCTTCCTGGGAGAAACGCTCTCCATCTTCTCCTTGGTGGTCATAACCGGCTTTACTATGAACTTGATACCCAGCAGGAACGTCATGCAGACGGAAAATCCACCCATTGCCGAGTTTGGCACAAGCTTTGAAACATAGCTTCCCACAACTGTGAATACCAGCACGGAAGCCATCATTATAAGTCCGTTTTTAATGTCAAGATTTTTGTTTTTGCCGTATGTATATGCCGAAACTGCGCTGGCAAGCACATCTGAGGCAAGGGCAATTCCCACAGCCTCATATGCGGGCATTCCGAGGAACGTTACCAGCATTGGGGTTATTACCGCAGCCGCACTCATTCCCGCAAAGCCTGTTCCCAGACCTGCGCCCATTCCTGCCAGAAAGCAGACGATTATTGTTATTATCCAGCCTGACATTTTTAATTATCCCTTACCTTATTTTAACTTTGAAGCTCTCCCTGCACTTAGGGCACTGAACGGTATGCTCACCCTTTTGCTTGGGGAGCCGCAGAACTGTCTTGCACTTGGAGCACTTTTTATAGCAGTGTTCCTTATCTGTCAGCATGGTCTTTGTCATATTAAATTTGCGTTTTGCCTTGTCGGTAAGCTGCATGAATTTGATATTTTCCTGCTGGCGCTTGTAGATATTCTTGGAAAACGCCCTGAACATTCCCCATATGAGCAATGCCCATATAAGCAGATTGAGTATGATCGAGCGGGCAAAAAGGTTGATTATCATCAGCACGATACAGGCTATCATAGTCGCCTTATAAAGGCTGTCTGGGCCGCTTCTGCCATACATAAAGTTTATAAATTTATTCCTGAGCTTGTCCATTTTAAACGCTGCCTTTCATTAAAAAGTTAAAAAGGGAAAGAAAAGAAAACCAAACATTCTTACAATAAACATTATCGCCAGCACCATTGCAATACCTGACAAAAGTCTTGGGATAAACCTGTGTATCTTCAGCTTAAAGCCATGCTTTTTATTGAGCTGTGCCGCATAATCAGCATACACCCTGTTGGTGCTGTCCATACGTGCCGCCTGCTCTGCATACTGCACCGCATCGGAGAAATTCTCCATGCCTTCGCTGCATTCGGCTGCGTAGAAATACCACCTGGCATCTCTTGCGGAGACAGAAAAACGGTTCAGCACAGCGGCAGCGTTCCGATAATCGCCGCTTCTGAGGTAGTTGTCGATACGTTCAAAGGCTTCCTCGGCGCTCATGGTATCGGAAGTGTGCATATTAAAGCCAAATCCGCCGAAAAACGCCTTAAAGATATCATCAAAATCATTGATATCGGCATACCGGTAATAATAATTTGTTCCGTTTCTGGTATAGGTTCCGCTGGGGGCGGAGCTGCTGTATGCCGCACTGCCGTATGGGCTCTGACCCGTATCCCCTGACTTTATGCGCTCGTAAGCATCGTTTATCTCGCTCATTTTGCGGGCAGCCTCGGGGTCATCGGGGTGAAGGTCGGGGTGGTACTGCTTTACCAGTGTACGATACTTTTTCTTTATTTCATCATCGGTAGCTCCCGGCTCAAGACCGAGAACTGCATAGGGATTTTCACTCATATCAAGTCTTCCTTTTTATCGTGTAAATAGAGCATTCTGCTATACTTTTATTTTAACACACAGAAAATCCACCGTCAACTGATAATCATAATTTTCAGCTGTTTATCACATTATTCTTTTCATTCTGTCGCAATTCTAATGGGATTTTAATGTCACTCAGGAATTCATCAGATGTTCAACAAGTATCCTTAAACCGAGAATGATAAGTATCGCACCGCCTGCGATCTCCGCCTTGGACTTGAATCTGGTTCCGAAAGCAGAGCCGATCTTAACGCCTGCGGCTGAGATAACAAATGTACAGACTCCGATGAAAAGTACGGCAGCAACGATATTAACATCAAGGAATGCAAAGGTTATGCCGATAGCAAGTGCGTCGATACTGGTAGCAACGGCAAGCAGTGACATTGACTTTGCAGTGAATGACGGGTCTGCGCCCTCGTCATCATTTTTGAGCGCCTCTCTGATCATATTGAAGCCTATGAGAGCAAGCAGCACAAATGCGATCCAGTGGTCAATGGCTGTGATATACTTTTTGAAATTTACGCCGAGAAGATAGCCCACCGCAGGCATAAGCGCCTGAAATCCGCCGAACCATGCGCCGCATATCATGGAATATTTCAGCTTGTACTTAGGTGTGGCAAGCCCCTTACAGACTGAGACCGCAAATGCGTCCATTGAGAGACCCACAGCAATAAGAAATAATGACAGAAGATCCATTTTTCAAATCCTTTCAAGAATAATAATACATTCTATGAATATGCCGCTGTTTGTATGACCTTGCGGTCTTTGGTTCCGTACAAAACAAAAAGACTCATATACAGACAGAACCGAAACATCGGCTACATCTGTACATGAGTCTTATCAATTAAGGCAAACCGGACCTTTTCGGTCGGTATGTCGATTTGCCGCTTAAACCTTGTATCAGTCTAAGAAGATTACTCCCCCACGCAGGTACATATTCACAATATTGTAAGTTTAACATATTAAACTTATTTTGTCAAGCGATTTTTGAAATTATTTGTAATATGAGTAAAGATTGCACTTTATCATGCCGTTGTAAAGCTTTCTGCGCTTGTTGGCAGTCTTGCCGAAGAACTTTTCAAAGTCCTCATGGGGCGAGATTATTGCACAGGGGTGCTCCTTATCTGCCTTGAACACCTTGCCCATTTCGGTATAAAGCTTCTCGGCTTCCTTTATTTCCAGCATTCTTTCGCCGTAGGGAGGGTTGCAGACTGTTATCTCGCCGTCCTTATTGTCATAATCCCTGATATCGGCACGCTCTATCCTTATGCGCTTCTTCACCCCTGCTTTTGCGCAGTTGTCGATGGAAAGCTGAACGCACTCGGGGTCGATATCATAGCCGTATGCGAAGAAATCGCTGTCACGGATAATGCTGTCCATTGCACGGACACGCTCCTCACGCCAGATATCCTGGGGGATAACGTCCCACTTTTCGGCTGCAAATGTCCTTTTAAGTCCCGGAGCAATGTTCAGCGCCTTGTATGCGGCTTCGATAAGGAAGGTTCCGCTTCCGCAGAAAGGGTCGCAGAAGATTGTATTTCTCTTGACCATTGCAAGGTCAACTATGCCTGCCGCAAGGGTCTCCTTGATAGGAGCAGCGTTGGAATTGCGACGGTAGCCTCTCTTGTGCAGTCCCGCACCCGATGTATCAAGATAAACGGTAACGGTGTCCTTGAGGATATTGAACTGTATCTGATGAACAGAGCCTGTTTCCTCGAAATAATTCAGATGATAAACGGAAGCCAGCCTGTCAACCGCTGCCTTTTTGATAATGGACTGGCAGGCGGGAACACTGGAAAGCTTTGAGTTCAGGCTGTGACCCTTGACGGGAAATGCGTCGCTTTTGCCAATAAATCTTTCCAGAGGGATAGCCTTAACACCCTCAAAGAGAGCGTCAAAGGTATCGGCGTGAAATTCAGCAAGCTTTATCTGCACTCTTTCAGCTGTGGCAAGGCAGATATTTGCACGGGCAAGGATATCATATCCGCCCTCGAATGAGATACGTCCGTCGGTGACGGTGATATTTTCGCCGCCGATCTTCTTTATCTCAAAGTTAAGTACGCTTTCCAGACCAAAATGGCAGGGGCAGCTGAGTGTTATCTTATTATCCATATAAAACTTCCTTTAATTCGATGTGCTTTCATCATTAGCGGCACTTGCGGACGAGCCTCCGCACTTTGTGCAGATAGGGGGAACGTTGGTGGACTTGTAGTAGCCCTTGTTGCCTGTGGGGCAGCTTCCGCTGGCGATAAGGCCTGTGTTGGAGCAGTAGTAAAGCTCCTTTATGGTCTCGCACTCGGGGAACTCAGTTCTCTCCCCAGCATCCGCAATGTCGCCGAAGATGTTCTTCCAGAGCTGTGCGGTGTTGTAGTATGTGCCTGACTTTACAGTTCTGTTATCATCATAGCCATACCATACGCCGCTGACGTAATCGGGAGTGCAGCCGATGAAGAGGTTATCTCTCCACTCCTGCGATGTACCTGTCTTACCTACAACGGGAACGTTGTTGAGCTTTGCAGCCTTACCTGTACCGTTGGGGCCTTCGATTACCTGCTGCATCAGCTTGTTCATAACATAAGCGGATTCCTCGCTGATGGACTGGATAGGTGTGTAACTGTGCTGAAGGATAGTCTCACCCGAGGGGTCAAGAACATAAGTATATGAGGTGGGAGCGAAATACTTTCCGCCGTTTCCGAAAGGCTGATATGACGCAACAAGCTCTCTGAGGTAAACGCCCTGAGTGAGCGCACCAACGGACATAGGCGAAAGGTCGGCATCGTAAGCGGTAAGTGTGGATATCTGGAACCTGTTCATTACAAACTCGAACACGTTTGAGGGGCCTGCCGCCTGCACGAGACGTGCGGAAACGGTATTCAGCGAACGCTGGAGAGCCTGGAATGTAAAGTACGATCTTCCGCTCCATACGTTGTTTGCACCTGTGGAGCTGTAGTTTGTAGGCCATTTTCTTGTCTGACCGGGGTTGTTTTCATCGGGTATCTCAATGGGCAGGTCGGGGTAGATTGATGACCATGTGGCAAGGTTATTTTCAATGGAATAAGCATAACCTGCAATGGGCTTGAAGCTTGAACCAGCCTGTCTCTTTGCCATGGTGGCACGGTTGAAGATGTTGGAGCCTGCCTTATCGCCTATTCCGCCTGCTACCGCAAGGATATTTCCTGTGTAGTCCATACAGATGAATGCGGACTGGGGCGGGTCGCTCAGGACGTTGTTGGAGAATGTGCTGTAGTCTCTGTACTTGGCTTCTATTGCCTCCTGCATCTCGATATCAATGGGAGTGTAGATGGTGTAGCCGCCGTTGTAGAGCATATCGCTGGCTTCATCGAACTCAACGCCGTAAAGGTTCATAAGGTCAAGGGTAACGTCACGAATGACCATATCAATGTACCAGTTCTGTATCTCGCTGGAATTGGTCTCGCTGTTGGGGTCTCTGAACTGAAGCTCCTCGTTAACAGCATCGTCATACTGCTGTTTGGAGATAGCCGCATTATTGTACATTGCCTTGAGCACCAGGAGCTGACGCTCACGGTTTGCTTCCTTGTTTGCAAAGGGATTAAGGCTTTCGGGGCTTTTAGGGATAGCCGCAAGGCAGGCAGCCTCTGCAAGATCAAGCTCGGACACGTCCTTGCCGAAGTATTTGAGAGCAGCAGCCTGAACGCCTGAGCAGCTTCCGCCCATACCTACGCAGTTAAGATATGCATCAAGGATCTCGTCCTTGGTACGGTATTTTTCAAGGTCAGCCGCACGGAATATCTCACGCATCTTTCTGTCCATGTTCTGCTCTTTATCACCGGTAACGTTCTTTACGAGCTGCTGGGTAATAGTGGAACCACCCTGCTTGCTTCCGTAAAGCATACCATGGGTAAGCTCGTTGAGGAAAGCACCGAAGGTACGCTTCCAGTCAACGCCTGCGTGCTCGTAGAAACGCTCGTCCTCGATATATACGAAAGCGTCACGGACATGCTGAGGGATACGGTCGATGGATACGGGGATACGGTTGGCACCACGGCTTATCTTTGCAAGCTCTACCTGATTGCCGTCCTTGTCATCGCCATAAATAAAGGTCGTATAGGCAAGGTTAAGGCTGTCCAGGTCGATATCTATGGGCGTATTCTCTCTGAACTGCATTACATACACGGTAAGAGCTGCCGCAATGATAGACACCGAGATGACAACTATAAGTATAAGCGTAAGAAGCACGGTCCCGATAACGGTAAAGGTCTTTTTAACGGGGCCTGCCTTCTTCTTTTTTCTTTTCTTCTTTTTTGGAGCGGGAGCCGCCTCAGCCATATGCTTGGGAGCTGCTTCGTCAGCGGCTTTTTTGGAGAATTTCTTTTCGTTGCTCAAAATATTTTCCTCCTTATAAGGGATATGCTTGGGCACAAACACGTTATCTTACATTATATCACATAACCGAATTATTTTAAAGTGTTTTTTCGGTTTTTATCAATTTTTCCATATATTGCCGTGAAACGGTTGACGCAGGCGGCAAATTATTATATAATTATACAAACAAATATTACGGAGGCAACGGGAATGGTCAGTTATTATGAGGATGAAAACCTCTGCTCGCAGTATGTAACGGACGTAAAGCTTTCTTTCGGCAGCAAGCGCAAAAAGCTGCTCAAGGAGCTGTGCAAGTTCAAGACTGCCGCAGCAGATGAATTCTGGAGAGAGAAAATACGTGACGAAAGCTACCTGCCTTACATTATGATGTGCCGCAGCAACGAGTTTTCCGATTATCTTGCAAACCGCCTGAACGACCTTCTGGAAAGGCTGATCAGCGGTATGAATCCCTCCGATGCAGTAAACGAGGCATATTTCCTGCTCCACACCTGTTTGTTCAAAGAATCGGACAAGCTTTTTGCCGCATACGGCAGGCTTGCTTCAAAATATAAGCTCATAACCGATATGGGCATAGGCTGGGCTTCGGACGATATAATATCCGAAAAGAGCCAGCCCGATTTTCTTTATGCAAGGTATCTCCTTGAACGTGATATTGATGCGGAAAGCTCGTTTTTCAGCTTTCTCACCGACACGCTTATCCTCACCATGAGCTATGCCATAATGCTCGACAAGGACAGCGAGACCGTAACCGATAAGGTAAAGCGCCTGTATGAAGATTATCCCGATGTGTTTGCCTCGGCAGGATTTTTCGCCTATTTCATCAAGGATAACTATGCGGCGTATGACAAGTTCAGCTATCTTATGAAAGACCCTGTGGATTATCCCAAGCTGATGTGGGTGCTGGACGGTCTGGACTATGCGGACGGCAAGTATGCCCAAGGCTCCCCCACCGCCTTTTTCGCTCCCGACAATGAAAAGGTACACTTTACCATTGATATCGACGATCTGGATATAAGGTGGTATGAGTTCCTTGCATACAAGACCCTTTCAGATACAGAAAGCTTCACCGTAAGCGACCCGTTCTTCATTCCTCTGTTCTGCCGCAAGTTCTCCGCACAGCTTTTCGGCATGATAAATCCTGAAAACGAGCAGGCAATGAAGATATGCTCCGACTATTTCAAAAAGTCAGCGGTAATAGCTGCAAATCAAGTGGATTTTGCGGGACTGCGGGTGTGCGGTCTTATTGAAAATGACGAGGACATCATACAGCTCTGCATGGATATAGCAAAGCGCATATGCGAGGGCAAGCAGAGATACTGCTATATGAGCCTGTTCAAGTTCTTTAGCGACACCGACCCCGAAACTGTTGCCGAGGCTCTCAGTCAGGTAACGGCATATATCGAGGAAAACGAACATTCAGAGGTTCTGGCAGAGCAGCGTGAAGCCTTCCTGACAGAAGCTCACAATTATCTGAACGGAGAAAGCTCCGCATTTACTCCTGACCCTCACCACTGATCTTACCCTGCTTTTTCCTGTGTATCCTGTAAGCCACCGCAGACGAAACGGCAATGATGACCTCAATGACAGCACAGATGATGAACTCGGGCGAAAGCGGCTCGGTTATGGCTGAGCCCATAAAAGTAGTAAGTATTATTCCCGGAGCTGTGCCCAGAAACGAGCCGATGATGTAGTCCTTGTAATCAAAGCGCAGGCTTCCCATAACAAGGCTTACGATATCATATGGCAGGCAGCTGACGATACGGAGGAAAAATGCTCCGAACCGCTGGTGCTTGGTGCTGTATTCACGGACGATGCTTATTTTCTCGTGCTTTGCGGCAAGCTTGTCCACCACTTCTCCCTCGGCATATTTTCCCACTGCATAGGGAATGGACGCCATTATAACTATTCCCAGCAGATTAACGGGGATAGCCGCATATATGGGCAGTACCGCTCCCGCAACTGCGGCAATGAGCAGCATGGGGAAGAAATAGGACAGGGATTTCAGTGCATACATAAGCAGTAACACAGCCGCAGCAGCCAAGGGAGCTGTGGGCGTATAGTTCAGCACCTGCTCAAAGGTAAGGTCTTTAAGGGCGGCAAAATATATCACAGCCATAAGAACGATCATAAGCACAGGCGCCAGCTGAATAATTCTTTTAATGATCTTTCCTGATCTCATTTTTCATCATTCTTTCCATAGAGATTATATAATCCTCCGCATTTTATATTACACCTGCAATGTGTAATTTTTTCTCACAAAAAATGATATCTTTGTGTTAAAAAGATGAAAGTATGAAATCGTCTTGTTTTTTGGAAAAAAATGTGATATACTATAAGGAACAAACCTAGCCAATGGCAGATCGGAGGAGTATAGTTTGTTTAACTATACAGGATATGAATGCAAGTCCTGCGGTAAAAAATTTACCGATGATGACGATATCGTGGTATGCCCCGAATGCGGCACTCCCTATCACAGGGACTGCTACAAAAAAGAGGGCAGATGTATAAATGACGAGCTGCACAGCAAGCACATGAGCTGGAAAGCAGAGGTCGAGGAAAAAGAGCAGGCGGAGGGGCTTAAATGCTCAGTCTGTGGCAATACTCTGCGAAATGACCAGCTTTTCTGTGACAAGTGCGGCACTCCCACTCCCTATTACCTTTCACAGAAAGACAAAGCGGACGGTGAAGAACAGGAAAGCTTTTCAAACGGCGATACCTTTTTCAACAACGCCGAGCAGAACGCTATGGAGACCATGTATCCGTATATGCTCAACTACAGCGATCCTCTCTGCGGATTCAGTCCCGATGAAAAGTACGACGAGGACATGACCACCAAGGACATTGCGGATTTTATAGGCAGCAACACAAGGTTCTATCTTCCCAAGTTCAGGGTGATGAAAGCCACAAAATTCAAGCTGAGCTTCAATATCCCCGCAATGCTATTCCCCGAATTTTACTTTGCTTACAGAAAGATGCCTTTGCTGGCGTTTCTGGTGCTGCTGATAAAGTCCATCATATCCATTCCCTCATCGCTTATGGGCATGAAGATAATGCTCACGGAATACGGCTTCAAGGACGCACTTGTTAATATGTATCCCTCGTTTGAAGCGGCGCTTACCAAAGTTGCCGAGTTCAGTGTCACCGGCGGAAGCTTCAATATGCTGTACAACATATCTTCGCTGGTGAGCTGGGTAGTCATATTCATCTTTGCAACGCTTTCAAATTACTTCTACTACAAAAACGTTATCTCCAAGGGAAGCAAGATAAAGAAAAGCGCAGCAGCAAGCGGCATAAACGTATCGGAAGCTCTCAAAAGCGCAGGCGGAACCTCAGCGGCGCTGCTGGTTACATTTATCGTTCTGTACTTTCTTTCCACATACGCTGTAATGGCTGCGATACTGCTTATAGTTTGATAATGCAAAACGTCGGACACACAAATGTGTATCCGACGTTTTTTTCGTCCGCTTCTCAGCGGACATCAAATTCAGGGTTGAATGCGTAGAAGTTTCTGGAGTTGAGGTTATCCTGACTTATGCGAAGAGCTTCACCAAACCTCTGGAAATGTACGATCTCACGCTGTCTCAGGAACTTTATGGGGTCACGGACATCGGGATCATCTGCAAAACGCAGGATATTATCGTATGTGGTTCTCGCTTTCTGTTCCGCAGCCATGTTTTCATGGAGATCGGTGAGAATATCTCCCTTTGACTGGAAGTACGCTGCGGTGAACGGAACGCCTGCTGCCGATGACGGATAGATGCCCAGCGTATGGTCAACATAGTATGCGTCCAGGCCGCCCTGCTTTATCTGCTCGGGAGTAAGGTTCTTGGTCAGCTGATATACTATAGATGAGATCATCTCAACATGAGCAAGCTCCTCGGTGCCGACATCGGTCAGAATGCCCTTTACCTGAGCATAGGGTGCGGTATATCTCTGGCTCAGGTATCTTAGTGATGCAGCAAGCTCACCGTCGGGACCGCCAAGCTGTGAAATTATCATTTTAGCCAGAGCAGGATTCGGATTTTTGATGTTAACGGGATACTGGAGCTTTTTTTCATATATCCACATATCAGTTAGCCTCCTTTTCCCACGGCCAGGGGCCCTTTGCCCATTCAAAGACATTTTCGCAGCCTGACTGGATAGGTGTCAGAGGTCCGAACAGCTCATTATATGACCGTACTGCCTTTTCACGCAGTTCCTTGTATCGTCTGAACGCAAAAAGTCCGTTGCGGCAGGTGGGGTGAGTGTCGAGGTACAGCTGGAGCTCATACAGATAAAAGTCGTACATCTGAATGGCGTACATAAGCTGACGGCGTTTATTTTCCATACTGTGCTACGCCCTCCTTTCCAAGAAAAGGCATATCAAGCGACGGGAATATGGTGCCCTTTGCCAGAGCTACATTCTCGGCGTAGGTGTCCTCCCACTCCTGATAGGGCACATATGCCATGGCAAGAGGTGTATCCTGAGGAAAACGTCCCCGGGGTATGGTCAGTCCGTCGGTGCTGCATTTGTCGTTTTCGTTCATCTTCCCTCTCCTTTCGGTAATGTATTCGGCGGAGTATCACAGGGCCGCTGCTCCTGTGATTTTCCGCTTTTTTATATTATGCGGCGGGTGGAGATTGGTGAAAGGACAGCCGCCTGAACAATCAAGCTGATTCCAAACGATAGAGCAATATTTGCAGCTGTCATAGCTGCTGCTTCTACTGTTTTGGCGGCAGCGGTAGCACGAGCCTGATGTTCATAGATTTTACCGGACTTGGCACCGAGTGTTTGTTTTTGCGCAAAATCTGCTATGCCGGTATTTACGGTCCGTATAGAATTATCGAACTCACGATATGCTTTCTGGGCACTCTCAACGGTTTTTTTATTATCTTCTACAGCCTTCTTAGCCTGTTCGTAAGCATTGTTATCGAGAGACGGCTTAAACAGTCCCAGATTATTTTTTGATTCTTCCAGAACTGCCTGCGCATCGTCTATTTTACCCTTAAGCTCAATATAGCGGTCAAATATCTTTTGAACGTTGGTATTGTTGTGAGCATAGTCAATATAGGTAGAACTAATATATTTTTGATATCCTTCTTCGGAAACTGCCTTGTTGCCGGCAACGCATGTTGCAAGATAAGCGTCCATAGTGTCTTTTGCTTCGGTTGTACTTCTTGTTAGCCGGCGTTTTCAGCAGCAGCTTCGGCAAAAGCTATGAGTGTGATGACTGTAAATATAAATGGTAGCTTTCCACAGCCGTCTCCCCTATCCACAATAAACACATACATATCCCCCTTACTGATCTATGTATCAACCATATCAGTAAGGGGAATTTTATTTCATTAAAATCAAATTAAAACTTCCGAAATCTATAGACATCTGCACATATAATATGGTAAAATAAACTCATAAAAGAGGAAAAGCAGGAAATTAGCACTCTCGCACACGGAGTGCTAAAATTTACTTATTTGTCACAAATCTAACATTATATTGTCACAATAAGCAGTTATACTGATACTTGTAAAAAGTCAGAAAAAAGAAAACCGCCTGCAAGGAAATCCTTACAGACGGATATCTGGTGGAGATGACGGGAATCGAACCCGTGTCCGAAAACCGATCCACACGACTTTCTACGAGCGTAGTCTGTTATTTACATTCCCTCGGTCAGCCGTGAACAGACACACAGCTGAACTCAGTAGCCTGCGATACATCAGACGGGCGCAGGCACTCCCGAATGACGTTCACCGTTAATCGACGCCTGAGCCGGAACCACGGTACTTTCCGGGCAGACGAGCAGCGCTTACGCAGCTGCTAAAGCAAAATTATCGTTGTCGTCTAATTTTAAAACGTGTGCGGGTTATAGAGATCAGCACAGTCCTCTGCTCGCTTATCATGCTTCATGATCCCCGTCGAAACCTTTACATCCCCAGGTTATGAAGCGGACGTTTTACCTGTTTCTCTCCTTGATGGCTCTGTCAATATCACGCTTGGCAGCCTCGGCAGCCATTGCATCACGCTTATCGTGAAGCTTCTTGCCCTTGCAAAGACCGACCTGCATCTTGACCCTTGAACCCTTGAAGTAAAGAGAGATAGGAATGAGAGTAAGCCCCTCCTGCTTGATAGTACCGAAAAGCTTGTTGATCTCCTTCTTATGGAGCAGCAGCCTTCTGACACGCATGGGGTCACGATTGAAAATGTTGCCGTGTTCGTAGGGAGATATGTGCATTCCCTTCACCCACAGCTCGCCGTCTTCAATAGTACACCATGAGTCCTTGAGATTAACGCCGCCCTGGCGGATGGCCTTGACCTCAGTTCCCACAAGCTCGATACCGGCTTCATAGCTTTCGATGACAAAGTAATCGTGCCTTGCCTTTCGGTTTTCGGCAATAGTTTTAAATCCGTTTTTATCGGCGGGCATCACGACACATCCTTTCATCAAAAAAGCTACAAAATAAACTATAGCACATTTTCATTTGATTGTCAAGCATTTTGGTGCCGAAATTTTCGGCGTTAAAATACAAATTTCCCGCAAAATATCCGTACAAAGGAGCGGTCACATATGAATATTCTTTATGAGGTCATGAGCCGCAACAGGTAGCTGACCGAAGCACTCCCCCACTTGAAAATATAACTCACCGTCTGAAAGGAAGATGAATTTTATGAATATGCAGAAACTTACCAAAAAGACTATAGAAGCCATTCAGGCTGCACAGGATACCGCTATTGAGTACCAGAACACCAACGTTGACCAGCCTCATCTGCTTTATGCGCTGATGACTCAGGAAAACGGTCTTATCCCTCAGCTGATGAAAAAGCTGGGCAAGGACGCAACCGTTATTGCAGGCAGCCTTGAGCGTGTTATGGCAAATATACCCAAGGTAACGGGCAGCGGACGTGATATGAACACCGTTTATATCTCCCAGTCCCTTGACAGACTGCTCAATGCCTCCGAAACCATTGCCAAGAACATGGGCGATGAATTTGTATCCGTAGAGCACGTTATGCTCTCCTACTTTGACAACGCTGACAAGGACATCAAACAGATATTCAAAGACTTTGCCATTGACAAGGACAGCTTCCTGAAGGCTCTTCAGGAGGTAAGAGGCAACCAGCGTGTTACCACCGATACTCCCGAGGACACCTATGATGTGCTTAAAAAGTACGGTCAGGACCTTGTGGAGCTTGCCCGTCAGAACAAGCTTGACCCTGTTATCGGCCGTGACAGCGAGATAAGAAACACTATCCGTATCCTGTCCCGTAAGTCCAAGAACAACCCCGTTCTTATCGGTGAACCCGGTGTCGGTAAAACTGCCATTGCAGAGGGTCTGGCACAGCGTATCGTCCGTGGAGATGTTCCCGACAACTTAAAGGACAGAAAGCTCTTCTCCCTTGATATGGGTGCTCTTATTTCGGGCGCTAAGTTCAGGGGCGAATTTGAGGAGCGTCTGAAAGCCGTTCTGAACGAAGTTAAAAAGTCCGAAGGCAAGATAATCCTCTTCATTGATGAGCTGCACACCATTGTCGGCGCCGGCAAGACCGACGGCGCTATGGACGCAGGCAACCTCTTAAAGCCTATGCTTGCAAGAGGCGAGCTTCACTGCATCGGTGCGACCACTCTTAACGAGTACCGTCAGTACATCGAAAAGGATCCTGCGCTTGAAAGACGTTTCCAGCCCGTGCGTGTTGATGAGCCTACCGTTGAGGATACCATTTCTATCCTCCGTGGACTTAAAGAGCGTTACGAGGTGTTCCACGGCGTAAAAATTCAGGACAGCGCACTTATCACCGCCGCTGTTCTTTCAAACCGTTACATTACCGACAGATTTCTCCCCGATAAGGCTATCGACCTTGTTGATGAAGCCTGCGCTACCATCCGCACGGAAATGAACTCCATGCCTACCGAGCTTGATGATATCGCAAGAAAGATCATGCAGAAGGAGATCGCCGAGACTGCCCTCAAAAAGGAAGAGGACAAGATATCTCAGGAGAAGCTGGCAGAGGTAAGAAAAGAGCTTTCCGAGCTGCGTGACGAGTTTAACTCCATGAAAACACGCTGGGAAAACGAGAAAAACTCTATCTCCCGTCTCCAGAAGCTCCGTGAGGACATTGAGCACACCAACGCCGACATTGCCAAAGCTGAGCGCAGCTACGACCTTAACAAGGCTGCTGAGCTGAAGTACGGCAAGCTCCCTGCTCTGAAAAAAGAGCTGGAAGAGGCTGAGGCTGCTGCTGATGACTATGAGAAGCATACTCTGCTCCGTGACAAGGTAACAGATGAAGAGATCGCCAAGATCGTTGGCAGATGGACAGGCATACCCGTATCCAAGCTTATGGAGGGCGAGCGTGAGAAGCTGCTGCATCTGGACGAGGTTCTCCACAAGAGAGTTATCGGTCAGGACGAGGCTGTTCAAAAGGTCAGCGAGGCAATACTCCGTTCAAGAGCGGGAATACAGGACCCCAACCGTCCTATCGGTTCCTTCCTCTTCATGGGTCCTACAGGTGTTGGTAAGACCGAGCTTGCAAAGGCTCTGGCACAGGCACTGTTTGACGATGAAAAGAACATTGTCCGTATCGACATGACCGAGTACATGGAGAAACACTCCGTGAGCCGTCTTATCGGAGCGCCTCCGGGATATGTTGGTTATGAGGAGGGCGGTCAGCTGACTGAGGCTGTTCGCCGCAAGCCTTACTCCGTAGTCCTCTTCGATGAGGTCGAGAAGGCTCACCCCGATGTATTCAACATTCTGCTCCAGGTACTTGATGACGGCCGTATCACCGACTCTCAGGGCAGAACGGTAGATTTCAAGAACACCATAATCATACTGACCTCCAACCTTGGCTCCGAGTATATCCTTGAAGGTATTGACGAGAACAACGAGATAACTCCCGAGGCAAGAGCTCAGGTTGATAAGCTTCTGAAAACTCACTTCCGTCCCGAGTTCCTGAACCGTCTGGACGAGATAGTATTCTACAAGCCCCTTTCCAAGAAGGAGATATATCCTATCATCGACCTTATGCTGGACGGTCTGAGAAAGCGTCTGGAGGACAAGCAGCTTGAGCTTGAAGTCACTGACGAAGCTAAGGAATTTATCGCTAAGGAGGGCTATGACCCCATTTACGGCGCACGTCCCCTTAAGAGATATATCCAGAGCAAGCTTGAAACTCTTATCGCCCGCACTATGATCGCAAACGACCTTGACCCCTTTACTACTATCAAGGTTGACAGTGACGGCGAGAAGCTTTCGCTTACGACTATCGCACCTGAAAAGGACAGCTGATGACATAATAATCCAAAGCTCCCCCGAGAAAATTTCTCGGGGGAGCTTTTTTTTGCGCATATGTATTATCAGCTCTGCGGCAGAAGCTTGTCACGGTACCTGCCGAAAAGCTTTGTTATAAGCTTCAGTTCAAGTCCCACAAGCACTGCGGCGATTATGGTTCCTGCGCCTACGCTTCCCAGGCTGCCAATAAATATCATGCAGACCGCAAAGGATATGATGACCATTGATATATCAAATATCACCTTTACGGTGGAAAATTCTATGCCCGATGCCCGGGATATGGCGAGCATTGCGCCCTCGCCTGCCAACGGCATTATATTTGCAGGAACATAGAAGAAAATTCCTATCGCTATGAGCAGGGTGCTGACCAGCATCATGCTCAGACGGATCACGATATTCTCAGGGGTGGGAAGAAAGGTCATCAGGTGATTGCAGAACGTGGTGAATGCGCCGAACATTACTCCCACCGATACCTGAAGAAGATTTATAGGCTTAAATTTTCTGCGCAGCACTGCTATCTGCAACAGCACCAGTGCAATGTGAAATATTATGGTGGCTCTGCCCATCTCTGTCCCCCACACGCAGGTCATTGTGTATGGTATTGAGCTTACGGGAGATACGCCAAGATTGGATTTTACGGATATGGATACACCCAATGTCATTATAAACAGTCCCATAACATAGATAACTGCTCTTTTTGCCGGATCTTTATTCAATAGATCATCTCCGAACATAAAAAATAACACCGCCGACATTGCCTGCCGACGGTGTTTGTATATCTGTCAGTTATTGTGTCAATCAGAAACCGAGGATCTTTGCAAAATCATCGGAAATGGTCTTTTCAAGAGCAGCAGCTTCTGCCTTGGTAGTGCCTGTGGTGGTGTAGTAAGCCTTGATCTTAGGCTCTGTGCCGGAGGGACGAATGATAACGCTTGCGCCGTCGGTGAGCTTGAATGTGAGCACATCGGACTTGGGAAGTGTAAGCATTGTCTTTGCGCCTGTTGCGGTATCAACAGAGGTGCTTGCAAGGTAATCCTCGAAGCGTGTTACGGTAAGACCGCCGATAGTCTTGGGAGTGTTGGTTCTGAGGTCGGACATGATCTCCTTCATTCTCTCCATACCGGTCACACCCTCGCAAACGAAAGAGGACTGGCTGTGAATATATACTCCGTACTTCTTGTACATATTCTCTCTTGCCTGAATGAGGGAAATGCCCTTGGTGCGGTAGAATGCAGCCATTTCGCAGATGAGCATGGAAGCAACAACAGCGTCCTTGTCTCTTACATAGGAGCCTGCCAGATAGCCGTAGCTCTCCTCGAAGCCGAAGATGTATCTGTCTTCCTGACCCTTATCCTCCAGGAAGCCGATCTGCTCGCCGATGAACTTGAAGCCTGTAAGAACTTCGATAAGCTTAACGCCGTATTCCTTAGCGATCTTAGCTGCGATATCGGTTGTAACGATGGTCTTTACTGCAACGGGATCGGCAGGCATTGTGCCCATCTTTGTTCTCTCTGAGCAGATGTATTCGAGAAGCATTGCGCCTACTTCGTTACCGGTGAACAGCTCATAGCCGTTATCGGAAGGAACTGCGATACCAACTCTGTCGCAGTCGGGGTCGGTAGCGAGGAGAAGGTCAGGCTTTACAACGTTGCAAAGCTCCAGACCCTTTGCAAGTGCTTCCTTGATCTCGGGGTTGGGGAAGGGGCAGGTGGGGAAGTTTCCGTCGGGATATTCCTGCTCGGGAACTACGGTAACGTCCTCAACGCCTATCTTCTTGAGGATAGCTCTTACAGGCTTGTTTCCTGTGCCGTTAAGAGGAGTGTAAACTACCTTGAGTCCGCTGGACTTAACCAGATCGGTGTGGATACCCTGCTTGGATACCTCGTCAAGATAGCTGTCGATAACGGACTGAGGAATGTAGTTTATTCTGCCGTCTGCAACGCCGTCATCATAGGAGATGGTCTTTGCGCCGTCAAACATGGGAACGCTTTCGATATTCTTGAGCACGATCTCAGCTGCATCAAGTGTGAGCTGGCAGCCGTCGGAACCGTAAACCTTGTAGCCGTTGTACTTGGCAGGGTTATGGGAAGCTGTGATCATGATACCTGCGCTGCACTTCAGGTTTCTTACTGCGTAGGAAAGCATGGGAGTGGGCATAAGCTCGGTATAGATATGTACCTTGATGCCGTTTGCAGCCAGAACTGATGCTGCTTCCTTAGCGAAAACGCCGGACTTGATACGGCTGTCGTAGGAAATTGCAACAGAGGGAGATGTGAAAGCCTTGTTAACATAGTCTGCAAGACCCTGAGTTGCTCTTCTTACTGTATAAACGTTCATTCTGTATGAACCTGCACCGATAACACCACGGAGACCGCCTGTACCGAATTCCAGATCACGGTAAAATCTGTCCTTGATAGCGTCGCTGTCACCTGCGATAGACTTAAGTTCAGTCTGAAGGTCAGGGTCATCAACAGCCTTTTCGCACCAGAGTGAGTAAAGTTCCATTTCGTTCATTGTGATCACCTCATAATTTATTTTGTCTGAAAACGGCGTGGCTGAATGCCCGCCTCAATTTTCACATTCAACTCATTATACCACATTTTTTCGGTATTGCCAATAGGATTTTTGCGATTTATCATATTTTTAACATTTGAACAGCAAAGCTAACTTTCTCAAACGTTTTCATAGTACATTCTATATATCCGATGTCAAAATGTCTGATTTGCTGTCCGATTTTCCGACCAGATCGTGTGCTATAATGTAAATATGATGAACAGCAGAAAAGCTTATTCAAATCAAAGAGAGGATATGATAATATGAAAAAAATAATGTCAATAATCAGAGAATATCCCGCTGCCGCAGCCCTCTGCGTTGCCGCCGACGCTCTTGTGACAATAAGGTTCACCAGACTGTCAGCCGCCAGCGACCCCACTGCAATGACATATTTTATTGCGCTTTACGGTGCTTTCATGGGCGTGCTCATCTTCTCCGCAGGACTTGCAAGAGCTTCCGCAAAGGCTGAGGAAAAAGCTGCACAGAAGCGCAGAGAACGCCGCAGAAACGCCATTTACGCCATGCGTGAAAGAGAGTTCTACAACATCAGAACAAACCCCTGACATTCACATCAGTTGAACATATTGTTGCGTATCTCCTTGGCGGCATACATTCCCTCGAGGGTCTGGCCGGGAACATCGGGGTGAAGTCCGTCACGGAGATATTTTCCTGTGCCGCCGATCACCTCGAACTTCTCGCAGATACCGCTGTTGTGGAAGCAGTCGATGACCTGTGCGCTCATTCCGCCCGCTACCTTGCGGAGCACCTCGATAGTCTTTTCGATCTTTTTGTTATGCTCGGGTGTTGCAGTCTGGATAGGTGTGAGCACGAACACACGGCAGAGTGGGAACTCCTCCATAATGCGCTGTATGCACCATCTTGCTGCGCCTGCCTCGGTGAAAAGGTCAACGCTTTCATTGCCTTCAAGGGTCTTGCCCTCCAGAGCCTTATCGGGGCAGCCAAGGCAGTCCTCAGCGTCATTTGTGCCCATTGCAAAAGCGAACACATCGGGCACGGGAGCCTTTCCGCTCTTTACCTCTTCAATAAAGCGCTGGGTATGAACGACAGCGCAGTTGTTGGCTCTCTTCTGAAGCTCAACAGGGTCGTCAGTTTCCTCCCAGCCGTCGCTGATGCCAGCAAAATCGGGAGAAGTATAATCCTGAGTGGTAACGCTTCCGCCGCTGTACGCGATAGTGCGCTTGTACCAAACGGAGCTGCCTACGGCAACATTGTGATGTGAAGCCATTCCCAGCTCTTTATATACGTGATACGACCACTGCTCCCCTGCTGTGATGCTGTCGCCGTCCACGCCGAAATTCAGCTTTGAAAAATCCATATGAACACCCTTTCATACATATATAATATGGATATATCTTACCACTTTTATCTGCGAATGTCAAGGCAGGGGCGGTTCTCATACGGTACAGGGCCATTTTATCCGCTTGACAAAAGAGCGTGAAAATCGTATAATCATTGTAATACATCTTTATGGGAAACGCATGAAAAGCTGTTTATTTTATTTGAAAGGAGCGTGGGTCAGTCTGTCTGACCGCACATAAAGCCATGTCCGAAAAAGCCAAAACAATCCGAGAGCCATTTTTCACGCCTAAGCGCAAAAAAATCGCCGCAATATGCTCCGCAGCCGCTGTAGTGCTGTGGCTGATACTGTGGAATATCTTTCCAATGGAATTCTACTCGCTTTTCTTTGCATCACTTGTAGGAAGCAATCTGCTGCTGGCGGTCTTGGCGGCGGTCATAACCTTTCCATCGAATCTTCTTTGCAGCAAAATAACAAGGCGTGACATTTCCGCAGGCATACATCTTATCATCAACATTGTGTTTATGGTAGGCTGCATTTTTCTGTATTCTATTTTCAGATACGACGCTGTTTGGCTGCTGATTATCGGCATTGCGGCGCATATTGCGGCGACTGCCCTGTTGTTCGCCAAGAGCAAGGCTCCGCAGGTAAGTCACATCAAGGAGCCGCTGTTCGGCACGGCTAAAATGATAGCTGCGGGTATTATCTGCACGGTTCTTTCAGACTGTATTTATTATCTGCTGTTTTCGGCTTTGCTTAATATTTTTAGGGAATAATGTTCGGCGCAGAAGCGAGGGTTTCTGCGCTGTTTTTATTTATTAAGATATGATTGTGATTGGCTTTAGCTTTGTATTTTGGGCGTAATGGGTGCAAATCAGCTATCTGGAAATTGTCATAATTTTCAGTACATACCCGTGAGGGTGTGACCATCCACTTGCGAAGGAAAAGGGTGAACTGATGAAATTTCAACTCACACACCCGTGAGGGTGTGACATATTTTTCCAGTCCGAAATACCTGTCAACCTTATTTCAACTCACACACCCGTAAGGGTGTGACCATGCTAAAGACTGCTCGGGGCGAGATCGCACACCATTTCAACTCACACACCCGTGAGGGTGTGACGGGTATTTTGCGGAGCTGACGGAAATCCTCCCAATTTCAACTCACACACCCGTGAGGGTGTGACTTGAAGAATATCGGCAGGAGCAGAAGCGGCAGGAATTTCAACTCACACACCCGTGAGGGTGTGACCTGACTATTTACGGACACATTCCGTAACTTGGGGAATTTCAACTCACACACCCGTGAGGGTGTGACGAACTCCTGGGGAGACGTGCCAAAGTATGCAAATTTCAACTCACACACCCGTGAGGGTGTGACGAACGCATGACCGAATGCGTCCGTGCTATCAAGATTTCAACTCACACACCCGTGAGGGTGTGACCACACGATATCGGAGGAAAGGGACACCGCTGCAGGATTTCAACTCACACACCCGTGAGGGTGTGACTTCTTACAAATTATTATGAGGGTCAAATGAACAATGATTTCAACTCACACACCCGTGAGGGTGTGACAATAATTATTTGGAGGAATTAAATCATGTTATTAGATTTCAACTCACACACCCGTGAGGGTGTGACAGTGACGGTTATGGTGTAACTGATTATATTGTTCATTTCAACTCACACACCCGTGAGGGTGTGACCTGTCATAATCAAAATTTGATACATAGATATCAGATTTCAACTCACACACCCGTGAGGGTGTGACTTCTCTGAATATATCCCTTGCGGATAGCTTCCTATTTCAACTCACACACCCGTGAGGGTGTGACGGAGAATAATTTCCGTTGACATCTATTCTATCAAATTTCAACTCACACACCCGTGAGGGTGTGACTTGCCATAGCTAAAAGTTTAAAGCCTGCATATCTGGATTTCAACTCACACACCCGTGAGGGTGTGACTTCAATGAAATATCTCCTTGTTCCCGAACTCCACAATTTCAACTCACACACCCGTGAGGGTGTGACCAGATAAGTTATAATAAATGTGCTGGTTATACCGTATTTCAACTCACACACCCGTGAGGGTGTGACGCCACAAACTCTACCCTGTCCGGAATGCGCCCTGTATTTCAACTCACACACCCGTGAGGGTGTGACCCTATGGAGCTTCCGTGAATTTTTCAGCAGGGCAAATTTCAACTCACACACCCGTGAGGGTGTGACTTCCGCCGCCTGCTGACGTTAAAAATATTGCGTTCTATTTCAACTCACACACCCGTGAGGGTGTGACCTCCTCATTATTTTGATGATACTTTGAATATGTTATTTCAACTCACACACCCGTGAGGGTGTGACGAAAATCGTAAGACCTGCTGCAACAACACCTGCACATTTCAACTCACACACCCGTGAGGGTGTGACCGGAATTTTCAGCAGCTGTTTTATAATCGGCAACCCATTTCAACTCACACACCCGTGAGGGTGTGACTATAATTTCTGATCTAACTTCTGCTGTTCCAAAAATTTCAACTCACACACCCGTGAGGGTGTGACTATCAGAAATATTGCTGAGGTAAATCTTGTAAATTTCAACTCACACACCCGTGAGGGTGTGACCAAATCATACTTTTTAGCCTTTTCATCTTTAGATTTCAACTCACACACCCGTGAGGGTGTGACTATATAAAAAATGATATTATTATATTACAGTAATATTTCAACTCACACACCCGTGAGGGTGTGACAGGTAAAAAGATTGTTTTTGACTGGGTTGAGGAATTTCAACTCACACACCCGTGAGGGTGTGACGTCAAAATTATTGGCAAGCCTGTCACTGTCCAAATTTCAACTCACACACCCGTGAGGGTGTGACTTTCAAAACCCGAAAAACAAATAACTGTTAATGATTTCAACTCACACACCCGTGAGGGTGTGACTATAGACTTCAAGCACTTTGCAAACAATTCGGAAATTTCAACTCACACACCCGTGAGGGTGTGACCAGAGGGCGGCAATGCCCTTGTTACAGCTCTTCAATTTCAACTCACACACCCGTGAGGGTGTGACCCTACATATAGACATAAAAAGGGTCACACGCACTACATGGGGGACTATTGTGTCTCTGTTCAAAAGATGTCAATCAATTATTTGCTATATATTGGCATTTACACAGTGTTTTTTCTGCGAAGTGCACGGAAATTTCAGAACATTGAGGGTTCGCTAAACTATCAGGACACCCTCGGGATTATATGTCTCCTTGATGCCGAAATGCTCAATGTGGCGCTCCCAGTTGTTGCCAAGATAATATATCCGCAGGCTGTCTTTATTTTCGTCGATTATCTTCAAGAGTTTATCCTTGACTTTAAGGAAAGTGCCATAGTCCACGTCGATCTCAAAAACTGAATTCTGGACACGCTGCCCATAGTTCCGGCATTCCTTTGCCACCTTGCGGAGCCTTGTTTTTCCGCCTCTGTCCTCGGTGCAGACATCATAGCACACAAGTGTCATCATTATGACCGCCTCATTTCATCAGAAAGCACGGATACTCATCTATCTCGCCTCGTATATACTTTGCGAGCAAAGTGCTCTGTGCATAGGGAATAAGTCCCACGGGTATCTTTTCCTTTAGATATGTGTGAACTATCACGGTGCGCTTCTTTTCCTGCCACTGGGTTATGACCTTGCGTTTGCCGTCCTTACTGAGATAGACCGCTCCCCCGGGCTGTACTTCAAAATCATCTGCATTTACCATTTTGAGATTTATCATTGTCAGCACCAGGCGTTCGATTATACATCTTATCTCCTCGACCATATCACAGGCAAGGCTGTTGCGTCCGGGACGAAGAGCATGATAAAATCCCGCATAGCTGTCAAGTCCCACCGCTGCCAATGCTGATGCGCATGTACAGGTCGCTATGGTATAAAGATACGACAGCATTGCATTTACCCTGTCAAGAGGCGGACGCTTTGTTCGGGAAGTCATGACAAAATCTTCCTTCTGCCTGAGTATCAGCCTGTCAAAAATATCAAAATATGCTTTGGCGGCACTGCCCTCTATGCCCATGAGAGCATCTCTGTCATCGGTTTCATATGCGCTGTCGATACTGCTTTCAAGATATGCAATACAGCGGGATACTGCGCCGTCATCGTCTATCTGCGGATTATCCCTAAGCGAACGCTTTATGACATATCGGGTGTTTGCAAGCTTTGCTGCCACTGTGTTCTGCATAAGCAGTGCAGGCGGGTCGGCAAACATATCAAACTGGGCCTTGCGCAGATAGACATTGCCCTTGACCTCGCCCTCTACTCTTGCAAGGAACTCGCCCTGCGGAGAGATGAAATTCAGCGGTATCTTATATTCCACACACTTGCCCATAAGTGCAGGAGAACAGCCACGGTAGCTGAAGCAATAGATATCCTCAACATTTGAAAACGGTATCCTGAATTTTTCACTTTCATCTGTACGGCAGACGATATTCTCGCCATCAAGTGAAAGATATGCCGTTTCATCAAGCACGTACAGTGAATTAAGCAGCTTTCTTATGACATCTCCCCCTTTATCCCGCTCATTATTTCATCTCGGACATTATAGTGCACCGTTTTCGGGAAGCACACATCGTACAGCGAACAGCCCGAACATTTTACGCCTCTTGCCTTTTGGGGAATAACGCCGTCAGCAAGTATCTTTTTCATTCCCAAAAGATATTCTTTAAGCATTTTATCCCACTTTTCATACTCCGTATCAAATGGAAGCTTTACACGCCGTCTTGTTTCGGAGTAATAGATATATGCTTCGCTGTCGCATTTCCACATACTGTCGGCGCATATCTTCTGAGCAAATACCTGTATGGCATCACTGTCATGAAAATCCGCTCCCTTAGGCGGCTTCGGCTTGTATTCCACTATGCGCACCTTGTACTTGTCATCACTTCCGTCAATGCTCACTCCGTTCCTGCTTTTCACAAACTCCATGCAGTCCGTAACGCCGAAAATATCGTACTCATCGTTATACACCGCAACAGAGCTTCTTACAAGCATTCTGTCATTGGAAAACTTATGGTCTCCGCCGTGAACGTTCTCGTGCATAAGGTTTACTTTTACCACAAAGGCATTTTCAGCCCAGTCGCAGTTAAGCTCAAGCAGAGCAAACCTTCTCGGGCAATACATATAATGCTGTATTGCCCTGATGTTTATGGTCTGCTCTTCGCTCATATCTTCTCGATAAGCTCAACGCCTGAGGGCATTGTTCTGTCAACACTTATCTCATAGTCGGAAAACTTTCTGGGTGCTCCGTCGCACTTGCTTTCTGCGGTTATCTTATCAAAAAGGACAGCTGCAGGGGCATTGCCGAGAGCGCTTTCATGCTTGAAAACATAAAGCTTTCTCAGGCACATTTTTCCTCTTGCGGAGCTTCTGTCGTTTTCAAACATATTGATAATGGCAGTCCAGAGCAGCTCCAGATCCTCCTCGCTGAACTGTGTCACATTCTGCGCCAGCATTGCGGAAACATAACCTTCGGCACGGTAGAGAGCATATGGGATTATGCTCTTCCTGCCGATCTCAGAATTGCCTGACTTGTTCTGGCGCTCTTCAGTCGTCTTTGCCTGTCTTGTAATAGTGATATCCTGAATAAGCACGGGATCTATACTGCGGGCAAAGTTTATCTGAACAGGTCCCCTTACTATTCCGCAGGGATCATCGCCTGTGCTCATTACTGCGCCGAATGTTCTGACATCATAGTAATTCTTGCAGATATATTCCTGCGCCCTCTTTTCGGCATCGGCAGGCTTATCGGCGTTCTTGCCTGTAGGCATTCCAAGCTTTTCATAAGCTTCGGTGAATTTGGAGTTGAGGGAACGGTCACCCTTGATAAGAATGTTGTAGCCTTCCTTACCGTTCATGGTAAGCTCCACAAAGTTTCTTATCTTTCTCTTGATGCAAACATCGGTGACGATGCCTAAATTGGTTTCGGGGTCGATCCTGGGTGTATTGCCCGCATCGGGGTCGCCGTTGGGGTTGCCGTTTTCTACGTCAAAATACATTACAAATTCATAGCGGTTCTTGATAGCTTCCATAGTTTTCGTTCTCCTTTATTATTCATTTACTGTTTCGGGTTCTTCATTTTTATCCTTTTTGGTAAAAAAATAAGAATTCTGATGAAAATAACCTACCTGAAAATTGCCCTTATCAATAAGCGAAAGATTTGCCGGCAAATTATCTTCGATATTATCCATTATCTCGTCGATAAGTTTTGAAAAATATATTGCTCTTCCCTCGCTGAGCTTACTCAAATGAAATTTTGAAAGGTCAATAAGCCTTGGAAAAATAAGCGCAGGCCTTGACGATGCCGATGAAAAATATGCGTCCTTAATAGTACGGTTGAGCTTTACATCTGCAGCTTCCAGCTGTATCTTTTCAAGCACGGCAAAAAGCCTGCCGCAAAGATATGCCGGATTTTTGTTTTCTGGATTAAGTGCCACGGTGATCTCCTCCTTATCTCCGTTAATTCTTGCTTTTCTGTTTATAAATGCCTTGATAAGCCCTGCACGGACTTCATTTATTTTAATTTTATTATTGCTATCGGTATCACTGTCGGTGCAAACCCTGCGCACAACAGTTTCAAGCAGAGTATATGGGTAATTTGTTCCGTTGAGAATTGCCTGAAACATATCTGACTGCAACGTGGGCGATATCGGAAGATCAGACCCTTTAGCTGCTCCGGATTCATCGTTATCCTTTTTCTTACGTGCTGACGCCTTGGGCGAAACCAGCTCATTGTTTATTCTCCACAAAGGTATCTCGCCGTTTGAACCGCAAATAGCCATATCCTGCTGATGCTGCTTTACGTTGTCGATTATTTTTCCGAATTTGTTCCTTACCATAAATTTCTGGCAGATGCGTGAGCTGTTTGGCGTAAAGCCTGCAACAAAAAAATCAACTCCGTTATCAACATCTTTGTCAAGTGCCTGAGCATTTCCCGACTGTCCCTTATAATAAATATTTTCCGACACTGCCTTGACATCGGCTTTTGTCGAATCTTCGGTAACTCCATTACTGCTGTTCAAGTAGCCGTTAAACAAATCGCATTCAGCCTTATCATCATGCTTCATCGCAAAGAAAACGACTGTCATATCATCGGAATATATATGGTGCATGGGGTCGGCAAGCAGCTTATTGAGAGACGATGTGTATTTTTTCATTGCCTTTTCGGAAATGCCGCTGTTCATTGACTGGCTCTTGCCGTATGACTCAAACGCTGAGCTGTTGAAATTTACAAGCACTGCACCTACGGAGTTGCCTCCCTTTATGCCCTTTATTTTGTCGTGTATTCTTGCGGCACGAAGCCTCTCACCTTCTATGGGGCACATCATAATGCCGTCATTGCTTTCGGCAGTCTCTGCCGCAGCCTTTGCCATAAGCTTTTCATACTTGGCAAGCACAGCTTTATCTTTATGGAGCTTACATTCAGGACTGCCGTCAAGAGCAAAAATATAGTAGCTTCCCTGATATTCCTTGCCCAGCTTTTTCAGCTGCTCATTTTCCGTTTCATTCTCGGGGACCCAGTTCTTTATAAAATTAACATATGCTCTTGCGATCTCCGAGTCAATGCCGTCAAAAAACTCAAGATTTTTCTTTACAAATGCTTCATGGGATTTTCTTGCCTTACCGGTCTTGTCATCGGGCGTAAGACCGATTTTTGCATCATAATTAAGTCCGAAAATATACAGCGGTCTGTGCTCGATAATATTTGCGTCAATTCCCGTTTTCTGTGTCCTTTTGGGCAGAGAAACCACAATAGGCTTTTTAACAATTTTGACCTTGCCGTTCTTCTGAGGAACAGATTCTTCAATACGCTTATCTATAATGTCGGCCACCCTGCCGTCGGAAGTAAGCATTACCATCCAATGGACGGGCTGCTCGGACATAATGTCCGAGGCAGCTTCGCCACGTGCAGATTGAATATCATAATAATCGCACAGTGACCTTATCAGCATTTAAGTCCCTCCTCCCTGTACTTCTTCACATCAATAACACCGTTCACAATATGAGGGTGATAGTAAACCGCATCAGCCGCATCACTGAAAACAGGCTTGTCCCAGTTACCGTTCAGCGGCTTGCCGCCGTCCCTGAAATTCATCTTATAGAGCATGATGCCCAGATCCTCATCACCCATAAGCTCGTCCGATACCTGAGAATAGTCGAAGCTGTCAACAAGCTCTATCCTTCTGACAGAAAACTCCCTGTTGCCAAGCACCGGCTGCCTGAAGCACTGACCGTTCCTCAGCCTGCGCAGAAGAATGTTGTAATGCTTCTCCTCGCCCTCGTCCGCATGGTCGGATTTAAGCCCTGTCAGCTCAAAATGCGCCGATATGCCGTATTTCACGTTTCTCAGCACCATTGCCGACCTTTGCGTCCTCTGTTCGGAGGCATACATTATCGGGTCTCCCCTGCCGTTCATCTGCTGCTTTACCGCCTGATAGGATACCTTCTCTTTCAGCTCATTCCTGCGGATATTTACGTATGTTATGGGGTTGAACACGACCAATTCATCAACCACATAGCGTATTGCAGGTTTCCAATAAACGCATTTAAGAATAGCCTCCACCGCTCCGGGCGTGGGAACTTTGTAGCTCACTCTCTCCACCTTTGAAGCAGGATCGGTAAAGCAGGCATAATCGCCTTCAACTATTATTTTGATTCCGAAACTCAATTTAGATTGCTCCTTTTCGTGTTAGTCTCGTATAAGCATTTTATTATATTGATGACCTTGATTAAATTATATAACGTCAATATGTAAAAACCAATAGTAAATTTACATTGTTTTTTTTGGACATTTATATTATAATAAACATAGTCTGTACTTTGTGCAGTGAGTAGAAATGTATAAGCATTCTATCACACAAACGGTAGAGAGGAGACCCTGCGGGCTGCTGCGTAGTCCGCAGGGTCTCTGTTTATTATCATACAATGTTCTGTGCATCCAGATCAGTATTTATGTCAAGACCCATTTCATCAGTATAATAATTTTTGTTTGTAAGCAGGCACACGCCATTGCACTCGCTTATAAGTCCGCTTTTCATCAGCTCATTAAAATAAAATTTTTTCACAGGAACACTGTAATGCTGCAGCTTACGCTTGACTTTCATATCGCCCGCTCTCAGTCTGGCGATAAGCTTGGAAGCATTTTCGTCATACTCGACCACTACCGCAATGCTGTCATCATCATTTATCAGCTGAAAACTTTCGGCATATTTTCGGAAAGGTATTGACATAAGGCTCTTACCGGTGCTGCATTCATAAATGCTGTTCTTTTGGATAAGCTCATCATAATCTTCAAAAAGCCTTGAAAAATAAGTTTCTATACACTCAGGTGCTGTAATGTCGTTAAATTTTTCAAGCAGTTTTTTAGTTATATTCCTGCGTGTGTCAAAATCGCCATCATTTTTATGGGGTGTGTCATCTGCATCAAAAATATAAACGCAGCCATCGGAGCGGCTGCCCTCACGGTTGCATCGTCCGCCTGCCTGCAAAATGCTGTCAAGCCCTGCAAGCTCACGGAAAACTGTCTGAAAATCGAAGTCAACGCCTGCTTCAACAAGCGATGTGGAAACTACCGTCAGCTTCTCATCGGTCACGTTATCCGCAATATCTTTAAGGTGCTGACGTATCTTTTTAATGACCGCAGAACGGTGCTCGGGTATCATATATGTCGAAAGATGGTACTTTACGCCGCTCAGCATTTTATACAGCTGCTGAGCCTCTGCCCTTGTGTTTACTATTATAAGGCTGCTCATACTTTCGGAGGCCTTCATTACCACATTTTCAAAAGATGTTTTGCCAAGGTCTATATATTGACACTTTTTAAAATCCGCAAAATGGGTCTTGTCTGTAATAAGCTGAGTAAAATCGTTTCCAAGGTATCTGCCGAAAAGCACCGTATAATCGGGCATTGTCGCTGACAGAAATATAGCCGTGCTTCTCAGATACTTTGTGATGTACCCCACTGCACGGATACATGGCTGAAGATATTTTATCGGCAGCAGATGGATCTCATCGAATATTATCACGCTGTCTGCCAGGTTATGGAGCTTTCTCAGTCTGCTGCCCTTATAATGATACAATGACTGAAAAAACTGGACGCTGGTAGTGATTATAAGCTTGGCGTCCCAATTTTCGGCGGTATGCTTCATTTTCAAGACAGTGAGATCATTTTCATCATATTTATCGTTTTTGTTGTCCTTATCAACGTCAAAGGAAAAGTTGGAATGGTGCTGGAGTATCTCAACGCTGTCACCCAGAATTTTCTCAAATTCTTCTGCCGTCTGCTCGATTATGCTTGTGTAAGGTATTACATATATAATGCGCTTTTTGCCGTCTTTAACAGCCTTTTCAAGGGCAATTTTAAGACTGCACAGTGTTTTTCCGCTGCCTGTGGGCATATTCAGCAGCTCGACAGATGAACCGTTTTGCGCCAGCTCATACGCCTGATGCTGCAGCTCTCTTCTGGCGGTCCTGACCTTGGTATCCGCCTTAAAGCCTGACATATGAGCGTCAAGGCGTCTGAGAGCCTTCTCAAAATCGCCTGTCATGCCTCGTTCTGCCTGCATATCGCAGAAAGTCTCGGTATCAATGAAATCCGCATCGGTAAGGCACGAGAAAACATATCTGGTCATAAAAGCATATAACTCCATGTACTCACGATTTTTCTCTTTGTCACTCAGGGAACTGTGCATAATCTCATTCATGCAGGCGATGATCTGTGAATCATCAGGGGCGGAAATTGTTATCTCATTTTTATACGCCTCACCGCTTTCAAGCTTTTTTGCACGGCTGAGCCGTCCTTGCAAAGTGGGTGAATCAGGTCCGTCCGCACTTGCACCGCCGTCCGGAAGCCCCGAATGATGACCCACAATGCAGTATTGCAGAAGTGCGATGAGAATATTGCCGCCGAATAACTTTCCGCATTCCACTGCGCCCTGCACGGCGTGCTCAGTTCTTGCGCCGCCGTTTATCCGCTTCTGGAAAGCCAACGTATATTTTCCGATGTCGTGCGTAAGCCCTCCTGTATAAGCGGCTGAACCGAGAAATCCTGCGGCATATTTTTCGGCCAGCTTCGCAACATCTTCAAGATGATTTTTTACTGACTGCTCCCTGCCGTCATCTGCCTTATGTGCTATGTACTCCAATAACATCGCCTCTTGATAATTTTTAGTTGTTTGTCAACGCATATATCAGGCAAAAGCTGTAGTTACGCAGTTTATTACGTCATAATATACACATTTATCAAAGCAACAGTTGTGTTTTTATTCATATTATAACACGGTGTAGTTTTGATTGCAAGCGTTTTTGGCAATAAATTTCAAAACATTACATTTCTTTTTAAAATTTGCAAAGGCAAAAAAATCCGCAGGACTATTATCATAACAGTTCTGCGGATATCATACAAAACAAAAGCTCCTGCAATAATCTTGCAGGAGCCATTGGCGGAGAAGGAGGGATTCGAACCCTCGATGCGCTATTAACGCATACACGAGTTCCAGTCGTGCGCCATAAACCGGGCTAGGCGACTTCTCCATACTGGTTTTCTTGTTGTTTTCTGTCGTATCTCTCAGCGACTTTTATATTATAGCAGATGCTTTCAGGTTTGTCAAGCGTTTTTTGCAATTTTTTTCGAATTTTCTCAAATTATTTTTCTGAGGGACGAAAAATCACGTATTGAAGCCACTTTCTTGGATAAAAAAATTTTTTAGTGTGTCATAACAAATCTGCTTCCTTATATATTGACTATTTATGTATAGATGTAGTATAATAAAATATAACATAATGCTTCTGCTTAAAATGACAGCTTAAAGCACACATAATAAAAAATTGGAGTGATAGATCTTGAAAGCAATCTTACTGGCTGCCGGCCGTGGAACAAGAATATCAAGAATGGTCGAAAACATCCCCAAATCCACCCTGCCCATTGACGGAACACCTCTTATCAGAAGAACAGTCGTTCTTTTGCAAAGTGTAGGCATAGAATGCGTCGTTTGTGTAGGTTATCAGAAAGAACACATATATGCTGCTCTTGAAGGCTTAGATGTTACATACTACGTAAACCCATTTTATGATATAACAAACAGCATAGCAAGTCTTTGGTTTGCCGCTGAGCAAATAAATGATGACACGATCATTCTCAATGCCGATGTTTACTTTTCAAGAGAGATTCTTGATCTTGTACTGAGCAGCAATTACGACGCTGTAATGGTAATAGACAAAACCAGAACCGAGGTCGGCGACTACTTTTTCGCTACCACAGGCAATGGCTGCATTATAGAGTACGGAAAGGATCTTCCTTTAGAGAAAAGGACCTGTGAATACGTGGGCATCTGCAAGATAAAAAAATCCTTCTGTGCAGATTTCGTTGACAGAATGAGGTCACTTGTGGACAGCGGTCAGCACTCACTCTGGTGGGAAAATGTACTGTATTCCTTCACCGACAATACCGACATTCACACTATAGATGTAGATGGCAGATTCTGGTCAGAGATAGATTATTTTGATGATTACGAAAGAATACTGTCTTACATAAAATCGAAAGGAACTATGCCAAATGAGCAGCCACAGAATATATGAAGAAAAGCACGATATCGACACGGACAACACCAA
The DNA here is from genome assembly GCF_025567215.1 of Huintestinicola butyrica. Lineage (NCBI taxonomy): Bacteria > Bacillati > Bacillota > Clostridia > Eubacteriales > Oscillospiraceae > Huintestinicola > Huintestinicola butyrica. Next base: position 145,780 of record NZ_JAOQKB010000002.1, read on the forward strand.
AAACTTTTATGACCAAAGAGCCAAGAACATCGGCAATATGTCCAGCCCTTATGTAGCTGTGCTTCTCGGAGATCAGGACCCGCAGCACGCAGTAGATTGGAACACTTTTGAGAAGACCTTTATCCTTCCTCAGCTCAAAGTTAATAAAAGCTCTTCTGTACTGGATATCGGATGCGGAATAGGAAGATGGGCTGAATCCATTATCCCCGAGTCAGGCTATTATCTCGGAACGGACTTTTCGGGCGAAATGATAAAGATCGCTCAGCAGAGATGTTCTTTTGAAAATGCCGACTATGATTTCATAAACGTTTCTTTTCAGGAAGCGTGCAGGCGAAGCAGCGAAAAGCTTCAAAGGAAATTTGACCGTGTAGTCATCGGCGGAGTTTGTATGTACATAAATGATGCTGATCTGAAAGACTGCATAGCGGGACTTATCGACCTTCTCGATGAGCACTGCATAATGTATCTGACAGAAACCGTTGCTGTTGAAACCAGACTTACCCTTGACGAATGTCCCTCAGATGCGCTCAAAACCACTTATGACGTTATATACCGCACCCCTTCAGAATATAACGCTTACTATGAGGTCTTTAAGAACGCAGGGTTCAGGATCGTTAAGCAGGACTATCTGCCCCACCTTAACAACGAAGCAAGCTTCAGTGAGACGGACAGATGGTACACCATTCTGGAAAGGTAAGTTGTATTTATGTACTATGTTAATGAAAATATAAAAAATCTTTATAGAGTTAAATTCCACGATGAACGCAAGGATTATCTTCGCCTTGATATGAACGAAAATCCTGAGGGACTTCCCGCAGACTTTGTGGAAGAAATAAAAAAGAAAATCACACCTGAATTTATTGCTTCATACCCTGAAAAGGACAGATTAGCAAAGCTGTTATCAGAACATAATAATATTCCCGCTGAGTGTATCTCCATAACCTGCGGCTCGGATGAAGCTATGCGGTTGATTTTCCAGTGTTTCGGTGAACAGGGAAAAGAACTGCTTACCGTTACTCCGACATTTGAAATGTACGATGTATATTCAAAAATGTTCGGAATGGGTCATGTCATGGCTGAATACAATGAGGATTACAGTTTATCTGTTGACAAGGCTTTAGATCTGATAACAGAGAACACAGGGTTGGTAATACTGCTCAACCCCAACAGCCCAATAGGTGCTTGCTGGAATGACGCTGACGCAAGGGCAATAATCGAAAAGGCAGCATCTGTCGGCGCTGTAACAGTTGTTGATGAAGCCTATCATTATTTCTATCCAAATACTTTTATGCCACTCATAAATGAATATGACAATCTTCTGGTGTTAAGAACTTTTTCAAAGCTGTTTTCCTGTGCAGGACTCAGGATCGGATATGTTTCCGGCAATAAACAGCTTATTCATTACATAGAAAACGCAGAATCAACATTCAATGTGAGCAATGTTGCTATTCTCTTTGCGGAAGAGCTTATCAAACGTCAGGACATGATAGAAAAGCTTCAGGAGATTGAAAAAACAGGGCGTGAATACCTTACATCAAAGCTGAGCGAACTCGGATATAAGGTTATTTCCAAAGAAGGAAATTATGTTTTATTTATGCCCAACAAGCCATCAACCGATATTGTTTCAGCCGCCAAAGAGCATGGAATACTTATAAGAGACTATTCCAAAGGCATACTAAAAGGCTGGGTGCGTGTTTCCACAGGCAGTATCGAATGTATGCAGAGATTTGTTGAAGTGCTTATCAAAATCGACACGCAAATAAAATGATTTTTTGCCAAAACTCCGTATTCCGCCTGCAATTTTCACATTATACACCTGAGCATTTAACGCTCATTTGATTGACCTCCATTGATTTTATTTCTACAGCTTCCATGCCGTAGTTGTATTATATCAATGGAGGTTGTTTTTTGATAAAGCCTTACTTCATAACTGCATATAATGATAAGCCAAATATAAAAATAATAGATCTCTCATCATTGACTAATCCCCCAAAATATGATATACTATTAAAGATATGTCTATCACAAAATACCGCAGGGACGGCATTATATTATACAGGAGGTCACTACCTTGAAAGAAATGAAAAAAGACGCAAAGCTTGAAACCAAATGCCTGCACGCAGGCTACACCCCCAAGAACGGCGAACCCAGAGTTATGCCTATCGTTCAGAGCACTACATATGTATATGATTCCACCAACTCTGTTGCGGACGTTTTTGACGATCCCACACTGAGCCTTATCTACTCCCGCTTTGAGAACCCCACCACCGATGCTGTTGAAAAGAAGATAGCTGCTCTTGAAGGCGGCGCAGCTGCAATGTGCACCTCCAGCGGTCAGGCGGCTTCCCTGCTGTCTATCCTGAACATCTGCGAGGCAGGAGACAGCTTCATTGCTTCCTCTTCCATTTACGGCGGAACTATCAACCTTTTCGGCTTCACCCTCAAAAAAATGGGCATTGAGTGCATCTGGGTAGATGTAAATGCCACCGAAGAAGAGCTGAATGCCGCTTTCAAGCCCAACACCAAGTGTGTTTTCGGCGAGACTATCGCAAACCCCGCTCTCACCGTATTTGACATTGAGCTGTGGGCAAAGGCCGCTCATGCGCACAATGTTCCCCTTATCGTTGACAACACCTTTGCAACTCCCGTTCTTTGCAGACCTATCGAATGGGGCGCTGATATCGTTATTCACTCCACCTCAAAATATATGGACGGCCACGCTGTTCAGGTAGGCGGCGTTATTGTTGACAGCGGCAAGTTCAACTGGGACAACGGCAAATTCCCTTGTCTCTCCGAGCCTGACGAGAGCTATCACGGTACTGTTTACACCAAGCAGTACCCTGTGCCCTACATCACAAAGGCAAGAATGCAGCTCATGAGAGACTTTGGCTGCTATCCTGCTGCTCACTCATCTTTCCTGCTCAATCTGGGACTTGAAACACTGGCTGTACGTATGCCCGTTTACTGCTCCAACGCAATGAAGGTGGCTAAGTTCTTCCAGAGCTGCGACAAGGTGATATCCGTTTCCTACCCCGGTCTTGAAACAGATAAGTACCACGACCGTGCCAAGAAGTATCTCCCCAACGGAACCAGCGGTGTAATCTCCTTCTCCATCAAGGGTGGAAGAAGCGAGGCTGTAAAGTTCATGGATAATCTGGAGCTTGCTTCCAACGAGGTACACGTTGCCGATATCCGCACCTGCGTTCTTCACCCCGCTTCTGCAACACACCGTCAGCTCAGCGATGAGCAGCTTGTGGCAGCAGGCATCGACGGCGGACTTATCCGCTTCTCTGTAGGCCTTGAAAATGTTGACGACATCATCGCCGACATCAAGCAGGCATTTGACAGAATGTAATTGTATTGTGATTTGTGAGGTCTTTACTATATGAACACAGTCTATGAAAGCCGTTTTGACAAAATATCGGGAATGATCGGCAAGACTCCCCTGCTGGAGATCCATTTCACCTACAAGGGCGAGCCGAGGCGCATTTTTGCCAAAGCCGAATACTTTAATCTTTCGGGAAGCATCAAGGACAGAGTTGCTTTTCACATCATGAAGAAAGCTTATGAAAAGGGTGAGATCGCCCCTGACGACATAATTGCGGAAGCCACCAGCGGAAACACAGGCATTGCCTTTTCCGCTATGGGCAGCTATCTTGGTCACAAGGTAGTCATTTATATGCCCGACTGGATGAGCGCCGAGCGCATAAATCTGATGAAGAGCTTCGGTGCGGAGGTTCGGCTGGTATCCCGTGAGGAGGGCGGCTTCTTAGGCTCTATCGCCATGACGGAAAAGCTTGCGGAGGGCGGCGGAGTATTTCTCCCCCGTCAGTTCTCCAATGAGGACAACACCGAAACCCATTATCTCTACACAGGTGAGGAAATATCCCGTCAGCTGGCGGCTATGGGACTTAAAGCGGACGGGATCGTGGCAGGTGTGGGCACAGGCGGAACTGTAATGGGCATCGGCAGACGGCTCAGGAAAGACAATGCCGACTGCAAGGTATTCCCTCTGGAACCCCTTAACTCCCCCACTCTTTCCACAGGCTACAGGGTCGGCAAGCACCGTATCCAGGGCATTTCCGATGAATTTATCCCCGATATACTGAAGCTTGACGAGACTGACGCTGTTGTTTCCGTGGACGACATAGACTCTATCATAATGGCTCAGATGCTCTCACGCAATTTTGGCATTGGCGTAGGAATTTCCTCGGGCGCAAATATGCTGGGCTGTATCCTTGCGCAGGAGAAGCTTGGAAAGGACAGCACTATAGTGACCGTTTTTGCGGACGACAATAAGAAATATCTGTCAACCGATTACTCGGAAGAGTTTGAGGTGAAGGAGGAATATCTCACTCATGATATCGTCCTCACAGATGTTATCGCACACCGCTATGAATGATATTTTAAAAAGCTGCGAGCTTTGCCCCCGCCGCTGCGGAGCCGACAGGACAAAAACTGTGGGATTCTGTGGCGGCGGAGTTCTCCCGAGGCTTGCAAAAGCGTATCTGCATATGTGGGAGGAGCCGTGCATTTCGGGCACAAGAGGTTCGGGCACGGTGTTCTTTTCGGGCTGCAGCCTTAAATGCTGCTTCTGCCAGAATTACAGGATATCCGCCGAAAATTTCGGCAAAGAAATTCCGGTAAACCGTCTTGCCGAGATATTTCTGGAGCTTCAGGACAAGGGTGCGCACAACATAAATCTGGTAAGCGCCACCCATTATGTTCCCCAGGTCATCGAGGCTCTGGATCTATGCAAGGGCAGGCTGAATATTCCCGTGGCATACAACAGCGGAGGCTATGAGCTGCCCGAAACTATAGAAATGCTGAGAGGGTATGTGGATATCTTCATGCCCGACTTCAAGTATTATGACAGTGAGATATCGGAAAAATACTCTGCTGCAAAGGATTATTTTTCATATGCTTCGGCGGCCATCGGCAAAATGATAGAAATTGCGGGCAAACCTGTTTATGACGAAAACGGACTGATGAAAAGCGGTGTTATTATCCGCCACATGGTGCTGCCCTCCCACAGAAAGGATTCCGAAAAGATACTGCGCACCATTGCCGAAATGTACCCGAAGAACAGCTATCTGCTCAGTCTGATGAGCCAGTACACGCCGTTTTACAAAAGCTGCGAACACAAGGAAATAAACAGGCGCATATCCACCTATGAATATGAAAAGGTGGCTCAGGTGGCGGCAGAGCTGGGATTTGACGGATTTATGCAGGAACGTTCCTCTGCCAAGGAGGAATACACTCCCGATTTTGACCTGTCGGGAATTTGATTTGGAGGTAACAAATTGGAGATAAACGTACAGCTTCACAACGAATTTAACGTAAAGCAGGAATACATAGACAACATCATAAACTTTCTGGACAGCGGCTGCACCGTTCCCTTTATCGCACGATACAGAAAGGAATATCACGGCACTCTCGATGACCAGACTATCAGGCTTATTTCCGAGCGCCTTACATATCTGAGAAATCTGGACAAGCGCAGGGAAGAGATAACAAACTCCATCACCGAGCAGGGCAAGATGACCCCTGAGCTGGCGGAGGCTATCTCCAATGCGGCGGCTCTGGTTGAGCTGGAGGACATTTACCGCCCCTACAAGCAGAAGCGCCGCACAAGGGCTTCCATTGCAAAGGAAAAGGGTCTGGAGCCTTTGGCGGAGCTTATCATGGCTCAGAACACAAAGGCCGAACCCTCTGCCGAAGCTGAGAAATACATCAGCGAGGAAAAGGGCGTATCATCTGCCGACGATGCTATTGCAGGTGCCTGCGACATTATTGCGGAAACATTTTCAGATGACGCTGACCTGAGAAAGCGCCTGAGAACACTTTTCAACGTCCGTGGCTCAGTTTCCGTATCAGGCAGCGAGGAAAAAGACCCTGAAGGCACTTACAGGAATTACTACGAATACTCCGAGCCTGTGAGCAAAATAGCAGGTCACAGAGTGCTTGCCATTGACCGTGGCGAGCGTGAGGAAAAGCTGAAAGTCAGCATCGTGCTCCCTGAAGGCGACGCTGAAAAAATTATCCTCGGCACATATGTAAAGAACGGCAGCCCATGCGGAAAGCTTGTGGAGGCTGCCTGCCTTGACAGCCTGAAACGTCTGATATACCCCTCCGTTGAGCGTGAGATACGTGCGGAGCTTACCGACAAGGCAAGCGAATCGGCTATAAAGGTGTTTTCATCAAACCTCCGTCAGCTCCTTATGCAGCCTCCAGTAAAGGGCGAGATAGCACTGGGCGTTGACCCCGGTTTCAGGACAGGCTGCAAGCTGGCTGTAGTTGACAGCACGGGCAAGGTGCTTGACACAGGCGTGGCATATATCACCACAAATGAAAAGTTCAAAGTGGAGCAGGGCAAGAAGAAGATCACGGAGCTTATAAACAAGTACAACGTTTCCGTTATCGCCATCGGCAACGGCACGGCTTCGAGAGAGTCCGAGCAGATAGTTTCCGAGATAATCAAGGGGCTTGACCGCAAGGTTTCCTACATGGTGGTATCCGAGGCGGGAGCTTCCGTTTACTCCGCATCAAAACTGGCAGCGGAGGAATTTCCAGATTACGATGTATCGCTGAGAAGTGCGGTCTCCATTGCAAGGCGCTTGCAGGATCCTCTGGCGGAGCTTGTAAAGATAGACCCCAAGTCCATCGGCGTTGGTCAGTATCAGCACGATATGCCCAAGGCACGGCTTGATGAAGCGCTGGGCGGCGTTGTGGAGGATTGCGTTAACTCCGTAGGCGTTGACCTGAACACAGCTTCACGCTCACTTATGACCTACATTTCGGGCATAAACGCTACAGTTGCCAAGAACATAGTCACATACCGTGAGGAAAACGGCGAGTTCACCGACCGCAAGCAGCTGATGAAAGTCCCCAAACTCGGTGCAAAGGCATTTGAGCAGTGTGCAGGCTTCCTGCGGGTAATGGGCGGCAAAAATCCTCTGGACAACACCTCCGTTCACCCCGAAAGCTACGGTGCGGCAAAGAAGCTGCTTGAAATATGCGGCTTTACTCTGGCTGACATCGGCAGCGAGAAAATGAATACCGTTGCCGAGGCTGCCCGGAAGCAGGGTCTTGACAAGATATCCGAGAAAATAGGCATAGGCGTGCCCACTCTCCGTGACATCATCAAGGAGCTGGCAAAGCCGGGACGTGACCCCCGTGACGAGCTTCCCCCTCCCCTGCTGAGAAGCGGCGATGTTATGGAGCTTAAAGACCTGAAACCAGGCATGGAGCTTATGGGCACGGTGCGAAACGTTATCGACTTCGGCTGCTTTGTTGACTGCGGCGTTCATGAGGACGGTCTCGTTCACATCTCCCAGATATGCAACAGATTTATCAAGCACCCTCTTGAAGCGGTAAAGGTCGGCGATGTGGTAAAGGTATGGGTACTGGACGTTGACCTGAAAAGAAAGCGTCTCTCCCTGACCATGCGCCCCGACAGAGCGCCCAAATCCATAAACTGAGCAACTGAAATCAAGCAAAATACAGCTTTCTCCGATATAATAAGATTACAGCAGCTGTAAAAAAGTCACAGGAATGAAGGACGGTAAAATGTACGAGTGGCATAAAAATATGCAGACCATTGTTGATGAAATAGACATCTGCATAAAAAACAAGGACGATGAAGCCCTGACACTGAAACATCTGGCAGACAGGCTTGGGTATTCGGAATTTTACTTTTCAAGGAAATTCAGTGAAATATCGGGCATGAAGTTCAAGGATTATCTGCGGTACAGGAAGCTTGCTTTTTCGCTCATCGACCTGCGTAACACTGACTGCGGCATACTTGAAATTGCGCTGAACTACGGCTTTTCCTCTCATGAAGCGTTCACCCGTGCTTTTAGGGAAGCCTACGGCATCACGCCCAGCCAGTACCGCAGAAAGCCTGTTCCCGTTGTGCTGCGTACAATTATACGCCCATTTGACTGCTATCTTACAGAAAACGGAGAAAATGATATGCCATATTCAGACGGAACGGTAAAGACCTATTTTGTAACTATCCCCGCACACAAATTCCTGCATATCAGGAACTACGAAAGCATCGGCTACTGGGATTTCTGGCAGAAGCAGAGCCTTATCAAGGGTCAGGACTTCGATACGATATGTGGCCTGCTGAACAGCATAAAGGGCAAGCTTGACGATGTGGGCGGCGACGAAGACAACAGCGGAAGCGGTCAGCTCATGGCATTCCTGAACACCCCTGAGGGCAGGATATGCAGCTGGGGCATTCCCCTTGCGGAATGCTACGGCGTGCGTCTGCCTGCGGATTATAACGGCCCTGTGCCCGAGCAGATGATACTTTCGGATATTCCTGAGGGAGAGTACATAGTTTTCGAGCACGGTCCCTTTGATTTTGAGACGGAAAATGCCATTGTGGAGCAGCACATCGAAAAAGCTATGAAAGAGTTTGACTACCGGTCCACGGGCTACTGCCTTGACACGGCTCCCGGCAGGATATTCTACTTCTATCACGACTGCAAGCGCTTCTGGAAATATGTAAGACCTGTCAGAAAAGCATAACAAAAACGCCCCCGAAAGCACGAAACTTTCGGGGTTGTTTTATATTCCGCATATTGTGAAAACCGTGTTATTTTCAAAGCACTCCTCTGCCCATGGGGACAGCTGAGAAATGACATTCTCCCACTGCACCGAGCCTTTCGACAGCTCTTTAAGCTTTTTAAACTCGTCGGGGCTGACCTCTGTAAGACCGTAATAAGAGAAATTCGGCAGGGCTTTTGTAAAAAGCTCTGTCAGGCTGAGGCTGTCCCATATATCCGCATGGATACAGACAGAATCATCAAGCCAGCATTTGTTGTGATAATGCCCTTTCTGAAGCTCAAAATAAAGGGTGCTTCGGGAGCTTCTGCGTTCAGCTTCACTTATAAAATATCTCATATCATCACCGTATAAAAAAGGTCATCTCACTATGCTCGGAGATGACCTTTTGATGTTTTTAAATCAAAGATTGATGAAGTAATCAATAAGAGAGGGACCCTTTTCGATGAAAAGTCCTGTTTCCTTTGCAGACTCCTCGTTGAAAGAGGCTACGCCCTTTACAGGTGCGCTCTTCTTGTAGATGAGGAAAGGAACGGGGTCGGAAACGTGAGTTCTCAGAGCAAGAGGTGTGGGGTGGTCGGGAAGTATCATTATCTTGTAATCGTCATACTTCTTATCAAGCTCGGGGAGCATATAGCCCAGAACGTCCTTGTCGATTATTTCAAGGGACTTTACCTTGTTCTCGATCTCGTGTCTGTGACCGCACTCATCGGGAGCTTCCATGTGAACATAAACAAAATCACTGCCGTTTGCAAGAGCGTCAAGAGCTGCCTGAGCCTTGCCCTTGAAGTTGGTGTCTATGTAGCCTGTTGCGCCCTCGACCTCGGCAATATCCATGCCGCCGAACTTTGCAATGCCCTTTAAAAGGTCAACTGCGGAGATCATTGTGCCCTTGAGACCTGTCTTCTTGGTGAAGTTCTCCAGCTCGGCACGTCTGCCCTCGCCCCAGAACCATACGCAGTTTGCGGGGTTAAGACCTCTTGCGATTCTGTCCTTGTTGATGGGGTGGTCTTTGAGAAGCTCAACGCTCTTCTTCATCATATCATAGAGCTTTGCGGCATTGGGGTGCTTGGGAACATAGTCTCTTACAACTCTGCCTGTGATGTCGTGAGGAGGTGTGAGAGGAGCAAGGTCGGTAGTTCCGCCGTGCCAGATAAGGCAGTGACGGTAGCTTACGCCGCTGTAAAGGTCAAATTCCTCGTTGTTGAAATGCTCTGCAAGATAGTCAACGAGAACCTTTGCTTCTGCTGTTGAGATATCGCCTGCGCAGTAGTCAACGAGGGTCTTGTCCTCGAAGTTAGGCTCATCGGAAACGGTAACAAGATTGCAGCGGAAGGAAACGTCATCAGCGGACATATCAATGCCGATGGAACCTGCCTCCAGAGGGGAACGGCCTGTGTAGCAAACAGCAGGGTCATAGCCCAGAACGGAAAGGTTTGCAACATCTGAGCCGGGCTTAAGACCGTCGGCAACGGTGCGTACAAGACCCACAGTAGATTTTGCAGCAAGCATATCGGTATTGGGTGTAACGGAGCGACTCATGGGAGTGCCGCCGTCAAGCTCGGGCAGAGGGTAATCTGCCATGCCGTCGCAAAGTAAAACGATGTATTTCATATAATTCTCCAATCCGCCGCAGTGCGGCTGAAAATAAGGGCAAAAGTCCTGTTTATCTTATTTTAGCATATGCAAACAAAAAATGC
>NZ_JAOQKB010000002.1:156382-413985 GCF_025567215.1 Huintestinicola butyrica
CTGCAATAAGTGCGTCGTGGTTGCCACGCTCTATGATGTTTCCATGTTCAAGCACCATTATCGCATCGGAGTTTCTTACGGTGGAAAGTCTGTGAGCGATTACGAATACCGTTCTGCCCTCCATCAGACTGTCCATGCCCTTTTCGATGAGGGCTTCCGTTCTTGTATCAATGGAAGATGTTGCTTCATCAAGGATAAGAACGGGAGGATCCGCAACGGCCGCTCTTGCAATGGCAAGAAGCTGTCTCTGACCCTGTGAAAGGTTTGCGCCGTCGGAATAAAGCATAGTATCGTATCCCTCGGGCAGATGTCTGATAAAGGAGTCGGCATTTGCAAGCTTTGCTGCCTTGATGACCTCTTCATCGGTAGCATCAAGCTTTCCGTAGCGGATATTATCCATAACGGTTCCTGTGAAAAGGTGTGTATCCTGGAGAACCATTGACAGCGAACGTCTCAGGTCATCCTTCTTAATCTTGTTGATGTTGATGCCGTCGTAGCGTATCTTTCCGTCGGGCACATCGTAAAATCTGTTTATCAGGTTGGTGATAGTGGTCTTTCCCGCACCTGTGGAGCCTACGAAAGCGATCTTCTGACCGGGCTTTGCGTAAAGGCTTATTCCGTTGAGAACGGTCTTGTTCTCCTCGTAACCGAAGGTTACGTCATCGAACTCAACCCTGCCCTGTACCTTGGTGTAGGTTATGGTTCCGTCTGCCTTATGGGGATGCTTCCATGCCCACACGCCTGTGCGCTCGGAGCACTCGGTAAGTGTTCCGTCGGGAGCTTCCTTGGCATTTACCAGAGTTACATAGCCGTCATCGACCTCGGAGGGCTCATCTATCATATTGAAGATACGCTCGGCACCTGCCAGTGCGGAGAGAACTGAGTTGAACAGCTGTGAAACCTGAGAAATAGGCATTGAGAAATTTCTTGTGTACTGGAGGAATGCAACGACTGTACCGACCATTATGGGACCGCTGAAAGAATGAACGCCCTTGATGGCAAGTATTCCGCCCACAACTGCGGTCAGTGCATACTGAACGTGACCGAGGTTGTTGTTTACGGGGCCGAGAATATTTGCAAAGGTATTTGCGTTTGTGGAAGCTTCGCAAAGGCGGTCATTGAGCTGCTCGAATTCTTCCTTTGCCTGCTTTTCGTGAACGAACACCTTAACGACTTTCTGACCGTCTATCATCTCTTCGATGTAGCCGTTGACAGCGCCTATCTCCTTCTGCTGCTCCTTGAAGTACTTACCGCTCTTGCCGCCTATCTTTCCTGTGAGGAAGAGAATGACAAACAGCATTCCGATAGATACGAGAGTGAGCTGCCAGCTGTAGTAAACCATCATTACGAACACGCCGATAATAGTAACAGCCGAAGAAATAAAGCTTGAAACTGCGTTGGAGAGCATCTCACGGATAGTATCGATATCATTGGTGTAGCGGCTCATAAGCTCACCGTGGGTATGGGTATCGAAATACTTTATGGGGAGAGTCTCCATGTGTGTGAACAGGTCTGTTCTTATCTTGAACAGTGTTTTTGTGGAGATATTAAGCATTATTCTTGAATATCCGAATGTGCAGAGGGCACCGATAACATACACCAGCATCATCTGTCCCAGAACTGCCATAAAGCCTCGGTAAAGCTCGGCATTTCCGCTGTCCTTGATAAGGGGGGTAAGGTAATTATCTATTATTTTCTGGAGGAAAGAGGTTCCTATTACATTTGCAAGCGAGCTGCATATGATGAAAACGACTACCAGCAGGAGCAGCGCCTTGTACTCTGCCATATAGGAAAGTATTCTCTTGAATGCGCCGAATGCGTTCTTGGGCTTCTGCATAGGTCCTTGCTTACGTGGAGGCATTATTCTTCAGCTCCTTTCTGCTGTGAGTAGTAAACTTCACGGTAGATCTCATTATTCTTTATAAGGTTATCGTGAGTATCGAATGCGTTTATCTCGCCGTTATCGAGGACGATTATCCTGTCAGCGTCGCTGACGGAGGAAATTCTCTGGGCGATGATGATCGTTGTGGTATCTGCCAGCTCCTGCCTGAATGCGCTTCTGATCTTCGCATCGGTGGCAGTATCGACTGCGCTGGTGGAGTCATCAAGAATAACTATCTTGGGCTTTTTAAGAAGCGCTCTTGCGATACAAAGTCTCTGCTTCTGACCGCCGGACACGTTTACGCCGCCCTGACCCAGATCTGTATTATATCCGTCGGGGAAGCTCATGATAAAGTCGTGAGCCTGTGCCTGCTTGCACGCTTCAACTATCTCCTCGTGGGTAGCGTTCTCATTTCCCCAGCGGAGGTTATCCTCGATAGTGCCTGAGAACAGAACGTTCTTCTGGAGAACCATTGCAACTTCGTTTCTCAGGTTATCAAGCTTGTAGTCCTTGACATTTCTGCCGCCTACCTCAACGCTGCCGTCAAGCACATCGTAGAGACGGGGAATAAGCTGAACAAGGGTACTCTTTGCCGAACCGGTTCCGCCGATAACGCCGATGGTCTCGCCAGACTTGATATCAAGATTGATATTCTTTACAGTGAGGTTATCCTCGTCCTTTGCATAGCTGAAAGAAACATTGTTGAATCTGATGCTTCCGTCTGCGGGAACAAGTGCGGGGTCTGCATCGTCATCTCTGATCTCGGGAACTTCATCGAATATCTCAACTATTCTGTGCATGGAAGCGAGGGAGATAGTTGTCATAACGAAGATCATGGAGAGCATCATAAGGGACATAAGTATCTGAGTTACGTAGCTGATGAAGCTGGAAAGCTCACCGACAAGGAATGTACCGCCGATAACCATATTTCCGCCGAAATAGATAACGGCAACGATGCAGGCATACATAATTATCTGCATTGCGGGCTGACCCAGAATAACGAGCTTTTCGGCATTTACCTGAGCGGCTCTTACATCGTCAGCGGAAGCTACGAACTTCTTGCCCTCAAACCTTTCTCTTACGAATGCCTTTACAACTCTGATACCGATAAGGTTTTCCTGTACCTTGGAGTTGAGGGAGTCATACTTTTCAAGCATTTTCTCAAATCTGGGGAATGCCTTTGTTGTGATAAGTCCCACTGCAACGCCCAGAACGGGGATAGCGACCAGGAACACAACTGCCAGCTCTGCATTGAGGGAGATCGACATTATAAGTGCGACGATAAGCATGAAAGGCGCACGTACCGCCATTCTGATTATCATCATAAAGGTGTTCTGAACGTTTGTAACGTCAGTGGTAAGTCTTGTTACCAGAGAAGCTGTGGAGAACTTATCCACGTTTGCAAAGGAAAAATCCTGAACCTTGTCAAAAAGCTTCTTTCTTACATTCTTAGCAAAGCCCATGCCTGCCTTTGCGGCAAACTTTCCGCCCAGTGCGCCGCAGCAAAGGGAGAATATTGCCATGGAGACCATGATAAGTCCCATTTTTACTGTGAACGCCACATCGCCGTTGGCAATTCCCACGTCCACTATCTTTGCCATTACCAATGGTATAAGAACTTCCATCAGTACCTCGCCTATCATTACCACAGGCGTGAGAATGGTATATTTTTTGTACTCGCCCACACAGGCGAGAAGCTTTTTCAGCATCTGTTGACCACTCCTTTGTAGTTATTCTTCTTTGAATTTCTCTAAATTTTCTATTGCAAGCTTCATCAGGCGTATGAACTCTTCACGCTCATGAGATGTCATACCGTTTGAGAGATACTGCTCCAAACGGCAGATGTTATCGTACATCTGCTTGCTTGTGCGAAGTCCCTTTTCGGTAAGGGTTATCCTCTTGATGCGTGCGTCCTCCTCGCAGACGCTTCTTGCAATGTACCCGCTTTTTTCAAGATTTCCCAGAATGCTCGCTACGGATGAGCGCTTTACCCCGAAATCATCTTCAAGATCACGCTGATACACACATTCGCCGTGGGCCGTGCGGTGAGCTATATAGAAAATTATCCTGCACTGCTCCCCTGTTATTATCTCGCCCTGTTTCATCATCATGGCATTGGTGGTATAGCGCAATGTTTTGGAAAGATGATTTATGTATCTGCCGATATGCTCATCCTCATTTCTATAGCCGCAGTCGGCATTTTCCATTTCATCAGCTCCTTTATTCCAAGAAAAAGAAAAATGTTAGACATCTATCAGTTAGAAGTCTAACATTTATTATAGCGGAATATAAAATCATATTCAACAGGTAATTTGTGAACAAAAGAACACAATTTCAAGAACTGCCCTTTGCACAATACTGCACATTTCCAAGGCAAAAAGTTTGTGCTATTTAACAAATTTGTCCGCAAACCACACGTTTTCTGCGGTGAACTCCCTGCCGTTAAGATACGAGAGAATGCCGCTGTCGGTGGTGAAATCAAATTTCAGCTTGTAGGAATAAAGCGCCTGAGTTTTGATGTTATAGCTTCGGTTCACCCTGTTGATGCCGTACTTTCCGTCACCCAGCAGAGGGCAGCCGATATATGCCATATGCGCCCTTATCTGGTGAGTTCTGCCCGTCATCAGCTCTATTTCCGCAAGGGTAAGAGTGCCGTCGGTCCTGAGCACACGGTACTTTGTTATTATAGTCTTGTTGGAGGCTGTTTTTTTGTCGGAAACGGTAACGGTATTTGTCTTGCTGTCCTTGAAAAGATAATGGGTAAGGGTGTCCGACTTTTTGGGCGGAACTCCCACAAGGATACAAAGATACTTTTTCTCCAGCTCCCTGTCCTTTATCTTCTGGTTGAGGATACGCAAAGATTCGGCATTTTTTGCGGCTATGACAATACCACCCGTGTTCCTGTCAAGGCGGTTGCAGAGGGCGGGAGTAAAGCTGTTTTCGTCCGCAGGGTCATACTCCCCTTTTGCATAAAGATAGTGGAGCATACGGTTCACAAGGGTATCTACGGAACCGTCGTTATCCTCATGGACAACAAGTCCGTTTTTCTTATCCATCAGCAGGATATTTTCGTCCTCATACACCACGGTGATATCCGCAGGGGCTTTAAGGAACTCGTACTCCTTTTCATCACTGCCGAAAAATTCATCGGGCAGATACAGCTCCAGCACATCGCCCTCGGAAAGTCGGGTGGATATCTCGCAGCGCTTGCGGTTGAGCTTGATATTTTTCGTGCGTATGCCCTTGTACATCAAGCTCTGGGGCAGGCTTGGAGCTGCTTTCTGTATGAACTTATCCACACGCTGTCCTGCGTCGTTGGAATTGATAATGTATTTTTTCATTGGCTGATATCTTCCTTGTAAATAATATTGGTTTTTACAGATTAACGTAATTTAACTTTTGGGTCGATTGGAGGAATGCAGCTACTCTATAAATTGGAATTTGACTATTCCTCAGTAAGTTATTTAATATCTTCTTCCAGATCTTTTTTTTGTAATATCCTCATATGCTTCTTCTATTCCGTTTTTTACAGCCCACTTAATTACAAAATATAATGCAATTAAAACCAAAATTGCCGTTCCAAAGCTGATTCCAAGCTCTTCCCCAATCATATTTTTATCCTCCATTATTTGAGCAGCATAACAAATGAAATTGAAATAATAAGTGTTAAAATACCTGAACCCAAGGCAAGTAAAACCTTTTGATAGGGTCTTTTACCTTCTTCCCTGGCTTTGGCAATATCATCAAGCCTCGTACCCTCGGAAAACGCAACTATCTCCCTATATGTCTGAATATCAAACTGTTTTTTCATTTTTTCCAGTCTGAACGCCATATAAAGTGTAACACCCATTAACACGACCCAGATGACAATACCCGCTAAGCTCAAAAAATGGAACAGCGGTATTGGTGAAAGCATTGCCAATAAAAACAAGACTGCGTAGATACGACTTAAGCTTTCAAATGTCTTTCTGTCTTCAGAGCTGATCTGTTCTTTCATGATTTCAATATCTCCTTTGATCAAATTATCAATTGAGACATTAAATACTTCGCTCAAAAGAACAAGACTGTTTACATCGGGATAGCTTTTATCATTCTCCCAGTTAGAGATAGTTTGCCTTGATACATATACTTTTTCTGCCAGTTCTTCCTGTGATAATGATAATTCATTGCGATGTTTTTTTATCTGACTTCCAAGCTCCATATTATCTGCCTCCTTCATTTTTATTTTAATCAAAGCAGCGTGTTTTGTCTATCAAAACCTTTTGACAACTGTAATTTTTTCGTTTTTTTAAATGTCAAAGGACTTTTACTTGGCTTGAAAACGCTTTTTCCCACAGAAATTCGATTCCTATAATTCCGATTTATCGTGATAAAAACATTGAATCATTATACCATATCAACTAAAAAAAATCAAGACAGCTCAAAAAAATTCACCGTACCCGCAGAACGGATACGGTGAAAGGTTATCTCTTACTTATTAAGAAGATACTCGTCAATAGCCTGAGCTGCGGATTTGCCTGCGCCCATTGCGAGGATAACGGTAGCTGCGCCTGTTACGGCATCGCCGCCTGCATAAACGCCCTCACGGGAGGTAAGACCGCTTTCGTCCTTGGTAACGATACAGCCGTGCTTGTTGGTTTCAAGTCCCTCTGTAGTGTTTCTGATGAGGGGGTTGGGAGATGTACCTATGGACATGATAACGCAGTCAACATCAACGGTATGCTCGGAGCCTTCCTTTACAACAGGACGTCTTCTGCCCGACTCGTCAGGCTCGCCAAGCTCCATGGATACGCACTTGATTCCGCTTACAAAGCCGTTCTCATCGCCAAGTATCTCGGTGGGGTTGGTAAGGGTCTTGAAGATGATGCCCTCTTCCTTAGCGTGCTCGATCTCCTCTGCACGGGCAGGAAGCTCAGCCTCGCCACGGCGGTAAACTATGTAAACCTCTTCTGCGCCGAGACGCTTTGCGCATCTTGCAGCGTCCATAGCAACGTTACCGCCGCCGACTACTGCTACTCTCTTGTTCTCCTTGACGGGAGTATCGCTGTCGGGCTTATAAGCCTTCATAAGGTTAACTCTGGTAAGGAACTCATTTGCGGAATAAACACCCTTGTAGTTCTCACCGGGAATGTTCATAAATCTGGGCAGACCTGCGCCTGAACCGATGAACACAGCCTCATAGCCGCTTTCAAACAGCTCGTCAATGGTAACGGTCTTGCCGATTATCATATTTGTTTCGATATCAACGCCGATAGCCTTGAGACCGTCGATCTCGTGCTGAACGATGCTCTTGGGAAGTCTGAACTCGGGGATACCGTAAACCAGAACGCCGCCTGCAAGGTGGAGCGCCTCGAATACAGTTACCTTGTAGCCTCTCTTTGCCAGGTCGCCTGCACAGGTAAGACCTGCAGGACCTGCGCCGATAACAGCAACTCTTTTGCCGTTGGAAGCGGGCATCTCAGGCTCGCCCTTGAAGTTTGCGTTGTGATAGTCAGCTGCAAATCTTTCCAGACGGCCGATAGCTACAGCCTCGCCCTTCTTTCCTCTTACGCACTTGCCCTCGCACTGGTTCTCCTGGGGGCATACACGACCGCAGACTGCGGGGAGGGAGCTGGACTTGGAGATAACGCTGTATGCGCCCTCAAAGTTGCCGTCAGCGATCTCCTTGATAAAGCCTGGGATATCAATATTTACGGGGCAGCCCGAAACGCAGGGCATAGCCTTGCAGTGGAGACATCTCTGTGCCTCGTCAACTGCGATATCAGCTGTATAGCCCAGTGCTACCTCCAGGAAGTTCTTGTTTCTTACATCAGGCTCCTGAGAGGGCATGGGGTTCTTTTTAAGAGACATATTAGGCATTTCACTTTACCTCCTTGAAAAGATTGCAGGTTTCTTCGTACTTTCTTTTTTCAAAAGGCTTGTACATTGTGGAACGTCTCATAGCCTCGTCGAAATCAACAAGGTGACCGTCGAACTCGGGGCCGTCAACGCAGGCAAACTTTGTCTCGCCGCCAACGGAAAGACGACATCCGCCGCACATTCCTGTGCCGTCGATCATAATGGGGTTCATGGAAACAACGGTCTTGATACCGTATTCCTTAGTGGTGGCAGCAACGAATTTCATCATTATCAGGGGACCGATAGCGATTACTTCGTCATACTGCTCGCCGCTGTCGATAAGCTCCTTGAGGGCATTGGTAACAAGACCCTTTGTGCCGTAGGAACCGTCATCTGTCATCATGCAGAGCTTGTCGGAGCAAGCCTTGAACTCATCTTCAAGGATAACAAGGTCCTTGTTTCTGAAGCCGACGATGGAATGCACCTCGCAGCCTACCTGATGGAGCTTCTTTGCAACGGGGTATGCGATAGCACAGCCAACACCGCCGCCTACAACAGCTACCTTCTTGAGACCTTCTGTATGAGTTGCTCTGCCGAGAGGGCCTGCAAAGTCATGAAGACATTCGCCCTCGTTCATATGATTAAGCTTTTCGGTAGTTGCACCAACTATCTGGAAGATAATGGTAACAGTACCCTTTTCCCTGTCAAAATCAGCTACTGTAAGGGGGATTCTCTCGCCGTTCTCATCTGTTCTGAGAATGATGAACTGACCGGGCTCCGCCTTTTTTGCAACTGCGGGAGCTTCGATATCCATAAGTGTTACAGTGGGGTTTAATGCTTTTTTTCTAACGATTTTATACATTTCACACTGTCCTTTCGTTTAAAAAAGCAGTACGGAAGGCGGCAAATATCCCTGAAAATTTATCAAAATGCCGTATGATTCCGCATTTTCTGCATATATATTTATCTTAACATACACAGCCCGTTTTTAGAAATATAAAAAAAGAATAAGGGTATATAACATTATACATACCCTTATTCTGAATTGTCAAATATGCAGGCTTATTCGTCCTTTCCGCCGCCGAACTGCTTTTTGTAGCTCAATGGACTCATGCCCACATATTTCTTGAATTTGTTGTGGAAATAGTTGATGTTTGAGTAGCCCACCATTTCAGCCACCTCATACACCCTGTATTCGTCCATGGCAAGCAGGCGCTTTGCTTCTGAAATACGTATCTCATCGAGATAGTTGTTGAAGTTATCGCCTGTATATTGGTGGAACACCTTGCCAAGATATGCGCTGTTGTAGCCGAAGATCCCTGCCAGCATTTCAAGGCGAAGCTCACGGTTGTAGTTTGCTCTGATATACTGGACCACACGCTCCATGGTGCTCTTTGTGGTCTTGCCGAAGCAGGCATCAGAGATATCGGTGAGCTTTGTTCTGATAGCCTCCACCATCTGGCTCAGGCTGTGCATATCGCTTATCTCATTTACAAAATCATCGCTTATCATGTTCTCGGGCTTTTTGTCCGCAGCGCTTCTGCTCATCTGGGAGCGCACGTCCATAAGCATGGTGATACAGCTTATCTTAGCCTTTTCGGGAGTATTGTCCGCAGTGAGCATGGACTCCATAAATCTGTCAAGAACGCCGTTGAGCTTTTCGGTATCGTTTATCTCCATGTATGCGTATATCCTGTCGGCAAAGTCGATATCCTCGGCGGTGCGGCTCTTTTTGAACACCTCGGTGCTTGCCACGCCGCAGTGATGGAAGATAAATCTCTTGCGGTAGAAATCAGCCGCCTCGGAATATGAAACGCATATCTCTGCCGGAGAGCTTACATTGCAGCCGCAGGAAATAAACGCTTCGGGAGAAAGCTCCTTGCGCAGCTTTTCAAGGGACATCATAACATCGGTATATTTCCAGCCCTTGAAAAGTATTCCCAGCGCACCGCTTATATCCACCGAAACTATATCCACGTTGTTAAGAGCGTCATAGAAGCGGCGGACTGTGTTATAGTCGGCAGACTGCTCGGGATGACTGCCGTCGGAGCAGACGATAGCGGCGCAGTAGCTTGGAAAATCATATTCATCTACGGCAGCTGCCACATGGATGGGGTCACCCGCAAAAAGCCCCTTGACAAGCTGCTCATTAAGGTATTCCCTGCCTATCTCCTGCTTGTATCTGTGCTCACGCTCACTCTTTATCTTCTTCCCTGCCGTCTTTATGGCTTCGATAAGCTCGTCCTCGTCAACGGGTTTGAGGATAAAATTCTCTACACCCAGCGCAATGGCGGTCTTGGCATAGGAAAAATCCGAATAGCCGGAAAGTATCAGCACCTTGCCCTTGAAGCCCAGCGCCTTTGCGGCTTCCGTCATCTCAATGCCTGTCTTTCCGGGCATTTTTATATCTGCGATAACTATATCGGGCTGGTGCATCATTATCTTGTTAAGTCCGTCATCGCCGTCGTCCGCTTCTCCTATCACCTCGCAGTCTATCTCGTCCCACGGGATCATCATTTTTATGCCCTGACGAACATTAGGCTCGTCATCAACAAGTAAAACCTTGAACATATTATAACCGCCTTTCCTGAGGATACGTTACTTTTCCTTGTCCGTATCCTGAACAGTGATCTTTTTCTGAACAGGATTTCTCGGGAGAGTTATCCTTATGGTGGTTCCCGCCTCGGGAGCCGTTTTTATGGACAAGCCGTACTGCTCGCCGTGATACATTTTTATTCTCTTGTTTACATTTGTAAGACCGATGCTCTTGCCCGAAGAGGTATCGTTGCGCCTGAGCTTTTCTTCAAGCTCCGCAAGCCTTTCGGGGGTTATTCCGCTGCCGTTGTCCGAAACGTCGATAACAACGCAGTCGTTGTGATAATATACCTTTATATCGATATGTCCGTTGGACTTGCAGCCCTCGATGCCGTGGACGAATGCGTTCTCCACAACGGGCTGAATCAGCAGGGGCAGTATCATATAATCCTTGGAGACCTCGGAATAAATGCTGTAGGAAACTCTGTCGCCGAATCGTGCGGTCTGAAGCTCCAGATAACTGTTTGTGAACTCCAGCTCGGAGCGGAGCGTTACCTCGCCGTCCTTGAATTCAAGGCAGCGGCGCATGAACTTGCCCAGCTTCTTTACCAGATCGGCGGTTTCCTTGTCGTTGTTGCAGTACGCCTTCATTCTGATGGTTTCAAGGGTATTGTACAGGAAGTGGGGATTTATCTGGCTGGCAAGGGCTTTGAACTCAGCCTCCATCTGGTCGAACTTGAATGCCTCGTTCTGGAGCTTTGCCTGATAGATGTCGTCCATCATCTTCTGCATACTGGAGATCATCTGGTTAAGGTCGCTGTAAAGGTCGGCTATCTCGTCACCGCCCTTGTCGTTGAAGGTGACGTTGATATCGCCCTCCGCAACTGCGTGCATCTTCTCGCTGAGAAGCTTTATCCGACGTGAGAACACACTGGTGAAAAGTATGATTATCAGCAGGGAAAGTATGAGCATAAGTCCGCAGTAGCCGCCGTAAACCACAGAAAGCCTGCTGAGAGAGTAGTTTATGTAGGAGTTTGGAATGAGCATGACCAGCTGAAAATCCGCATTGTGGTTTATGGTGAAGTTATTCAGCACCGTGTAGCCGTCATATCCCCAGAAGCCATAGTCATAGGTCTTGGAGATGTCGTTAACGTTAAGGTCATTGTCCCCCGACACGCTGTCGCCCTTGACTATCTCGGCAAAATCGCTGAAAAATGCCTTTCCGCCCACGCACATTACCGTTCTTATATGCTCGTCGGGCATGACACGCATAAGCCATTCATCGGATATGACCGCCACAGCCACAGCGGTAACGGTCTCGTTGGAGGTATCGGTTATCGCCTGAGCACAGCCAAGATAATACTTGCCGTCCGTAGGGCTTTTGATAATGTCCCACACGGCTGTGCTTGGGTCCTGTGCAGCAGAATTGTACCATTTCTGGGTAAGCACGCTTTCGTCCGCATAGATATAGTTGGAGTTATACACGAACTCGTTCCTGTTGATGAAAACGTATATGTTGCTCACCTGCGGGGAAGCCTGAACATACTGCACATGGATATTCTTGGCATAGAAATCATAATACTCGGACTTTTCCGAGGAGCGCTTTTCAAGGAAGCTTTTCAGCTCGCCGCTGCCTGCAAACATACGCATTATGCTGTCAGTGGACTCCACCATATCCATGGTGCGGTAACGAATGCTGTTGGAGCTGCTGACAGTGCTGCTCAGTGTCTGATCCTTGATTATGGTACGCATATTCACCAGCAGCATTACGCTGGCTGCAAAAAGGGGAAGTATAACGATGAAAAACATCATTACCATCTGATTTCTTATGGGAAAGCTTTTAGTACCGTCTTTGATGATATTTTCCTCCTTTTGCCGCATATGTGATTTTATTTTAGCATATTTTGCTGTCTTTTTCAAGTGCAAATAAATAAAAAAGGCGTGATAAATTTACCACGCCTTACGCAGATATTAGAACCTGTCTTCATAAGAAATGTGTGCGGATTTTCGAGCATAATTTTGTTGCAGAGTAGGCAAAAATCCGCAGGCGGGCTTTCGCCCGGCAAGGATTTTTAACGCAGTCTGCGGCAAAATTTGCCGAAAAAACGTGCGCATATGCTTGTGAAGACGGGTTCTTAAAGATTTGAGATGTGCTCGAACACCTTGTCGGTGCTCCAGAAGAACATATCGTGCTTGAAACGCTCCTGCTTCAGTCCTGTTCTTTCAAAGAGGTCCATAACTCCCGGCTGAACGCAGGAGAAATATACCATTCTTCCCTGGGAGATAAGTCTCTCGCAGTATTCGTGGAGGGCTTCTATTCCCGAGATATCCGCAACGGTAACGCCTCTCATTGAGAAGATTATGTTGTAGCTGTCACCGAGAGAGGATACCTTGTCCTCCAGCTTTGCGCAGGTTCCGAAATAAAGGGGTCCCGTGATATAAACAACGCTGGTGTATTTGAGCTTTTCGGGGTCAACGTTATCCTCGTCAAGCTTATCAGGATCGACCTCGGCAACCGTTACCTGCATATCGGATACCTTTACAACAAAGAGGATAAGCGAGAACACAACGCCGATAAGGATAGCCTTTGTAAGGTCAAACACAACGGTAGCTGTCATTGTGATAATGAACTGTGCAATGGCTGTTTTGAGCTTTTTGCTGAAAATGGACTTTATGGTCTTCCACTCGTTCATTCTCCATGCAGTTACGATAAGCACGCCTGCAAGAGCTGAAAGAGGTATCATAGACATTACGCCGCCGAGAACGAACATGGAAAGCAGCAGTACAACAGCGTGGATAACGGAAGTAAGACGTGTCTCTCCGCCGCTCTTTATGGCAACACTGGTTCTGGCGATAGCTGCCGTTGCGGGAACTCCGCCGAAGAAGGGCAGCAGGATATTTCCTATTCCCTGTGCGGTAAGCTCGATATCCGCATTGAGCTTTTCATTCTTCATTCGTCCTGCGGAAGCTCCGCAGAGCAGGGACTCAATAAGTCCCAGAGCCGCAATGGAAACAGCGGGAACAACAAAGTTGCCAAACTCGCTGAAATTTATCTTGGTAATGTCAAGTCTGTCAGCAAGGAAAATTGTTTTTGGTATCTCACCGACAACGCTTACATCAAAGTTGAAGATAAAGTTTGCTGCGGTGGCAAGAATAATTGCTGCCAGTGAACCCGGGCAATACTGGCTCAGCTTCTGAGGATATACAAACATGAAAACTATAACGCAAACGCCGATAATGAACGCTGTAAGATTGAAGCTCTGAGGCGTTGTGAAATAGCTTGCTATCTTTTCCAGGTTGTTAAGTCCCACGGACTTCATGCCGGTAAGGTTATCTATCTGACCGAGGGCGATGATAATGGCGATACCGCTGGTAAAGCCTGTGATAACAGGCGAGGGCAGGTATGAAACCAGTCCGCCCAGCTTGAATATGCCGCACAGCAGCAGTATGATGCCTGCCAATAAGCTTGCGATGAAAACACCCTGCATTCCGTACTGAGCCACCAGTGAAACAAGTATGGCTGTCATAGCTCCTGTGGGGCCGCTTATCTGATAGGAAGCGCCCGAAAGTGCGCCGATGATAAGTCCCGATATTATTGCGGTAACAAGTCCCGAAGCTGCGGTAGCTCCCGAGCTTACGCCGAATGCCAGTGCCAGCGGCAGAGCCACGGCTGCGACTGTTACGCCTGCAAGAACGTCTTTTCCGAATTTCTTGCCGTTGTACCCCTTAAATTCTCTTTTCAGCATTTCTGCAAATTGCCTGAACATTTTTCTTTTTCCTCCATGATCTCCCAAACATAAAAAAGTGCCAGTGGCAGCACCTCTGAAAGATGCTGCCGTGAATGGCACGTCACTAAAATATTATATTACCCTGTGAAAAAATTGTCAATGTATATGCTGTACAAAACCTTTGACTATCGGTAAATGCTTTATGGCAATATCACTCAATAGCCTTGAGTGAAGATGTCATATCTATCTTTTTGAGTCTGAAATACAGCAGGAAGTTTACAAGCACTGTGAAGATGACCATTACCGCCGCTGCCAGCACGAAGCAGAACCAAGGTATATCGGGCGAGAACATTACTTCATCTACCTCGGACTTGCCTACAACAAAGCTTTCAAGGAAAATTCCGCCTACCAGTCCAAAGGCAATGCCGATTATGGAGGAAATGGTGTTCTCACGGTAAATGTACGCTCCCACCTCGCCGTCAAAAAAGCCCAGCACCTTTATGGTGGCAAGCTCCCCTATTCGCTCGTTGATGTTAATGTTTGCCAGGTTGAAGAGTATTACAAGAGCAAGCGCTCCCGCAAAAATTATGATGACAAGAACTATAAGGTCAAGGCTTGATACCAGTGTTCTGAACGTTCCCGTTCCGTCATACATAAAGGACGATGAGATTATTCCGTCGCAGGAAATAAGCTCGGAGGTTATTCTGTCTCTTTCGGATTTTTCGGGAGTTTCCCCTGTGTTTATCAGGATAAGGTTGTCGTCGGTCTCGCCGAAGAGAGAGGTGTAAGTGTCCCTTGTCATATAGACATAGTGGAAGGTGTAGTTTTCTGCAATGCCCGATACCTCTGCGGGGCCAGATGCACCGTCAATAGTTACAAAGTCGCCTTCCTTTACACCAAGCACCCTTGCCATTTTCTCGGTGATTATCACCTTGCCGTCCTCAATGTAAAGATGCTCTCCGCTCTTTCTGTTCTGGAGCTGAACGTAATCGTCCATGTCAGCAACATCATCAAGGGCAAGGATATAGCCCTCCATATTGCCGCCTTCGGAATAAACGTCGTGTGTCTCCTGAACGGCGCTCATATGTGAAATGATAGCACTTTCGCCGTTTATAACGTCCTCGATGTGCGCAAGGTCATCCTCGGGAACATCGCTGCCGATAACTGCGATAGCATCGTAAAGGAAGATATCGTCATACTGCTTTTCTGCAATGCAGGCAATGGCTTCCTTTAATCCGAATGCTGTAAGCATAAGGGCTGTACAGCCGCCTATGCTTATAACTGTCATGAAAAATCTGCTCTTGTATCTGAAAAGATTTCTGAAAGTTACCTTGCTGCTGAATGAAAAGTGCTTCCAGATGGGTGTTATCTTTTCAAGCAGTATCCTTTTGCCATTCTTCGGGGGCTTTGGACGGATAAGCTTTGCGGGATATTCCAGAAGCTCGTTTGCACAGGTATATACCGCAGAAAGCGATGTACACAGCAGTGATACGCCCATGCAGCCCAGTGCATATGAGGGCATGAACGGCGCTTCAAATATGGGATAATTATACATCGTCTGATAGCAGATGAAGATTATCCTCGGCAACAGCGCCAGACCTATGGCTGTTCCCGCAAGGCTGCCCACAACGCTTGCTATAGCCGCATACAATACATATTGCAGGATTATGGAGCCTGTGCCGTAGCCCAGTGCCCTGAGAGTTCCAACCTCTGTGCGCTGCTCCTCGACCATTCTTGACATGGTGGTGCAGCAAACCAGAGCTGCAACCAGTATAAAGAACACGGGGAAAACTGCGGCAATGGAGTCTATCCTTTCCGCATCTCTGCCGTAGCTCATGCAGCCGGGATTGAACTCGTCCCTGTTCCACACGTACCACTCGCCATCGGCAAGCTTATCCTCAAGCTCGCTTTCAGCATCGGCTATCTCTGCATTAGCGCTGTCTATATCAGCCTGAGCCTCGTCCAGCTTTTTCTTGCCGCTGTCCAGTTCATGCTTTGCTTTAGCAAGGTCGCTGTCATAAGCGGAAAGCTCTTCAAGGCCCTTGTCTATTTCCTCTTCGCTCTTGTCAAGCTGCCATTTCTGGGCGGATATCTGCTCCAGTGCACCTGCGGAAGCTGCTCTCACCTGCTCGTTTACGCCTGTTATGGCTGCCTGAGCGGCGGTCTTTGACTGGAGATCCTTATCGGGATTTGTGATTATGAAAACCGCCAGAAGGTCGGATATGGAAGCCTCAATGTCATTATCGTCATACACCTGCTGGATACTTCTTGACTCGTTGAGAAGCTCCTCGGGAAGCACTTTGACGTATGCCTTTTCGTATATTTTCAGGATATCGTCTATCTGAGTGCAGGTGGCGGCAAGGGCGTTCATCTTTTCCTCATTCTCTGCCAGCTCTTTTCTGCCGTCCTCGATATCCTTTTTGGCATCGGTAAGCTCTTTTTTCTGCTCGTTTATCTGACTGTAGGACTTGTTGTACTCGTTCAGACCCTTGTCATAGTCCTTTTTGGCGTCGTCATATTTTTTCTGACCGTCCGCCAGCTTTTCCTTTGCATCGGCTATCTGCTCATCTGCATCGGCACGTATCTCGTCCGAACGCTCGCTGAGAAGCTGAGCTGACATTCCCTCGGCGTATTCCTCGGCAGCGGCTACGATATCGTTGTATTCATCTGAAAAAGGCTTGACGCTTTCGTCCATAGCCCCTGTTACCGAAAGGTAAAGGTCGGTATAAGCGTCATAGGCAAAGTTTTCCTCGGGGACGTAGATAAATGCACTTACGGAGCCTGTTCCGATAGTTGTGGAGCCTCGCTCATATGAAACATACACGGGAGATTTTACAAGGCCCACCACGGTATATTCCGACTGATTTAAATAGTCAGCCACATCATTGTCGCCGTCAGCAGAAAGCTTTACGGTATCTCCTATTTTAAAGGATATCTTGTGCATGGAATCATAATCGGCAACGCACTCCCCTGCCTTTTCGGGAAGTCTGCCCTCCATAAGATAAAGCTTGTTGAGCGGCTGATCTGCCGAATAGGAAAGCACTGTTACAGCCGACTGACCGCCGTTGTTTTCCACAAATAGGTCTGCCGAATAGCCTGCATATCCGCTGTCAAAATGCTCACCGTCGGAAAGCTTTTCTATTTCATCGCCGTTAAAGCCCAGCGTGGATTTAATCTGAACGTCCGCAAGGGCATATTCCCTGTAATACTTCCAGCCGGAATTTTTAAGGTCAGTTGATACTGCGCTTAAACCTGCATAAAACGCACAGCCTATCGCAATGATAGTAAGGATCGCCACAAATCTTCCGGGAGATTTCTTTACACCTCTGACCGTATTCAGTAAAAGCATATTTTTCTTCATAGCGTTATTACCTTACCATTCAATATTTTCAACAGGTGTGGGATTGGGATTGAGGGATATTTTTGCCACCTTGCTGTTCTTTATCTTGATAACACGGTCAGCCATGGGGGTTATCGCCTGATTGTGGGTGATGACTACCACTGTCATACCCTTTTCACGGCAGGTATCCTGCAAAAGCTTCAGTATTGTCTTGCCCGTGTTATAGTCGAGAGCGCCTGTAGGCTCATCGCAGAGCAGGAGCTTGGGTGATTTTGCCAGCGCTCTTGCAATGGAAACTCTCTGCTGTTCGCCGCCGGAAAGCTGTGCGGGAAAGTTGTTCATTCTGTCCTCCAGACCCACCTGCTTCAGCACCTGAGCCGCATCAATGCTCTTATCCTTGCAGGTCTGAGCCGCAAGCTCCACATTCTCATATGCGGTAAGGTTCTGCACCAGATTGTAGAACTGGAAAACAAATCCAATGTCATATCGACGGTAAGCGGTAAGCTCTCTGGGTTTGAGCTTTGCGATATCCTTGCCGTCAATGATAATCTCGCCCTCATCGCAGGTGTCCATTCCTCCCATAAGGTTCAGTACAGTGGTCTTTCCCGCACCGCTGGCACCTGTGATAACAACGAACTCGCCCTTTTCGATATCAAAGCTTACGCCGTCCGATGCGGTGATAGTTACCTCGCCCATCTGATAGCGCTTATATACATTTTTTAACGATACAAAACTCATATACAACCGTCCCATCATAAGTTATTTGAATATAACAAACCACATTATATTATACCATAGCAGCCCTTTAATTGGAATTGACATTTTTTACAAATTAAACAGAAAAGAGGTATATTTCTTAGCGAAATATACCCCTCATTATGTAGCAATATCACATCATTATAAAATACTGCATCGGATTTTTAGGATTTATCTTTACGGGAACATAGCCGCCCGCAAACTGCTCCTTGGGATTGGTCTCCAGATTTTTCTTGGAAAATCTATACTTTCTTCCGTTGATAACAGCCTCGCAGAACAGGTTGTAATGAACTATCTCAGTGGTCTGACCAACAAAGAACTCGTTGATGCCTGTTATCTCTGCCTCAATGACCTCGCCGTTCTCGATCATTCTTTCATTGACAAGCGCATATGCGCCGATGACCGCAAAAACTGCGCCTATTGCTATGAACGCAATGGGTATCATCTTGAAGAACATAAAGCCTATCTCAGCCGCATCAAGATACGGATTGAGCACATGGAGCACTACCGAACCGAACACGATGAACACCAACGCCGCACCAAATGCTGCCAGCGCAGAGTATAAATATTCATGCCTCTTCATAAAAATCCCTCCCGAAAGGATCAGACATTAAAGCGGAAAAGAACGATATCTCCGTCCTGCATAACATATTCCTTGCCCTCGGAACGCACAAGTCCCTTTTCCTTTGCGGCAGCCATGGAGCCGCACGCCATAAGGTCGTCAAAGGAAACGACTTCCGCTCTGATAAAGCCCTTTTCAAAATCGGTGTGTATCTTTCCTGCTGCCTGGGGAGCCTTGGTTCCCTTCTTGATAGTCCATGCACGAACCTCAGGCTGACCTGCGGTAAGGTAGGAGATAAGGCCAAGCAGAGAATAGCCCTCCTTGATAATTCTGTCAAGACCTGATACCTCAAGACCCAGCTCGGAAAGGAACATCTCCTTGTCCTCGCCGCTCATGTCGGATATCTCGGCTTCAAGCTCGGCGCAGATGGGCAGCACTGCGGCGTGTTCACGCTCAGCTATCTCGCACACTGTCTTATAATGCTTGGAATTTTCGATGTTGTTCTTGAAATCATCTTCGCTGAGATTTGCAGCGTAGATGACAGGCTTTGCGGAAAGCAGCGGAGTTGTCTTGATTATCTCCTCCTGCTCCTCGGTGAAGCCGAAGGAACGGGCAGAGTGACCCTCTTCAAGATGAGCTTTCAGAGCTTCAAGAAACTCCAGCTCAGCCTGATACTTCTTATCGCCCTTGATGAGCTTCTTTGTGCGGTCGATACGGCGCTCCAGCAGCTCGATATCGGAGAAGATAAGCTCCAAGTCGATAGTTTCGATATCTCTCTCAGGATTTATCTCGCCGTCAACATGAACGATGTTATCGTCCTCAAAGCAGCGTACAACGTGAACGATGGCATCGACCTCACGGATATTTGCAAGGAACTTGTTACCGAGGCCCTCGCCCTTGGAAGCGCCTCTTACCAGACCTGCGATATCAACAAATTCAAGTGTGGCAGGGGTAAACTTATCGGGGTTGTACATTTCCCTGAGCTTGTCAAGACGGCTGTCGGGAACGGAAACTATGCCCACGTTGGGCTCGATGGTGCAGAAAGGATAGTTTGCAGATTCTGCGCCTGCATTTGTAAGAGCGTTGAAGAGCGTACTTTTTCCTACGTTAGGAAGACCGACCATACCTAATTTCATATCTTTGATTTTCCTTTGCTGATTTATTTATTGGGACGCAGATCATTCATCGTCGCTGAAATTCAGATTTTTAACATACTCGTCAGCGTCGAAATCGTCGCTTGAAGAGCAGCAGGCAGCAAACTTCTTGCTGAGTGCCAGACGGGCAGCTATAACGCCTGAAATAAGACCTATAATGAATGCACCGAGAGCTGCGGCAACAGCCATGCCCTTTGTTATCTTGATTTTCTCATTTGAATATCTGCATACGGAACCGATGATCTCTTCTAACATAAAATAGCCTCCTTAGAAAAAACGTATTTTACTTATTATATACTATTTTTCCAAAAAATGCAATAGCAATGTGAAGTTCCTCGGAATAATTTACAAATTTAAAGAGATACCGCACCTTGGCACGGTATCTCTTGATTTTTGTTAGCGGGGCTTAAAGCCTTATACCATATGGATCTTGCTTGCGGCATCGGAATTCTTTCCGTCAATGCCGTACTTCTTGTTGCGTCTCTTCTCAAAGAACTTGGGAGCGACTTTGGGGAACATTGCGTAGGTGAGAACGTCCTCGTCCTGCTCGATCCACTCTGCGCATTCCTTGCGGAGAGTATCAAGCTCAGGCTCAAGCAGATCTGCGGGACGGCAATCGATAGCCTCCTCGCCCTTGAGTATGGACTTTCTGAACTCGGGGTCGATAGGTGTGGGAGTTCTTCCGTATTTGCCTGCGATAACGTCCTTGAATTCCTTGGTAACGGTCTTGTATCTCTCGCCGCTGATAACGTTGAACACAGCCTGTGTGCCCACGATCTGGGAGGAAGGAGTAACAAGAGGGATATTACCTGCATCTGCACGAACTCTGGGAACTTCTCTGAGCACTTCCTCGAACTTATCCTCCTTGCCCGACTGCTTGAGCTGGGACAGAAGGTTGGAAAGCATTCCTCCGGGAACCTGATAGATAAGTGCGTTTGCATCTGCAACAAGGATCTTGGGGTCAAGGAGACCTTCGTCGATATACTTCTTGCGCAGACCCATGAAGTAGCTTCTGATCTCGGTAAGCTTTACAAGGTCAAGACCTGTATCGTACTCTGTGCCCTGGAGCGCTGCTACCATAGACTCGGTAGGAGTATGGGAAGTACCGTGAGCCAGAGGAGACATTGCTGTGTCGATATACTCGCAGCCGTTTTCAATAGCCTTGAGCTGGCACATTGAAGCGAGACCCGATGTATAGTGTGTGTGGAGCTGAATGGGGATACCGATGTTCTCCTTGAGAGCCTTTGTAAGGGAAGCAGCTCTGAAAGGAGTAAGGAGCGCAGCCATATCCTTGATACAGATGGAATCAGCGCCCTCTGCTTCGCACTGCTTTGCGTAGTTTACATAGTAATCATCGGTGAAAACATCGCCCAGTGTAAAGGACATTGCTACCTGAGCGTGTGCGCCCTCCTTCTTGGCAGCGTGGATAGCTGTCTGGAGGTTTCTGATATCGTTCAGCGCATCAAAGATACGGATAATATCCATACCGTTTGCAACAGTCTTCTGAACGAAATATTCAAGAACATCGTCAGCATAGTGACGGTAGCCCAGCATATTCTGACCTCTGAAAAGCATCTGGAGCTTGGTGTTGGGCATATTCTTACGGATTATTCTCAGTCTCTCCCAGGGATCCTCGTCGAGGAAACGGATACAAGCATCAAATGTTGCGCCGCCCCAGACCTCTGCGGAATAGTAGCCGATCTTATCCATCTCCTGCATAATGGGGAGCATCTCGTCAATGCTCATTCTTGTTGCGATGAGCGACTGATGAGCGTCTCGGAGAACGGTTTCGGTGATTTTTACTTTAGGCATTGTGGATTGCTCCTTTCAGCTTATGCGATGGTAGCGAGAACGTCATCGGAATTAACGGTATCGCCCTTCTTGGCAGCGATAGATGTGATCTTGCCTGCTACGGGAGCTACGATATCATTTTCCATCTTGAGTGCCTCGAGAACTACAACGACCTGGCCTGCGGAAACAGTGTCGCCTACGTTTACCTTGACATCAAGGATATTTCCGGACATGGGAGCCTTAACGGGTGTGCCGTTGCCTGCTGCAGGAGCAGCTGCGGGTGCGGGTGCTGCTGCGGGAGCTGCCTGAACGGGAGCTGCGCCTCCTACTTCCTCAACTGCTACGTCATAGGACTTTCCGTTTACTGTAATATTAAATCTCTTCATAATGTATATCGACCTTTCAGGTTAATTTTATCAAAGGGGAAGAATGTTGTGCTTCTTGGGAAGGCGCTTGTTAAGGCGCTTACCTGCTGTAACATCAAGAACGGAAGCAACTGCTGCTCTTACGTTTTCGGCTGTTACCACTTCGTCAGCCGCACCCTTGGCTGCTGCCGCAAATGCAGAGCCTTCATTCTCGGCATATTCCTTGGCTATCTGAGCTCTTGCGGCTGCAAGGTCATCTGCGCCCTTGAGCTTGTCATGATAAAGGAACTCAGCTGCGCTGACAGGATCCATGGGAGCGATAACTGCCTCGGGAAGCGCATAAACTGCATCGGCAGCAACATTCCTGCCTGCAAATGCGATATAAGCCATTCCGCATGCCTTGCCGCTTACCAGTGCTATCTTTGCACATGAAGCCTCGGCATATGCGCCTGCAAGAGCAGCACCCGCACGTACCATATCTGCGCCATGAAGGTCAAAGCCCTCGGTATCGGCAACAGTGATGACGGGAATGCTGTAAGCGTCGCAGAGACGAACAAATCTTGCGATCTTTGAGCAGTCTGCAGAGGTGAGCTTGTCCTTGGTCTTGTTGGTGGCAGCGATACCTGCTGTAACTCCCGAAACTGTGCAGAGCGCAGTGTAGGAAGCTGTGCCGTACTCGCCGTAAACCTCAAGAATGCTGCCTGCATCTGCAATGCTCTCGGCTGCGTTCTCGGCGTTATCGAAAGCTGCGCTCACGGGAGCGTCAAACTCAAACTCGGGAAGGGGTGAAAGGTTATTCTGAGGCATAAGGGAAAGATATCTGCGGACAGTATCCATAGCCTCTGCATCGGACTTGGCATATGCGCTAACTGCGCCGCTCTTTGCTGCGCTCTCGGCGGAAGCGTTGTTTCCCGATGCGTCAAGATAAAGCTCAGCGCCCTCGGTGATAACGGAGAAATCAGCGGAGGAAGCTATCATTGCCATAGTTCCCGCACATACTCCCGAAATTACCGATACCATGGGAACTACGCCCGAAAGGCTGCCCATGCTGAGAAGAATATCACTGTAAGCGTTGAGAGCGTCAGCTCCGTCCTCAACGAATGCGCCGCATGAATCATATATTCCCACAACGGGAACGCCGTTCCTTGCGGCAAGCTCAAACATTTTGCATATCTTGGCACTGTGAGCAAGGCTTACTGCACCCTTCATAACAGTGCTGTCCTGAGAAAAGGCGTATGCGGGAGTTCCCCCGATATATCCGTATGCGGTTACCACGCCTGCGAGGTTCTCACCGGCTCTGAGATTTGAGCCTGTTTCCGTATAAACTCCATCGTCAAAAAGTGCTGCAAGTCGTTCTCTTGCGGGGCATCGACCTTTGACAGCCGCATATTCCGCAAGCGCCGCTCTCTGACTTTCAGTCATCATAATTTAGTTCCTCCATTTCGCAGCAAGGCATGAGCAAAGCTGTAAATAAAATTTATCCGAGTTTAATTATACACCCTTTTATTTAATTTTACAAGAGATTATATGCCATTTTTTTGCAGTGACAAAATGTTTTTACAATTTGTCAAAAAAAGAAGCGGACGCCCGAAGCAAATCGGACGTCCGCAAAGGGTGGATTTATCAGCCGCAGCAGGAGGGCTTGCAGACGAAGGACATACAGTCTGTGCACTCGGGAACGGTGGGGTTAGCCTCGTGAGTGCCAACCTTGATGGACTCGAGAGAGCAGTAATGCTCTGCGTTGAGATTATACTTGCAGCTTGTTACATCGCACTTGATAGCAGAATTCTTAGACATGACAAATACCTCTTTTTATCTATATTTTACCGCATTCCATACAAATGCCTGCCCAAAGCAAGCGTTTGTACGGATCGGGTACATAAGTATTATCTGCGGCTGTGCGAATGTCATTCATGGAAAAATTTCCGAATATCCACGCAGCTGCCTATTGACAAATCCGTATTCATGTGTTATAACCGTATTATATCAGACGATACAGTTATAGCTATGTAACATTTCGCACTTTGCATTTGTATATATAGCGTGAGGGCTTCAATGCCTCAAAAGAAAAGAAAGGATATTCAAAAAATGAAAAAACTTACCGTCAAAGCAGTATGCCTCCTTGCATCTGCGGCAATGCTCACTGCCTGCGCTCAGAACAGCAAAACTCAGCCCGATACGGAAGCCGTCAAGACCCTGAACTATATCAGCACCCAGAGTATTTCTGACAGCAAGGCTATGGGCGAGATACAGGATTTTTCCTACTCCCCCGCATCGGACAGGCTCTTTTTCAGATCATATCTTATGACAGACGATTCGGCTGAATATTATTTCAACAGCATGAAGTCCGACGGAAGCGACTTCCGCTCCCGACTGATCACAGATGACCGCCGCTCAGAGATATCATTCACCGCTGACGGCTCGGGATATTATGTCAGCACTGTATATAATGATGATGGGCAGACCTGCACACTTGTAAAAACAGACGCAGAGGGCAACGATGTATCATCACTGCCGCTTTCCCCCGAAGGCATCGACAACGATTTTTATATTGACGGAATATGCGCTGCCGAAGACTATCTTTTCGTCAACTGCTACAACAATATCTATGTTTTCGGATATGACGGCAGCTTTATCTGCAAAATGTCCGCAGAAAACATGAGCGCATGGAATATGGTCAAAGGCGCATCGGGAACGGTGTATGTATGGTCATATTCAAACGGCTTTGTACTGTATAAGGCAGACATGACCAATAAGGAGCTTGTAAAGGCAGCGCTTCCATTTGACGAGGTGTATTCGTCCGATACATATCCTGTTTCGGGCTATGGTGACAGCGAGCTTTTTATCACCGACGGAACTACATTTTATTCCTACGACCCTGAAGTGGGCACAAAGACTGAGCTGTTCAACTGGATCGACAGCGGCGTCAGCATAATGGAGGTAACAAAGATATTCCCCACAGAGGACGGCTTCATATGCGGCGGAAGCGCATATCCCTCAGGCAGACCCTGCGCCTACAAAATTTCGGCAACGGACGAAAAGCCCGCACAACGAAAAGAGCTTATACTTGCAGGCGATGAATACAGCCTTGACCCTTATATAAAAAATCAGGCGGTAAACTTTAACCGCAGGGACAGCGAATACCGCATAACCCTTAAATGCTACAACGACATACAGTCGCTGAATATGGATATGCTTTCGGGCAAAACTCCCGATATACTTATGATAGGCAACGAGACCCCTGCGGATACATATGTTACAAAGGGAATTTTTGCCGATATGTATGAATTTATCGACAGTGACAGCGAGCTGAGCCGTGAGGATTTCCTGCCGAACCTGCTTAAAGCCTCCGAGACCGACAGCAAGCTTTATACATTCAGCGACCGCTTCAAGGTATTCACCGTTCTGGGAAAAACTTCCATATTCGGCGATAAAATGGGCATCACCACCGAGCAGCTCAGAAATATTGCCGCACAGAGACCCTCGGGCACGGAGATCTTCCCCGGCTCCTGCAAAAACGATATCCTTGACTACGCCCTTTATATGTCAGGCAGTAGGCTTATTGATATTAAAAAAGGCACCTGCGATTTTACCTCCGACTATTTTATCGGGCTGCTGGAATATGCAAATGAATATATGTCCTCACTGGATACCGACGCTTATTTTGATGACAGCTTCTGGGACAGATATGCCACCATGTATGCCGACGAAAGCTCTCTGCTGCTCATATCCCACCTCAACGATTATGCGGATATATACACCTTTGAGCATGAAAATTTCGGCGAGCCTGCCACCGCCGTGGGATTCCCAGTTGAAAGCGGCATAGGCTCTGCATTCGAGATAGAAACAGGCTTTGCGATAAGCTCCTCAGTCAATAAGGAGGGCGCATGGAGATTTGTACGCACCCTGCTGCTCCCCGATTATCAGGACTATGTTGACTGCTTCCCTGTGAGAAACGATTCACTTCAGAAAAAAGCTGAAAAAGCTATGACCCACGACAGCTCCCGTGTCACAAACCCCATAATCATAATGGGACATATGATGCTTTCAAGCGGAACTATGGGCATCGGCGAGCCTGCTCAGGCGGATATCGACAAGGTAAACGCCGTTATAAGCTCCGTGCAGAATATCCACAAATACAACACCACCGTAAGCGACATCATCAGTGAGGAAGCGTCACGGTATTTTAACGGAAACATTAGCTCAAAGGAAGCTGCCGAAGCTATCCAGAACAGAGTTCAGCTTTATCTTTCCGAAAGCTACTGATATTATGCAAAAATCCGCTGTCACAATAATGTGGCAGCGGATTTTTACTCAAACAAGCTCATCTGGTCGTATTCATACCCCAGTTTTGAAGCAGATATGATATCCTGCATTTTATAAAGTATGCCGTATTTTTCACATTCCTCGGTGAATGCTTTCCACAGCACTTTTACATTTGGGCAGGTGCATTCATAGGAATTGCCGAAGCGGTGGATATATTTGTCGGACAGCCGTTCCCCCGGGAATATGCTGTCAAGACTGCTGAGAAAATGCTCACGCTGAGTGTTCCTGAGAGTAACTCCGAAAGCGGGGTATATGAAATGCACTCCCGCTTCATGCCCAAGGCGGACTATGGAGCGGATATTCTCCTCGCTGTCCTCGATAAACGGCAGAACGGGCATCATGGTTATTCCCGTGAAAAGTCCGCTTTCCGACATTTTTGCCAGCGCCTCAAAGCGCTCCGAGGACACGCTCACATTTGGCTCAAGCTTTTTGCAAAGCTCATCATCGGCGGTGGTGACTGTAAGCTTGCACATCATGGGAGAATGTTCCTTTACGGAAAGAAAAATATCAATATCACGGGTCATAAGCGCACTTTTTGAAAGAACTGCACAGCCAAAGCCGTAAGCGTCGATAAGCTCCAGCGCATGGCGGGTAAGCAGAGCCTTTTCTTCATATGGATTATAAGGGTCGCTCATGGCACCCGTGCCGATGACCCCCGTATGCACCTTTCTGCGCAGCTCGTCACGGAGGATCTCCAGCGAGTTTGCCTTGCACCTTACCGAATCAAAGTCGCCGATGCCGTAGCAGTCGCTGCGGCTGTCACAGTATATGCAGCCGTGGCAGCAGCCCCTGTAAAGGTTCATATTATAGTCGGTGCCGAACCAGCCCGAGGTCTTGTTCCTGTGCAGTATGGAAACAGCCTTTACTTCCTCCATACGGCTTCCCCCTCTCATGTTGTCGGATATTGTTGTATTTATTTTATTATAACACATTTATCCGAATTTGTCATTGGTTTTTGAAAAAATATGTTCAAATCGCAGATAACTTCAATTATCATTATATCACAGGTAATATGACAGCGGTATGTCAGGTATTATAATACCAATCGCCAATAAAACTATAGACAAAAAGTCTTCACATAACCCATACACGCAAGATCATGCTCGATTTTTTGTATAGTTTTTAATTGATGCTTAGTATAAGCAAACTTTTTTAATAAAATCCTCTGAATTTCTTTGTTGACAAATCCTTTGCGATGATATAATCTATACTATTGATATATTTTTGAAAGGATAGAACATATGAAAGAACTTACTTCGGGCAATCCCGCCAAGGTGATATTCGCCTTTTCGGTACCCATTATTATCGGAAACCTTTTCCAGCAGCTTTACAGCATGATCGATACTATTATAGTGGGAAGGACTATCGGCGTTGACGCTATAGCGGCGCTTGGCTCCACAAGCTATATCTCCACCCTTATAATCGGCTTCATGTCGGGTCTTACCAACGGCTTTTCAATAATAACCGCAAGACACTACGGCGCAGGCGATAACGTTAAGATGCGCCGCTCGGTAGCGGGAACTATAATCATCGGTCTGGCGGTATCGGCAGTGCTTACCGTGGCAAGCATATTCTTCATCAAGCCCTTTATGCACCTGCTGAACACTCCCGCAGATATTTTTGATGAGGCTTACAGCTACATCTCCGTTACACTGTTCTTTATGGTAACAGCCATGCTTTACAATATGTCCGCAGGTGTTCTGAGAGCCGTGGGCGACAGCATAACTCCTCTGGTGTTCCTTATAATATCCTCCGCCATGAACGTGGGACTTGATATCCTTTTCATTGCAAAATTCGGCATGGGCGTTTCGGGAGCGGCGTATGCGACTATCATATCGCAGGCAGTTTCATTTATCCTATGCTGCATTTATATAGTGATTCGCTTCCCCTATCTTATCCCAAAGCCCGAGGAATTCAAGATAACGTGGGAAGAGGTGTGGGAGCTTTTCTCCATGGGTCTGTCGCTTGCGCTTATGTTCTCGCTGGTCGAGATAGGTTCCCTTATTCTACAGCGTGCCATCAATGATTTCGGCACAAAGACCATTGCGGCTCACACCGCCGCAAGAAAGATATCCAGCATTCTCATGCTCCCCTACACCGCATTCGGCTCCGCCTGCGCCACCTATTGCAGCCAGAACATCGGTGCGAACAGACCTGACCGTGCGGGCAAGGGCGTAAAAAGCTCTATCCTTATGGCGTGGGTATGGTCGGCTGCGGCAGTCATTATCGGATATGTTTTCTCGCCATACATCGTAAGCTGGATAGCAGGCACGGACGAGCAGTATATCGTTGATCTTGCTTCAAAATATATGCGTGTCAACACGCCGTTCTACTTTGTGCTTGCGGTGCTTATCGTGCTGAGAAGTTCTCTGCAGGGACTTGGCAGAAAGGCAGTTCCCGTAGCCAGCAGCATTATAGAAATGGTTGGAAAGGCGGTAATCGCATTCACCGCCGCACCTGCTCTGGGATACTTCGGAGTAATGATATCGGAGCCTATCGTATGGATATTCATGACCATACTTCTCATCATAGGATATGCTTCCGACAAGCAGTTGATGGAAGCCACATTCGGAAAGAAAAAAATTTCTTCGTAAATTGTAACAATCTGCCCCGCTGATCTGTATTACTATCATAGGGGCAAAATTATAGAAATATTACAGGGATATATGACAGGGGGTGAACGGGCAGATGCTGACTGATGCCGAAAAACAGCAGCTATTTAAAAATGTATTTGAAAGCTGCAGCCGACTTGTTTATTCGGTTGCATTCAGCTACATGAAAAACCGTTCAGACTCCAACGATGTTATGCAGGAAGTTTTTCTCAAATACTATAAGAACATGGATAAGCTGAGCGACTGCGGGCATATAAAGCCGTGGCTCATAACCGTTACGTCGAACATCTGCAAGAACACACTGCGCTCATCATGGTTCACCCGCATCGTCTCGGAAGATGATCTGGACACCGTTCCCTATGAAGAGGATTTCGGCGAGGAATCCGACCTTTTCCGCTCGGTGATGCGGCTGCCCGAAAAGGAGAGAGTTCCACTGCACCTGTTCTATTACGAAAACTTCTCCACCTCGGAGATAGCCCGTATGCTGGGAGTAAAGGAATCGACCGTGCGTGTGCGAATGATGCGTGGGCGTGAAAAACTGAAAAAGCTATATAAGGAGGAATCGGTATGAACGGCAGAAACAAATATGCGGAACAATTTGACAGAAATGCCGGCGAGCCTGCCGATTTTGACAGTCTTTTCCGTTTTGAAAAGGGCGAGCTTATTGCCAAGAAAAGGATAAAAATGCACAGCAGCAGGCGGCGTATAGCTGCCATGACAATAACTGCGGCTGCTGTGACGGCAGCAGCGTTCTTCGGGTTGTCCTATCTGAATTCCAGCGGAACATCTGACATAAGCATAGCGGAGCTTGCGGAAATGTCCGAGACCACTGCGTCTCTTGACAAATTTCTCGAAAGCGGCAGCGAACATCTGCTGAGTGAGTTCATTAAACCCACAGACATCTGTTTCCACGCAGCAGTCACTGCCGATGCTTCACAGCAGGATATTTCTCTTGATGAAGCGGATATTATCCTCAGGTGCAGGGTGATAACAAAGAACTATCTTCCCGAAAGCGATACGGGACGGATAGAATATGAGCTGTCACCCATAGAATATTATTACGCCGATAATGTTTCCCCAAACAGCACTTTTACCGATATCATGTATGTGTCCTCCGATCCCGCAGCGGACGGCGAACTGGGCGAAATGCAGATAGGCGACGAATATATCATCATGCTGAACGTTTCCGATGAATACGGAAATGTTCAAATAAGCCTTCCCGAAAATACTGCGCCCATTCGCAGAACTGCCGAGGGCTGGCTCATTGATTCACGCTGCGCCGAGCTTTGCGAAAATGCTGTCCCCGTTGTGAACGACATCGAAAGCGAATCGGGCAGGAAAATTTTCCTTGAACCCTCCGACGATGCCATGAACGAAAAGGTGCAGTATGCACTGGATAAAAGCACTCGAAAATATTATCATCACACTGCTGAAATTGCCTCTGTAACATTAACGGACGGCGAAAGCAATGTCTCATACACATCGGATATCCGTGAGATATACCAATTCAGCGAAATATTCGGCGGCAGTGCTTCCGACATATTTGAAAAAATCCGCACCGAGGACGAGAACGGCGGAACAGTGCTTGTCCTTGACAACGAGGAATATTTTAAGCTTTATCCCCACATAACGGGCACTGTTTCCTTTGCGGGTCAGAATTACGAGGGCAGTGAAACCGTTATGATACTCACAGCAAGCGGCACTGCAAGGACTGTTATCTTCACAGGTCTTTCGAGCCGTGAGGTGAACGGCGGCGATCAGGCGGATACAGAGACGCTTATCGGTCAATGCGGCAGTGAGCCTATATATATCCGCTGCTATGACGATATGGGACAACTTATGAAAATAAATATTGATGAGTAAAGCAAAAATCGGACAAGGCACACGCCCTGTCCGATTTTTTTATCATTTATCATTTCAGCTCAACAACGGTAACGCCGTCCTCGCCCTCGCCGAAAAGTCCGTTTCGGAAGCTTTTTACCGATGGGTGATGCTTCAGGTGGCGCTGTATGCCCTGTCTCAGAAGTCCCGTTCCCTTGCCGTGAATAATGGTTATTATGCCTGCATTTACCATTACGGCGTTGTCGATGAAAGCATCAACCTCGTGAATGCCCTCGTCAACGGCGCAGCCTCTTATGTCAAGCTCCAGCGAACTTCTGCGCTCCATTTTCCCGCTGACCTTGGTTTTGGAAACTCCCGCTCTTGCGCCTGCGGGAGCCTTTTTGCTGCCCACAGTCACCTTGTCCTCCTCCGCAAGTCGCAGACGGCTTACGTTGGTCTTGGTCTTCATAATGCCCACCTGCACAAAAACATTTCCGTTGGCATCGGGGTCGCCGGCAAGTATTCCCTTTTTGCCTATATCAACGATAACAACGCTGTCTCCCCTCTTATAAGGACGTGGAGGCTTATACTCGTTTTCCTTCTTGCGGACGGGATTTGCCTCGTCATACATTTTATCGAGAGAGCTGCGGCTCATGGATTTTGCGGCGCTGGTGCGCTTATCAAATGCTTCCTTGTTGCGCTCCTTGCGGATATCCGCCAGCTCTTCAAGAAGCTTATCAGACTGAAAGCGGCAGTTCTCAACTATGCGCATTGCCTGGGTATGTGCCTTTTCAAACTCCTCGTCCTTACGGGCTTCAAACTCCTGCTTCTCAAGTTCAAGGGCTTCCGCCTGCTCCTTTGCCTGCTTTTTCAGCTGAGCAAGCTCGGTGTTCTGCCTGTCAAGGGCACGTCTGGAAGCTTCCAGCTGAGTGACAACCTCTTCAAAGCGGCGGTCATCATCTGAGACCAGTGCCTTTGCATTGGCAATGATATCCGCAGGCACTCCCAGCTTTGATGAAATGGAAAATGCGTTTGATTTTCCGGGAGAACCGATTATGAGCCTGTATGTGGGCCGGAGGGTCTTTACATCAAACTCGCAGGAACCGTTCTCTACATTTTCATGCTCGATAGCAAAAATTTTCAGCTCCTGGTAGTGGGTGGTGACAAATATCCTGCTGCCCTTTTCCATAAGCGCCTCGATGATTGAAACCGCCAGAGCCGCACCCTCAACAGGGTCGGTTCCCGAACCCAGCTCATCTATAAGGATAAGGGAGCTTTCGTCGGCGGTCTTGATGATGTTCACCACGTTGCTCATGTGGGAGGAGAATGTGGAAAGGCTCTGCTCGATGCTCTGCATATCGCCGATATCAACAAGGATATGCCTGAAAACAGATATTTTTGTTCCGTCAGCGGCAGGCACCATAAGTCCGCACATGGTCATGGCTGTAAGAAGTCCCGCAGTTTTCAGCAGAACGGTCTTACCGCCTGTGTTGGGGCCTGTTACTATAAGCGTGCTGTAATCCTTGCCCACGGTGATATCCACGGGAACGACCTTATCGGGGTCAATAAGGGGGTGACGTGCCTTTTTAAGCTCCAGCACGCCGTCATCGGATATCTCGGGGATACAGCCCTTCATCTTTGCGCCAAGGTTTGACTTTGCAAAGTAAAGGTTAAGCTCGGCGCAGGTCATGTAGTCATTTTTCATAGTCTCGGCGCAGGCTGCACAATCGGAGGAAAGCTCGGCGATAATTCGCTCGATCTCCTCCTGCTCCCTGCCCTGGAGAACACGGATATCATTATTTGCCTCAACAACAGCCTCAGGCTCGATGAACAGTGTGGAGCCTGTTGCGGAAGAAGCATGGACGATACCCTTTACGTTGCCCTTGTACTCCGCCTTTACGGGGAGAACATATCTGCCGTCACGGACGGTTACGATGTTATCCATCAGCGACTTCTGCACGTCGGCAGAGCGAACCATCTTGTCAAGGCTCTCTCTTATCCTGATGCCCGCCTGAGCTATCTTGCGCCTGATGTTGGCAAGCTCGGCACTGGCGGTATCGGCGATCTCGTCCTCGCTGAGAATGGCGTTCTGTATCTTATCCTCCAGCCACTTGTTGGGGGAAAGCTCGGTAAACAGCGGAGTAAGCGTATTTTCCGCATCTCCTGCGGAAGCGTAATAGTCGGTGAGACCCCTTATCTGCCTGAGCATCACGCCCACGTCAAGCAGCTCACGGAGAGTAAGACTTGACCCCGACTGCGCCCTTTGCAGCGAGCCTCTTATATCCTTGAAGCGGTAAAAGGGCGGTGTGCCGTATTTTACCGAAAGGTCGAATGCGTCCTCGGTCTTTTTAAGCTCTGTTCTTACCTTGTCGATATCGGTAACAGGCTCCAGCTCGGATATCATGCGGAGAGTCTCGTCATTTCCTGCCTGCTCCGCCAGCATATCCATTATCTTATGTAATTCAAGTGTTTTATAGTGTTTATTCATTTTTATTATCCTCATATTGTGCAGACGCTGATATTGAATGATAAAAATCCAGCGTCCTGAAATGTCTCTCAAAATGCTCCTGTGCATACAGCTCGCTTATTTTGCCCAGCTTTTTAAGAGCGCCCTCGGAAAGCCTGAAGCTGAATATCCTGTCAAGCTCGGACAGGCACACAAACCTTATAGCCTCAAACATTCCCGGAGTTATCTCAATATTATATTTGTTGGGGTACAGCACCCTTGTCTGCATATGCTCATCGCAGAGGAATATCCCCTGCTTTATGAGAAAATACAGCGGTACATCGGAGCGGTAACACTCATCACAGCCCAGCAGTCCGGGCATCATTCCCAGGTCTGCGGACACTCTCATCTCAAAAACGAATTTTATAAAATCGCAGTCCGCTTCCTTTTCGGATATCATATAAAGGCTGTTGAGGAAAAGCCTGTATATGTCATTTGCGGTCTGCCCTGCGGTAACGGCGCAGGTTATTATCTCGGAAAAATAGGACGCAAGGGCAAGCTTCTGCATATCAAGACGAAGCCCGTAGAATATCTTCACAGGCTCGCTGCTGTTAAGGTAATACCTGCCCGACCGCTCCCTGAAACAGAACTTTGAACAGGCAAAAAGCTGCGTTGAGGCATTATTGCCCGAACCCAGCTTTTTTGCGCCCTTTACCGAAATTTCCACAAGGCCCATATCGGGGGAAAGCACGGTGATGAACCTGTCATTATCCCCCACGTCCCTTACTGATATCACCGCTCCTACAGTGGTTATGAGCATCTGACGGCTCCCCTCCCGCTGACCTTGATGTGGGCAGCTCTCTGCTGCCTATGCCTTTATAGTAAAGATAATCAGCGACTCTTCCGCTGTTTTCAAAAACGTTCCATCTGTCACGGGAAAAATCCTCAGTCATAGCAAACCCTCCAATAGAAGTTTACTATAATTATTTCCCGAACCTTACTTTATATCATTGGTATTATTTGATAATCCGAAGTTGCGGATAAGCCCCTCACGGTTTCTCCAGTCCTCCTTGACCTTGAGCCACAGCTGTAGATTTACACGTATTCTGAAAAATTCCTCCAGTTCCTCACGGGCAAGGCTGCCTATCTGCTTGAGCATAGCACCCTTTTTGCCGATTATCATGCCCTTGTGGGACTCTCTCTCGCAGTAAATGGTGGCGGAGATGTTCAGTATATCCTCACTGCTTTTTGTTACGCTTTCGCTGAGCTGCTCAATGGTAACTGCTATTCCGTGGGGAATTTCGTCACGCATGAGAAGCATTACCTTTTCTCTGATTAT
The DNA here is from genome assembly GCF_025567215.1 of Huintestinicola butyrica. Classification (NCBI taxonomy): domain Bacteria; kingdom Bacillati; phylum Bacillota; class Clostridia; order Eubacteriales; family Oscillospiraceae; genus Huintestinicola; species Huintestinicola butyrica. The sequence goes on from NZ_JAOQKB010000002.1 coordinate 190,878, forward strand.
CTCCGACATAATGACCCTTTCAGGCTGGTCGGTAACGGAATCATCGGGGAAATAGTGAGGCGCAGGCACAGCCAGTGCGCTTATCTCGTCCATGAGAATGTCAAGACCGTCGTCCTCCGCAACGCTTACGGGAATGACAGACTTGAACTCCATTATCTGCGAAAACTCGGCTATCTTGTCAGCCACAGCGCCCTTGTCGTCAAGCAGGTCTATCTTGTTGAGCAGCAGTATAACGGGAGTTTTACCGTCCTTGAAGCTGTTCAGGGCGTTTATATCTATCTCGTTTATCTTCTTTGTAACGTCGGCAACGTAGATTATGGCGTCAATGCCCGTTACCGAGTCCTTGACAGCCTGATTCATATGCTCGCCCAGCTTGTTCTTAGCTTTCTGGATACCGGGTGTGTCGATAAATACATACTGTATCTCGCCCTTTGTGAGAACGCCCGTTATCTTTGTACGAGTAGTCTGGGGCTTGTCGGTGACCATAGCTATCTTTTCACCCACAAGCTTATTCAGCAGGGAAGATTTTCCCGCATTTGCACGTCCCGCAATGGTGACAAAAACAGATCTTGTATCCATAAATTCAATCCATCTTTCAATTATTTTTAGGTTTAAAAACAAACATAAATGCCAGAATGAGCCATACCGCAAGAAGGAGAACAGCTGTCAAATTACCCGCGAAAAACTCCCATAAAACGGTAAGCCTTTCCCTGTTTATAAATATCACAGTACCGCACACTGCCGAAAACAATGCGCATATCAGCACCGCTCCCGCAGCGCAGTCCTTTGCCGCTTTTGCTTTCGGGGATATATTCTTTGAAGCGGCATCAACGGCATTCTCCACCGCAGTGTTTATAAGCTCTGCGGATATTACCGAGGAAATACATATGACCACCGCCAGCAGCTCCGCCCGTGTTATCCCGCATATAGCTGAAACCGCCAAAACGGTCACAGCAGCGCAGAGATGGAACCTCATATTACGCTCATGCCTGACAGCGTGCATCACGCCCGAAAAAGCGTATGTAAAGCTTTTAAAGAAAGCCTTCAGCTCATTCAGCATCGGGTGTGAAGGTAACGTCTCTTGAAATGCCAAGCTCGCCCAGTATCGCTTCTTCCTTTTCACGCATATTTGCAGCGTCAAGAGGAGAAGTCTCATGGTCATAGCCCAGCAGGTGGAGCATAGAATGAACGGTCAGGAAGCCAACCTCACGCTCCAGCGAATGGCCGTAGGTCTTTGCCTGCTTTACGGCTGTTTCCATGGAGATTACCACATCGCCCAGCAGCAGCGCACCTGTTTCCTGATTGATATCGTAAACGCCGTCCTCGCCGAGAGGGAATGACAGCACGTCGGTTGACTTGTCCTTTCCTCTGAACTGCTTGTTAAGGCGGCGTATCTCGTTGTTGTTGACGAAAGAAACGCTTACCTCAGCATCATTGCCGAAATGCTCATAGGAAAGCACCGCAGCGCAGCTCTTTCTCACCAGAAGTCTCAGCCCTACAGGTATCTTTACATTCTTCTGATTGTTCTTTATATATACTTTAAGCTTTGGCATAAGATCACTTCTTCCTTTCTTCGTTTGCCTTTTCGTATGCCTTGATAATATCCTGTACCAGCTTGTGGCGGACAACGTCCTTTTCGCTGAAACGGACTATCGCAATATCATCTACATTTTTAAGAACTCTTATGGCATCTACCAGTCCAGATTTTCCTGCATCGGGCAGGTCTATCTGAGTGATATCTCCCGTAATGACCATCTTGCTGTTGAAGCCAAGACGGGTAAGGAACATTTTTATCTGCTCCCTTGTGGTGTTCTGCGCCTCATCGAGAATGATAAACGCATCATCAAGGGTACGTCCTCTCATATATGCAAGGGGTGCGACCTCAATGCTGCCCTTCTCAATATACTTTGCAAAGGTCTCCGCTCCCATCATATCAAAAAGAGCGTCATAAAGGGGTCTGAGGTAAGGGTCAACCTTGTTCTGGAGATCACCCGGGAGGAAGCCCAGCTTCTCACCCGCTTCAACTGCGGGACGGGTAAGTATTATCCTGTTTATCTCGTGATTCTTGAACGCCTTGACAGCCATTGCCACCGCAAGATAAGTCTTTCCCGTTCCCGCAGGACCAATGCCCATTACAATGGTGTTCTTGGATATAGCATCAACATATTTCTTCTGTCCGAGAGTTTTTGCCTTTACGACCTTTCCCGAGGACGTAACGCATATTCCGCCGTCGGTAAGCTTTACAGCCTCGTTCACGGAATTTTCCTCAACCATGGAGAAAATATATCGGAGGCTCTGCTCGTTTATGTTCTCGCCCTTGTCCGCCATTGCAGCCAGAGCTTCCACCGCAGCCTTTGCCTTCATAACGTTAGGCTCATCGCCGCTTATGCGTATATCATTGCCTCTGCTGAGTATGACCACGCCGTACTGCCTCTGCAATAAGTTCAGATTTTCATCAAATCTGCCGAAAAGAGCTATTATACTGTCCATAGAAGAAACGTTTACTATCGCTTCCGCCACATTACCACCACCGATAAAAAATAAATATTCAATATATATTATATCACAGCTTTTGTAAAAAATAAAGACTATATGAAAAAATTATACAGTTCTTTTTATAAAATTCAGGATATTCCTCTTTCTTTTTTGAGATAATCGAATGCCTGGCGGATATTTGACACAGCGATTATGCCTATCTTATACCGCCTGGGGTCTATCTGCCGCAGTGACATCTTTGGAATGATGCACTTTTCAAAGCCAAGGCGCTGAGCCTCCGCAATACGCTGGGAAACGTTTGATATGCTTCTTATCTCGCCGCCCAGACCTATCTCTCCGAATGAAACAAGCTTTTCGTTTATGGGCATATCCATAAGACTGCTGTACAATGCCAGTGCTGTGGGCAGGTCAGCGGCAGGCTCATCAAGGCGGAAGCCTCCGACAATGTTCACATATACATCAAGAGAGCCGTAAAAAAGTCCCGCTCTCTTTTCAAGCACCGCAAGGATAATGGCAAGGCGGCTGAAATCAAAGCCTGTGGAAGTACGCCTGGGAGCGGAATATCCGCTTTTGGTAACAAGTGCCTGAATCTCCGCAAGGATAGGTCTTGTGCCCTCCATTACGCAGCCCACACAGCTTCCCGAAACGCCGCAGGGTCTGCCCGAAAGAAACATTTCCGAGGGATTTTCCACCTGAGAAAGACCGTTGTCAAGCATCTCAAAAACGCCTATCTCGTTGGTTGAGCCGTAACGGTTCTTGACCGCTCTCAGCAGACGGTAGCTCTGATGACGGTCTCCCTCGAAAAACAGCACCGTATCAACGATATGCTCCATTACCTTAGGGCCTGCAATGGCGCCGTCCTTGTTGACATGACCCACAAGGAAAATAGGGATCTCCAGGTCCTTTGCCAGGTGCATGAACATATTTGTGCATTCCCTGACCTGGGTTATGCTGCCCGAGCTGGAGCTTATGTCACGGATATTCATGGTCTGTATTGAGTCGATTATAACGATATCGGGGCGTGTGGCGGTTATGGTGCTGCACACGGATTCTGCATCGGTAATGCTCAGCAGGTACAGGTTAGTGGTGACAACGCCCAATCTGTCCGCTCTCAGCTTTACCTGGCGGACGCTTTCCTCTCCCGAAACGTAGAGAATGGTGTGCTCCCTGCCGAAGTAGCTGCATATCTGCAAAAGCAGAGTGGATTTTCCTATTCCCGGCTCGCCGCCCAGAAGCACCAGCGAACCCTTGACCAGTCCGCCGCCAAGAACTCTGTCCAGCTCCCCCGCACCAGTGGAGTAGCGTATCTCATCTTCGGTGTCTATCTGGGAGAGAGTTCTCACCTTGTCTGAGCAGTCCTCGCCATTAAGAGCGGAGGGGACTTTCTTTGCTCCCGACTTTTTGGGCGCAGCCTCCACCACCTCTTCCTCAAAGGTGTTCCACTCGCCGCAGGAGGGGCATCTTCCGTTCCACTTAGCGGACTCATATCCGCAGGAGGAACAAACGTAAACCGATTTAAGCTTTGCTGCCATCAAAATACTCCTTACAATAAAACCCCTGCAACCTTGATTGCAGGGGCATGGGTTTGTCACCCTGTTAAATTCATTATGTTTATGAGCAGTATCCAGCTGAGTCCGTAATATGTCACCACGGCAACAAGGTCGTTGATGGTGGTTATCAGAGGACCGGATGCAACTGCGGGGTCTATCTTTATCTTCTTGAAAAACAGAGGGATAAGTGTTCCCACTGCGCTCGAAATCACCATTGAAAGCAGCAGCGCCGCACCTATGCAGGCAGATACCGCAAATGCGAAAGCGGCTGTTTTTGCCTTGAACACCATAAGGTAAAGCCCCACGAACAGTATGGAAATAACGCCGAGTATGACACCGCCCGAAAAGCCTATCTTCATTTCCTTTGCCACAAGGGAAAGCTTTTCCTTAAATGTGATGTTCTCATCGGTAAGCACACGGATAGTCACAGCCAGCGACTGTGTTCCCACGTTGCCCGCCATATCAAGGATAAGGGACTGGAACGCCATTATTATGGTAAGCTGAGATATTACCTTTTCAAAAAGTCCGACCACAGATGAAACGCACATTCCCAGCACCAGCAGCACCAGAAGCCAGGGCATACGCTTTTTAAGGCTTGCGCTCAGCGGCTCGGAAAGATCTTCCTCTGCGGTAAGACCTGCCAGCTTTGCGTAGTCCTCGCCCATTTCGTCATCGACAACTTCAATGAGACTGTGAGCGGTGATAACGCCAAGAATGTGGCTGTTGTTGTCAAGCACAGGGATACTGTCCTCGGAATAATCCTTCAGTCTTTCGATACAATCGTCGATATTTTCGGTGCCGTAAACATAAGGGAAGGACGTGCTGATAAGATCTTCCAGCGGCTGCCCCTGCCTTGCGGTAATAAGGTCTTTAAGATCCATTGCACCGAAAAACTCCCCGCTTTCGTCCGAAACGAAAAGTGTGGAGATGTTGTCATTATCCTCCGCCTGTGCGATAAGCGCTGACATAGCGGATTTTACGGACATGGTATTTTTCAGCTCGATAAAATTATCGCTTAGCTTGCTGCCTATCTCGTCCTCGTCAAAGGAAGCGATAAGCTCTACTTTTCTTTTGGTCTCATCGTCCAGCAGATCGATGAGCTGATTCCTCTTTTCCTTTGACATTTCACGAAGGATAGCTGCACAGGAATCACTGTCCAGCTCGGAAAGCAAGGTAACTGCTTTCTTCATATCCATTTCGTCAAGGAAAAGTGCGGCGCTGTCCTCGGGCACATACTCGAATATTTCTGCCAGCACGGAAACATCAAGCACCCTCAGCAGCCTTTTTCTTTCAGCGGGAGTGACCTGGGTCATTACCTCTGCAATATCCTTGCCGTGGTAATCCCCCAGCTTTTCCTGCATTGCTTTCGGCGAAAAATTGCCCTTGATTATGCCGGCTATTTCTTTTTCATAATCGGGGATATGAACTTCAGCCGAAGCATTTTCCATTGCCTTGTCTTTTTCAAATTCCATTGATACCCAACCTTTCAATTAAAGAATCTGCTGCAAATTCATCATTGAAAGTGATAACGGGCAGGACAAAGGTTCCCGTTTATTCGGGCATAGTCCGAACTATATTCATCAAACGGCGGCAAAGCGGCACGCTCCGCACACCTACGGGGACGCATATCCGCAATCGCCCGTGACTATCACTGCTGCTCACTTTGCTCACCTCACATTTACAAATAAATTTTTTTGATTCTGCAACATATCTATTATACTACATTTTCTTCCGTCAAGTCAATAAAAAAATATTATTTTACATTTATTTTACTGTGTAAGCGGTCGCTCATTATTGCCGGAATAATAATTTAAAGTGTATAAATGAATTGACTTTTTGCCGTTTTTATATTATAATAACGTATAATATAACATTGGGGCAACTATAATATTTGCATATATCGGGAGGCTCTTATGAAAAAGCTTTTGTTTGTATATAACCCCCATTCGGGCAAGTGCCAGATACTTACCCATCTTGCGGAAATAATAGATATTTTCACCAAGGGCGGATATGAAGTAACCGCTCACCCCACCCAGGCCCGTGACGACGCTATGGAAACGGTCAGGAGGCGTGCGGCGGACTTTGACCTTATCGTATCCAGCGGCGGCGACGGAACCACCAACGAGACTATCAAGGGCATTATGGAAAGCGGCTGCAATATTCCCGTGGGCATTATCCCCGCAGGAACTATGAACGACTTTGCTTCAAGCATAGGGATCCCCAAATATATGCCCGACGCTGCCCGTGTCATCGCAGGGGGCACTCCCAGATATGTTGACATAGGCGCTTTTAACGGCAGATATTTCACATATGTTGCGGCGTTCGGCGTATTCACTCAGGTAAGCTATGCCACCGATCAGCAGCTGAAAAACACATGGGGCGCACTTGCCTACATGACAGCTGCCGTAAGGGAGGCTCTCCAGAAGGGCGAGCTTAATCAGAAATATTCCATTACTATCGAGTGCAACGGTCAGACCATAAAAGATGATTTCATTTTCGGAATGGTCTCCAACTCCCTTTCCGTCGGCGGAATAAAGGGACTGGCAGGTAATGACGTTCAGATGAATGACGGTATTTTCGAGGGAATTTTCATCAAGAAGCCCTCTTCGCTTATCGAGCTTCAGCAGACCCTCAACGCACTTATCAGGAAAGAATTTGACGCACCATATTTCTACTATTTCAAATCCTCAGATTTCAAGTTCTACACCGACGGCAGCGTGCCCTGGACACTTGACGGCGAATACGGCGGAGCGGAGAAGGACATCTGCGTAAATGTAGTCCATGACGCTTTGCGTATAATGGTTGATAGCGGCAAGGCGGCAGGTCTTTCCGACCCAAAAGCAGAGGAATAAACAGAAAGCAGGCTTAACAATGGCAGATATCAAGGCAGCACAGGAACGGGCGGCAGAGCTGCGCCGTGTGCTTGAAAAATACAACATCAGCTACTATGTTCTTGACGACCCGCAGGTAGAGGACGACGAATACGACAGGCTCATGCAGGAGCTTAAAGCCATTGAGGCTGAATATCCCGAGCTTGTAACACCCGACTCCCCCACCCAGCACGTGGGCGGATATGCGATGAACACCTTTGAAAAGGTCACTCATGCTGTTCAGATGGGCAGCCTGCAGGACGTTTTCTCCATGGAACAGGTGACTTCATTTGCGCAGAAATGCTCCGAGGAGCTTGGCGCTCACCCTGTTTTCACCGTCGAGCCTAAGATAGACGGTCTGTCCGTTTCTCTTGAATATGCTGACGGCGAATTTGTAAGAGGCTCCACCCGTGGAGACGGATTTGTGGGCGAGGACGTTACGGCAAATCTCAGGACTATCCGTTCTATCCCCAAGAAGCTTCCCGAAAAGCTCCCGTTTCTTGAAGTCAGGGGCGAGGTTTATATGCCCCGTGAGTCCTTTGCGGCGCTGGTCGAGCAGCAGGATATGAACGGCGAAAAGCCCTTTAAAAATCCCCGAAATGCTGCGGCAGGCTCACTCCGTCAGAAAGACCCGAAAATAACTGCCGCACGAAAGCTTGATATACTCATCTTCAACATTCAGCAGATAGACGGTGCAGAGGTCACTTCTCACAGGCAGTCGCTGGAGCTTATGCGAAAGCTGGGCTTCCACGTCATCGACGACACAGCCGTTACGGACGTGAATGATATGTGCGCAAAGATAACCGAGATAGGCGCAAACCGCAGCAAATATCCCTATGATATTGACGGCGCTGTGGTAAAGGTTGACAGCTTTGCTCAGAGAGAGAAGCTTGGTGCCACCTCAAAGTTTCCCAAGTGGGCGGTGGCTTACAAATATCCTCCCGAGGAAAAGGAAACAAAGCTTATTGATATAGAGGTAAACGTTGGCAGAACGGGCGCCATAACCCCCACTGCCGTTTTTGAGCCTGTTCAGCTGGCAGGAACCACCGTCAGCAGGGCGGTGCTCCACAATCAGGAATTTATCAGCGAAAAGGATATCCGCATAGGCGACACTATCCTTGTGCGCAAGGCGGGCGAAATTATCCCCGAGGTAATAAAGTCCGTGGCTCATGCTGAAAACTCCGTGCCGTACACTCTCCCCGAGGAATGTCCCGTATGCGGCGCAAAGGCTGTAAGATACGAGGACGAGGCGGCGCTAAGATGCCCTAACACCGAATGTCCCGCACAGCAGTACAGGAACATACTCCACTTCTGCTCAAAGGGCGCTATGAACATTGACGGAATGGGTCCTGCGGTAATATCCGCTCTTCTTGAAAAGAAGCTTATCGAGACTGCGGCGGACATATATTCCCTCAGAGCCGAGGACATCTCCGCTCTTGACCGCATGGGCGAAAAGTCGGCGAAAAATCTTATTGCCGCCATTGAAGAGTCAAAGAACGCTCCCCTTGACAGAGTGATTTTTGCTCTGGGAATACGCAATATCGGTGCGGCTGCGGCAAAGCTCCTGTGCGAGCGCTTCGGCTCCATTGACGAGATAATGAAAGCTTCGGCGGAAGATATCGCTCAGATAGACGGCTTTGGCGGCGTTATGAGCGAAAACACCGAAAAGGCTTTCAGAGAGCCGCATTTTATTCATCTCATAAACCGTCTTAGAGACGCAGGGGTGAAAATGGAGTACAAGAGCAGCGTTACCGACAAGCGCTTTGAGGGCAAGACCTTTGTACTGACCGGAACTTTGCCCACACTTAAACGTGACGAGGCAAAGAAAATGATAGAAAGCTTCGGCGGAAAGGCATCTTCCTCCGTGTCGAAAAAGACAGACTATGTTCTTGCAGGCGAGGAAGCGGGAAGCAAGCTCACCAAGGCTGAGGAGCTGGGCATAACCATTATCTCCGAAGAAGAATTTCTGAATATGTTGAAATAAGGAATGATAACAATGGCAAACTGGAAAGACAATCTCATCAAAATAGAACCTTACGTTGCAGGCGAGCAGCCCGCAAAAAAGGACTTTATCAAGCTCAATGCAAACGAAAATCCCTATCCCCCCGCTCCCGGAGTGGCAGAGGTAATACGCAATTTTAACGCAGGCGGACTTAACAAATATCCCGATGCAAATGCAATGCCGCTGGTAAGGGCTATTGCCGCAAGACTGGGACTTAAAGAGGAAAATATCTTCATCGGCAACGGCTCGGACGATGTTCTGGCGCTGTCATTCAGGGCGTTTTTCAACTCAGGCAAGCCCGTTATATATCCTGATATCACCTACTCATTTTATCCCGTGTGGTGCGATATGCTGGGCATTCCCTGCGAGACTATCCCTGTAGATGAAAACTACAATATCCGTGCTGAGGACTACAAGCGTGAAAACGGCGGCGTTATCATCTGCAACCCCAACGCCCCTACAAGTATCGGCAGAGGGCTTGACTTTATGCGTGAGATACTGGACGCAAATCCAGACAGCGTTGTTATCTCCGACGAGGCATATGTTGATTTCGGCGGCACATCTGCTCTGCCGCTTTTAAAGGAATATCCCAACCTGGCAGTTATACAGACATTCTCAAAATCCCGCTCCATGGCAGGTATGAGACTGGGCTACTGTGCCGCAGGCGCAGAGCTTATCGCAGCCCTGAGAGCCGCAAAGGATTCATACAACTCATACCCCATCGACAGCATTGCCATTGAAGCAGGCTGCGCTTCTGTTGCGGACGAGAAATATTTCAGCGACACTGTTGCAAAAATAATCGCCACAAGGACACGCCTTACCGATGAAATGCGCAAAATGGGCTTTGACGTTAAGGACAGCTGCACAAACTTCCTTTTTGCGACCCACCCAAAATACAAGGCTCCCGACATCAGCGCATTCCTTAAAACCAGGGACATTTATGTAAGATATTTCAGCAAGCCGAGAATAGACGATCACCTGAGAATAACTATCGGAACAGATGAGGAGATCGACGCTCTTATCGCTGCATTAAAGGAATACATATCAGTGAGCTGCTGATTTCGATAACTCAGCTTGCAGAAAATACCTTGCGGCAGATCATAATACCATTGTTACAGTGAGGCAGTAAAAAATGAATATTACCTATGAAGAAGCAATGCGAAGAATTGATGAATACGAACAATATGATAAGGGATATAAATGCTGCCGTGAAACAAGATTTCCACGTGATATTGATCTTTACAGAGGAGAAGGACAGATACTTGTTGTACCTCTTACACAAAGTATGTTCTGGCGTCGGCGCTATTTGGGGGTATATTGCAGTTTAAATGATTCAGAAAGTGCAGTTAACATAGGGATGAAAGTATATAAAAGTATGAACAAGAAATTTACATAAATAATCATAGGAGTATTTCAATGGTATTTAATAAGAAATTTAAACTACAAAGCTATTTTGATAATCGCATACCGTTATGCATATACAGAAGAAATAATGTAATATATTTTCAAACGCAGATTGAGGTCGCAAGAGCTGACGGGCTTCGACGCAAAACTTACACTGAAGAAAAATGCAAAATTGATGAACACAATATCAAGGAAGTCGGAATACTTGCGGACAAGCTTCTGAAAAGTTTTGAGGACATAGGCGATTTGTCAATTGCCGAGTTTAAAGAGTTGGTTGGCATGGACATTGAACAGTATGAAAGTATTCCCAAAGATAGAGATGCATTTCTGAAATTCTATGATGCTAAGGATACTAAAGATTTGGACCGATATTATGATTCCTGTTCCCTTTATTATAATATTTTCAGAAAAAAGTACTCATTTAATATATGGTGGCATAAAAAGGGATGTCAATACCCTATAAGCTGTGATTCATCTCAGGGTGAAAAGGGCATACTTACCTTTGACACACCTCTTGAATTTACCGATCACTCCGACCCCGAAAAGCTTGGCAAAATTATAATTGAGGCTCTTGACCGTAGCAGAAAAATCAGCGATAAGGTCGCAGGCAATCCATATCCCGAAAAAACTATCGAGCTTTTAAGCGGTACAACGATGATTGTGTCTGCTCCCCGTGACAATCATTTTTCTGACTGTGAAGATTACGGTGTTGGTGAGCTTTATCAGGCTTATTTGTATTTTCCCAAAGAGGGTGCAGAGCCGTCTGCGGAATTTTACCTCGGCATAGCCGCCGAGCTTGACTGCAATTTAAATGAGGATAACATTCGTAACGCTTGGGAAAAACTTCACGGCAAGGCTGAATTTTTTGAGGTGAAACAGGCAGAACACGGAATTTGGAGGCTTCGTGCCGAGATGAGAAACAAAAGCGTTCACCGAATTTCTTATCTATTGCAGATAGATGAAAGTGAATTGCTTGACTGCACAATGGAGCTTCATAAGCCCAACAGCCGCAAAAAGCTTGATGAAAAGCTTACGGAGATGTTTGAGGAGTTTGCACGTAAGTGCAGTTTTAAAGACTGAACTATTGCCGCCGAATACGGCGGCTTTTTTATTAACAAGGAGTTTTATGCTTTCACTTACAAAAATGTACCGCCCCATAACAGCCCAGCCCTTTGACCGCTCGGACGGGTACAGGGAAATATCCCCCTGTGAAGCGCTGAAGCCGTATATCCGCTGCTTCTGGACATATGAAAGCAGTCCTGATATGCAGCCGCAGCTTGTTATACCCGACACCTGCATGGACATCATTTATCGCATTGACAATGCCAGCGGCAAGGTCTATGGGTGCTTTTGCACCATTGACGATAGCACACATCTTTCAAGCGGAATGGCAGACGGCACATCGGTCTTTGCCATAAGATTTTATGCCTGGACTGCGGCGCTGTTTTCGGGAAACTCCTTTGCGGGAACTGTAAACGGCGGATATGCTCCCGATGAATTTTTCGGGTCATTCTCCGCCCGGCTGGTGCCAATGCTCATAGGCACCAACACCATTGAAGAACGTGCGCTGTATGCACAGAATTATCTCATGCAAATAATGTGCGCCGACCGCATGGATCCATGCCTTATGAACACGGTGCATGATATATTATCATCGGGCGGAAGAGAAAAGATATCAGCTCTTGCGGAAAAGAACGCCGTATCAAAAAAGAAACTGGAACGCATTTTCAGCGAAAAAATGGGCATATCTCCCAAAAGCTTTTCATCGCTGGTAAGATATCAGAAGCTGTGGCAGGATATGTGCTTTTCGGCGGATTTTGACATATTTGAGGCTGTGGTGAAATACGGCTTTACCGACCAGTCCCATTTGCTGAAAGATTTCAGGAAATATCACTCCATGACCCCAAAACAGGCGCTGGAAAATGCAAAAATGTCGCTTTTTTACAATACAGGCAGCGGATATCATGATATCATAAAATAAAAATGATAGGAGGATACCATATGACAGTATTTGAAAAAGCAAGAGGATTTGTTTACAGGAACGCAAGACCTTTGGAGCTTGCACGGTGGAGATTTCATTTTGAAAACGGCAGCGCAGATGATGTTGTGACCGCACTGAGCGCATTTCAGAATGAGGACGGCGGCTTCGGTCACGCACTGGAGGAGGACAATTTTAATCCAAACTCCCTGCCAATGGGCGTGTGGAAAGCAGCTGAGATACTTGACGAGATAGGCTTTTCGGATAAGTCTCACCCGATAATAAAGGGAATGCTGAGATATCTTGAAAGCGGCAGCTGCTTTGATAAGGCACATGAACAGTGGCTGAACACAGTGCCCAGCAACAATGACTATCCCTGTGCCATATGGTGGGCATACAACGGCGAGAGCGATTTCCGCTACAATCCCACTGCGGCGCTGGCAGGGTTTATACTTAAATTTGCGGAGAAGGACAGCGTGATCTATCATAAAGCGCTTATCATTGCAAAGCAAGCAGTGGAATGGTTTGATGCAAATGTTCCGTTCAACGAAATGCACGTAACGAACTGCTTTGTAAGGCTTTATGAATGTCTTTGCATAACAGGGGCGGACGTTTGCTGCATGGACAGCTTCAAAGAAAAGCTCATCACTCAGGTAAATAACAGCATTTGCAGGGACACATCAAAATGGGGAAAGGAATATGTATCTCTCCCCGCTGACTTTATCCGCTCAAAGGACAGCATTTTCATAGGCGGAAACGAAGAGCTTCTGAAAGAACAGTGCAGGCTTGTAAAACAAATGCAGCTTCCTGACGGCAGCTTCCCCGTAACATGGATATGGTGCAATGACTATGCGGAATACCACATTGCCGCAAACTGGTGGAAAAGTGAGTTCTGCATAGGCTACATGAGATTTATCAGGGATTTTGAGGAATAATAATTTATACTAAGCACCAATTAAAAACTATACAAAAAATTGAGCATAATCTTGCGTATATGGATTATGCGATGATTTTTTGTCTATAGTTTTATTGGTGATTAGTATTATACTCCGCTTTAATTTCAAAAAACTATAGACAAACAGAACATAATATGCTATAATGATGTAAATGCACCAAAATCATTCAAGAAAGCAGTGAAAATATGTTCTTATTCAACAAATCAAAAAAAAATGAAGCTCCCGCACCTGCTCCTGTTCCAAGCAAGCCCGCTTCATCACCAATAAAGCAGCCCGTCAATGCAGATGACTTTTTCAAGGACATGGGAAGAAAGCCCAAGCCTAAAAAGGTGGATTTCAACATTGAATCCCCCGAGATAACAGGCCTCAGGGAAGCGCCTCTCCCCCGCCCCGAAAGCACTCTGTCAAACCTTGACACAGATGCAATTTCCACTGACGGACTGAGAGACAAGACCCTTGACGAGGAAGAGGGTCTGGGTAATATCAAGACGGTTGATGTTGAAGAAATTGATGCAGAGATGGACGAAATTCTTCCCGACAAAACCGCAAATCCCGTTCATTACATACCCTTTGAGATACCCGATGAAGAGCCTGCTCCATCCTCCGACCCACTTGACCCCGACAGCTTTTTCAGGGACATTGACAAGCGCAGGAATAGAAAGCCCAAAACCACTATCGAAGCTCCCGAAGTAACAGGTCTGAGGGACGCTCCCGAGGCTGCTCCGGAAAGCGATATCTCGGATATCGACACCGATGCTCTGAGCACCGACGTTCTCCGTGACAAGACCCTGCCCGATAACAGCTTTGTTCACGGCGACATCAACGTTATAGACACGGACAATATCGACACAAGCTCTTTAAGAGACTGATCTTATACTAAACACAAAATCTCCCTATGAACATAACGTTCACAGGGAGATTACTTTTGTTACCGGAGCTTGTCTATCTGAGCGTTTATCTCTTCAAGACCTGTGTTTACGGTATCAACAATGGAATCTCTTGTGGAGTACCAGTCGGTGCCGTTTATAGCCTGATTTATGCTGTCGCTGAGGAGAGTAGAATAATCGGAGGGAAGTCCGCCGTAGATATCACGGACAGGATTTTCGGAAGTAAGTCTGTGGACTTCGTGCTTCATCTCAACCATTTCATCGGACCAGCCATAATCGTTCTTATGCTTTTCATCGCTTATCTTGATAGCGCTTTCATCGTTGTAGGAAGCGATAACACACTCCATGAGCCTTGCAACACCCTCGGGGTTCTGAGCGCCCTTACAGAGGTTGTAGCAGTCGATCTCAGCATTGTAATAATACTTGTCAGCCTGCTCGTCACGGGGAATGGGGACAAAGAAAACATCCTCCGCAGAGCCGAATGTTTTTGTCCATATCTCGGGGTCGGACTCTATCTCGTAAAGTCCGCCGATGTAGAACAGCTCTTTGCCCTCACCCATGAAGTTTATCTGCGGATTATAGGAGAAAAGGGATTTGTCAAAGATAAGACCGTTGCTGTAAAGGTCGTACTGGAAGGTCATTGCTCTTTCAAGCGAGGGGTCCATAAGGTTGCTCTTGACCTTGCCGTTTTCCAGTGAAATTGAGGGAACGCCGCTGGCAAGGTAAAGAGGTGTGCAGTTGAACCAGCCGTCCAGACCGTACTGACCTGCATCGGTATCAACAAAACCAAGAAGCATCTCTCTGAACTTTTCAAGTGTCCACTCGCCGTTTGCGTAAAGCTCTGCGGGATCCTCAAAGCCCATATTTTCGATGGTCTGCTTGTTGTAATATACAACGTAGCCCTCAGTAGCCTGGCACGCCATAAGATAATGCTTGCCGCCTACGGCATACTGGTCGTTCAGGGACTGAACGCTCTGCCAGATAGGGCTGTCCCAGTCAACATAATCATCGTAGCTTTCGGTCATGCCTGAGATAACGTACTGGGGAATTGCCTCTATTGCGGGGAAGAAGTCGATGCCCTCGCCGCTGAGAACGTATGTGGAAAGGTCGGAGGACTGATTTGCCCATGTGGTGGGATAATACTTTATCTCTCCGCCGTATTTTTCCTCGAAAAGCTCCACGGAAACGGGCTTGCTGTTGCCGAAGCCTGTGGGATGCCATGGGTCATAGAAGGACAGCCACTTGATGGTCTTGTTCTCCAGCTCCTTGTCGGTAAGGGTCTCTGCCAGAGCGGACACCTGCTCCTGCTGCTCGGGAGCGAGAGTTTCGGTGTTTATCTCAACGGTCATCTGAGTGGTAGCCTCAGAGGTAGTGTCAAGAAGTCTGCCATGCTCGCCTGAATCGGAGGAGGAATCGCCGCAGCCTGCAAAGCCTGCGGAAAGCATCACTGCTGCTGTTATTGCTGCTGTTTTTCTGAAATTTCTCATATCAATCGTTCCTTTCAAGTTCCTTGACAGCCATGAGGTCGCTCAGAAGCTGTTCATCATAAAATTTTGCATCAAGGCGGTTGTAGAAAACTCCTGTGATATCCCACAGAACAGGGCATATTCCACGGATATATGCCGCTTCGCAGACAGAGGAAAGATACTTTCTTATCATCTCATCGGTCTTATTTTTGGTGGAGGTTCCGAACTCACCCATTATAACCGGGATACCCTTGTCGATAAAGGTAGTTTTCAGCAGATCCATATTTCTGTTAAGCTCGGCATAATCCGCATCTGTACCCCACTCGCTGCGTGCCTTGCCCCAGCTTGCGTCCTTATCAAGGATAGCAAAGGTGGAGGGAGTGTAGTAATGAATGGAAACTGCACATCTGCCTGCGGGGTCGTCGGGCATTTTGAAAAGCTCGTCGCAGGTAAGCTCAACATCGGTGTTGTAGCCTGCAATGAGCAGGTGGCGCTTTTTGTTGTTGCCGCCGGAATTTCTTACGATATCAACGAATTTCTGGTTGATATCGTTCAGGATACCGAAAGACAGCTCCTTATCGCCCTCACCGCTGCTGCGGTTCCATATCTCTTCCCAGCCGCCATCTTCATTAAGGGACTCGAACATGAGATAGTCGCTGTAATTCTTGAAATGGTCGGAAAGCTGAGTCCAGATGCGCTCATACTTGTACATACATTCATCTCTGTCCTCTTCATTGGCAAAGCGTGAGAACCAGCCGCCGTCCCAGTGGATATTGACGATAACGTACATTCCGGTATCAAGTGCCCAGTCGATGACCTCGGTAACTCTTGCAAGGTAATCGTGGTCGATGTCATAATTGCCTGTCATAAGATTTGACCACGCAACAGGTACACGGAGAACGCCGAAGCCGCTGTCGGCATAGCCCTGTATCATTTTCTGAGTGATCGTCGGACTTCCCCAGCCTGTTTCGTATGCCTGTACGGAGCTGAGTGACATTCCGCTGGATTCAAAGGTGTTGCCCAGATTGATGCCAACGCCCATATCGTTCACGATCTCGGCGGTGGTCATATCCCGCATTTCGCCCTTTTTGTCGCAGCCCGTAAAGCAGGCGGCGGACATTATCACTGCCATTATAAGCGGCAGTATCCTACGTTTTTTCATTGCGCTCTCCCTTTCTGTTGGCGTTTCGTGCTTGGTATAATTAAATTATAATTGGTATTTTGGTTTGTTTCAATAGCTAAAGGGGTCGTTTCAGCTGACTTTTTGTGCATTTTTCAGAATTGTATTGTTGAAAATCTGTCAGCTTATCCGCTTTTTTATATGCAGCCATTCTTAGCCCGAATTACCATGAATTTGTTGCAAAAATTATTGACAAGTCACGCAGAATAGTGGTATAATAAATATTATTGTATAGTCACAGTTGCCAAAACAGCTCGGAAGGAGATCTGAAATGTTCGTAGATAAGGCAGTCATAAAAATAAAGGCCGGGGACGGCGGCGACGGCGCTGTTTCCTTTCACCGTGAGAAATATGTAGCGGCAGGCGGTCCCGACGGCGGCGACGGCGGCAAGGGCGGAGATGTCGTTTTTGTCGTTGACGACAGTATGTCTACCCTCATCGACTTCCGCTATAAAAGGAAATTTACCGCAGAACGTGGTCAGGACGGTTCTTCAAGGAACTGCACAGGCAAAAATGCTCCCGACCTTATAATAAAAGTACCCAGAGGCACACTTGTTCGTGAGTCCGCCACAGGCAGAATAATGGCAGATATGTCATCGGACGAGCCTAAGGTGCTGGCAAGAGGCGGCAAGGGCGGCAAGGGAAATGCACGTTTTGCCACCCCCACAAGGCAGATACCCAAGTTCTCAAAGCCCGGCTTCCTGGGCGAGGAGTTCGAGGTAACTCTCGAGCTGAAGCTCCTTGCGGACGTGGGTCTGGTTGGCTTCCCCAACGTTGGAAAGTCAACGCTCATATCCGTTGTTTCAGCTGCAAAGCCAAAGATAGCAAACTATCATTTTACCACACTTACTCCCGTGCTGGGCGTTATCAAGCTCCAGGAGGGCAAGTCCTTTGTAATGGCTGATATCCCCGGTCTTATCGAGGGTGCTTCCGAGGGCGTGGGTCTGGGTCATGAGTTTCTCAGGCACGTTGACCGCTGCCGTCTTATCATTCACGTTATTGATGTATCGGGCAGCGAGGGCAGAGATCCCAAGGAGGATTTCGACATCATCAACCGTGAGCTGAAAAACTTCTCCGAAGAGCTTGCAGAGAGACCTCAGATAGTTGCCGCAAACAAGTGCGATATGGCAACTCCCGAGCAGATAGATGACCTGAGAAAATATGTGGAGTCCAAGGGACTTGAGATGTACGAGATATCCGCTGCCACAACTCAGGGCACAAAGGAGCTTATCGCAGCCACAGCAAGAGAGCTGGAAAAGCTTCCTCCCATCAAGGAATATGAGGCAGAGGCTCCCACTCAGGCTGAGCTTGACGAGCAGGCAGGCATGGGCGAAAGATTTGAGATCACCCGTGGAGACGACGCTGTATTCTATGTGGAGGCTCCGTGGCTTGAACACATCATGCGCACCGTTGATATGGAGGATTACGCTTCTCTCCAGTATTTCCAGAGAGTGCTGCGCAACACAGGAATTATCGACAAGCTTGAAGAAATGGGCATTGAAGAGGGCGACACCGTTAACATCTTCGGCTTTGAATTTAACTTTGTATTCTGATCAGAGGTGGACAGCTCTTGGAGCTTTGGGATATTTACGATAAGGACAGAAATAAAACAGGCAGGACCATGAAGCGTGGCGAGCCTATGAAGGACGGGGATTATCATCTGGTAGTCCACATCTGCATTTTCAGTTCCGACGGAAAAATGCTTATCCAGCAAAGGCAGCCCTTTAAGGACGGCTGGAGCAATTTGTGGGATATCACCGTAGGCGGCAGCTCGGTGGCAGGCGACACCAGCATTGATGCGGCTGTACGTGAAGTCCGTGAGGAAGTCGGCATACAGCTCTCCCCCGCTGAGCTTCGAAAGACTATGACCATAGATTTCGGTCACGGCTTTGACGATTTCTACACCGTCACAAAGGACGTGGACATTTCATCGCTGAAACTGCAGTATGAGGAAGTGCAGCAGGTAAAATGGGCTGACGCTGATGAGATAAAGTCGATGATAGACGAGGGGATATTCATTCCATATAACAAGTCGTTCATTGATGTGCTGTTCCATTTCAAAGACCATGTGGGCACAAGGACTGCGGCGGACACTACAGTTCCTGCTGCAAAGCCCCTTTGAAAGGACGGTGGCTGATATAGAAAAGCGTGAAGTAAATCAATACAGTCCCCTTACGCTGGCATTTCTGGGCGATGCGGTTTACAGTATGCTGGTGCGTGAAAAGCTTGTCATGACCGCAAATATGCCTGTAAAAAAGCTTCATCCCGCTTCCGTAAAAAGGGTGCGTGCGTGTTATCAGGCAAGGGCGGCAATGCTCATAGAACCAATGCTCTCGGAAGATGAGGCGGCGGTGATGAAGCGGGGCAGGAATGCTTCGTGCAGTATGAGCAGTGTTCCGAAAAGCTCAAACCCCGTGGAATATCACAAGGCGACTTCACTTGAAACGCTGTTCGGATATCTGAGCCTTATGGGCGAGGACAAGCGTATAAGAGAGCTGTTTGAATATATCTGGGAAAACACGGAGGTGGACTCCGAATGATAATGTATGAAAACCTCAATATGATAGAATGCGGCGGCGTCAGCTGCTACATAGTAAAGGGCAAAAATGGCGATGTGCTTATTGACACGGGCAGGGAGCAGTACAGAGATCACATTGAAACATGGCTCATGAACTACAATGTGAAGCTTATAATCCTCACCCACGGTCATGCCTCTCAGGTGCAGAATGCGGCATATTTTTCAAAGCTGTACAATGCTCCCATAATGGCAAGCCCCCTTGACATGAGCCTTGTGAGTGACAGCTCATCACGTCCGTATTACATAACAAATCCTTGGGGACATATCCTGAAAAAGCGCAAGGATATGAATATGCGTATGCACATGAACAGCTTTGAGCCTGATATCTGTGTGGAAGAGGGCACTGACCTTTCTCCCTATGGCATAGATGGCGTTATAGTCAATCTGGAGGGTCACACAAGAGGTTCTATAGGAGTGCTGTGCAAAAGCTCGGTGGGATATGACCTGTACGCAGGCGACGCTGTGGCAAATCTCCCATTTCCCATGTTCCCCATGACTGCAGAAAGCCCGCTGCGGGCAAGGGAGGCTATAGAGAGGATCATTGATCTTGCTCCCGACCGCATACTCGTCTCCCACGGCAAGCCCATATGCTGCGGAGACAGATCATATAAGTTATTTATTGACAGATCATAGAAAGCCGACAGGCGGACATAATCACTTAAATTTATTTAAAGGAGTTTTTAATATGTCAGGACATTCCAAATGGAACAATATCAAGAGGAAAAAGGAAGCTACCGACGGCGCTAAGGCTAAGGTATTCACAAAGATCGGCCGTGAGATCGCCGTTTGCGTAAAGGAAGGCGGCGGAGACCCCAACAACAACTCCAAGCTCCGTGACCTTATTGCAAAGGCAAAGTCCAACAACGTGCCCAACGACAACATCGACAGAATCATCAAGAAGGCTATGGGCGACGGCGACAAGACCAACTACGAGGCTAACGTTTACGAGGGCTATGGTCCCTGCGGCGTTGCTGTTATCGTTGAGACTCTTACCGACAACAAGAACCGTACAGCAGGCGATATCCGCCACTACTTCGACAAGTTCGGCGGCAACCTGGGTACCACAGGCTGCGTATCCTTCATGTTCTCCGAAAAAGGCATTGTTATTGTTGAGAACACAGGTCTTGACGAGGACAAGGTAATGGAAGACATTTTCGACTGCGGCGCTTCCGACTTTACCATGGACGACGACGAGATTGAGATCGAGACTGAGCCTTCCGACGTTGGCGCAGTAAGAGAAGCTCTTGAAGCAAAGGGCTACAAGGTTATCTCCGCTGAGGCTATGCAGATACCCTCTACTTACACCACTCTCACCGATGAGGACGCTATCAGAAAGATGAACCTTCTCCTTGAAAACCTCGAAGAAAACGATGATGTTCAGAACGTATATCACAACTGGGATATGCCTGAGGAAGAGGAAGAAGACTGATTTTAAACGGCTTCAATACGTCGTTTGGCGGCTTTTTTCAAAATTGCATTTTTTGCTGAATCAAGAAAAATATATCAAAGCTATGATATACGCAAAGGGTAAAAAATCCGAGTTACGGACTTCTTTCAGCATATATATTTCGTATATAACGCTTCTTATTTTGTATATTGCAAAGTAAGGAGCGTTTTTTTATGCAAATTTCAAGCCTAATTTGACTGCTGCTCTTTTTATGGCACAGAAAAATGCACTCTCCCGCCGAAGCGAAAAAGTGCATTTGCCAATATGCTATATCAGCCCACCGATATTAGCTGCGAATTGATTTTAGCATTTGTATAAATTATATAGTCACTGCAGCCTGAATTTTCAATAGGCTCACCGTTCTCATCAAGCAGCTGGGCAGTAAGCTGGACCTTGTAGTTGGAATATGTTTTTCCATTGCTTTCAAAAGCCCCGCCTGTTATTACAGAGTAGCTTGATATCACTTCAAACGAGCCTGCTTCATAATTCAGCTCGGTTTCCCTGTCAAATACATACTCATAAGAATCTCCGCTTGATACAGGGGCTTTGGCTGTACCGTTTTTGTCATAAAGTATTATGTTCTCAAGATATTCCGCTATCGGAACAGCATCATAGATACCGCTGTCTGTCTTTTGATACAGCGAAAGCGTAAAGCTTACCTTTTTCGCCTTGTCAATAGCAGTCTCAGGCAGGTTAAGGACATTGTAATAACCCACTGCCGTGATTTTGTCATTGGTATCAAGGCCGTTGATACCGAGCCTTATCATCTCATTGGGTGAATTTGAAGGGAGATTGTAGCTCAGTGTGGCAGCCTCAATATTTTCACGATAGTATGATTTGCCGTTGCTGTCGCTCCTGCTTTCAGACATCTTGCTCTGCTCAATGTTATCGGAAACATAAGCAAGGTTTGAACTTGCCGACAATGTAACTCCGTAGGTATCGTCCCGATCCTTACGCTCCGGAAACTGGGCAATAATGCTCTCTCCGTCCGGATAAGTTATCACCATATCATCGCAGGTAATGGTAACACTGCCGCTTATCAGCCGAGCTTTGATGTCCAAAGGAGCTTCATCTGTTCCTCCCGATACCATTATCACAGAATCGGTGTTGGAGAAATTCTTAGCGTATTCCGTGCTGCCTATCGTATATGTGCCCGAAACGCTGGGATTACCCTTTATGCCCTTTTCCGTGCCGCTTTCGTCTGTTCTTGTGGCTTCAATAACAAAGCCGTGATACAATTTTATCGAGTCATAATTAAGGTATGACTTGACATTTTCCGCACTTTCCGACTTCAAGGAGATGGTAGCGGTAAGCTCGGCTTTTAGCACTCGGTTACTGTCGTTGATGACCTGGTCGCCGGTAGTCCTGAAAGTAAAGGTCTGGTCATACAGATTTCCGAGTATCATATGCACCATACTCTCCGATGCACTTTCGTTATCCAGACGTGAGGGTGTCATATCAGTATCACCGAGCCTTGAGCCGCATTTCATGGTGATGTTTCTCATTGGCTCGCTGTTGTCAGCCTTGGTGAAAAAGCTGATGTAATAATCCTCATCAAGAATAAGAATACCGTCAGCATCGGTCATGCCCTCTTTTGCAGTAAGGGTCACGCTGTATAGCAATGAGGCATCTGTATCGGATTCTGTCTTTTTTCTGTAATAATCGTCTCCTATCTTAAAGGTCGCCTTTGAAATATCATTGCTGCATTTTACAAGTGTTCCGTCGTCAGCTTGCGAAACTGTGATATCTGCCGCTTTTTTCAGCAGATCGCAGAAAGTCACAGGCTCAAATCCTTTGCCGTCGGAGGTGCTGAACTTAGAAAAGTCCAGCTTATCGTCAGAGGCGGTAAAAGCCTCGCCTATTGTGGAATAATACGCCTTGGAACCGTTGTTTCTGTCCACCAGCACCAGACTTGTATCATCGGGCAGGTCTTGCTTGCTTTCCAGAAGTACATACTTTCCGTATGCCGTAAGCAGATCTTCTCCGCCGTTGATAACATTCTGCCATTCCTCAGCAGTTCTCTTGTAAGAATATGTAACGTGCGCTGTAATAGGAGTGCCATAGTTTTCAAGAACAGGATTGCCGTCGGTATATGCGCTTACATTGTAAGTCGTTCCCGAAAGAGCAGCTGCCCTGAAATCAAAGTTCAGCATTTTTTCAACATAAACGGGAATGTACAGATGATATGCAGTCTTTGAGGTATCGGCAGGGTCAAGATACTGAATGTCTATCAGGGTAAACTGCTTGTAATTGCTGTCATAATCCATGTTGGTCATTCTGAAATAACCGTTTTTGTATTCCAGCGTCTTGGTAAAGTTCTCCCCTGATTCAAAAGTTCCGCTTGTCTCATTCAGTCTCATTGGCATTATGTCAACACTAAAAACACTGCTGCCTGTCTGAGCATAGCTGCTGATAGATGTATCATTTGTAAGGATATGTATAAAGCTGTTGAGCATTTCGGTGATTTTTCTGTAGTTGGACTCATTTATGAGCAGCACCGAAAAATCATCTGGAACTGACGCACCTGTTTTCTCATTGAAGGTTGTAAGCTTCCCCTCATACTTTTGGAAGACATCATTGTACTCATCGGCAGCATTTATGTAACCTATACCCTTACTGATATCGGCTATGATAGCCTCAACCGCCGATTTGTCAGCACCGTCGCCTGTAAGGAACTTAGGACTGTCGGCAGTCTTGTCAATAACATTCTTGGGATTTACCGTTACATAGGGATATGCTCCCATGTCGTCAACATTGCTGTCGCTGCTGATAGTTGAAGCCTCTTTATTTGCAGCCGGCTCATCAAGGCAGCTGCCGTTATAGTCAGCGTAGATACAGAGCGATGGAGCAGTATTTATGTTGTCTTTTTTGCTTATTATATTAGCGGGAATTCCGCTCTCACCTTTTCTTGCGCTGATGCCAACCACTTTCACCTTGGTATTGTTCTGCATATAGCCGCATATCTCACCTGCTCCTGCTTTTTTATTTTCATTATTTTTAAACTGAACATTATCCAAAGAAATATTATAGCCATATAAGCAAGAATTTTTAGCCATTTTTCCGACAATTCCACCTGAATAAGTGCCATCACTGTTCTTACTGTTATTATCATTGATTTTTATTACACAATCCGAGATCTTGCTGTTTTTTACAATCAAAGTACTTTTATTATCATTTATTTTTCCAACTATACCTCCTACATCTTCTCCGTATTCGTCTGTGACTATTTCGTAATTCTCAATCAAACAGTTGTCAATTATTGTATCACTTGAAGTCAACCCTATAATACCGCCACTGTGCCTGTAACCGGTTATGGTATTTTTATTATTCTTATCACCGATTATCTTCACATTGCTTATTTCACATTTCTTTACACCCTCCTTGACCAGTCCAATGATCCCTCCGTTAAAAGCAAATCTCTTGACCTCTTTATTGATATCCACATTTTTAATATCAACATTCTGTATTTGGCTTTGAATATTTTTTGCAGTAGTATTTCCGCAGCAGCCAACAATACCGCCTAACATTGCTCTTCCTATTAGAGGTGCACTGATGTCCAGATCTTCTATGTTGATGTTTGTCACCGATAAACTTGTTAACACCGTATTATTGGTATTTAGGAAAGCTCCGATAACAGTGGCAGCACCAATACCAACACCATATAATGATGCTCCTTCACCACGGCTTGTATCACCGACCAGACTTATTGATCCTGAAGTAATTGAGCCCCTGATCAATCCTTCTGAATCGGAACTGCCATCGATCTTCACATTGCAATTTCCTGCAATTCCAATTATTCCGCCTGAAAAGAAATTGGCACTAACGTTCAGATCGTCTGATTTCAAGTCTTTAATTTGAACAAATTTCTTTGCAAAGCCGACTATTCCTCCTGAAACAAAACACGAATTAACACTAAGCTCCTCCAGCTGTATCTTATCAAGTCGCAAATTACTGCCTACACCCGCCAAAGCACCTACACAGCTGAAAGAACTATTATTCTCATAAATAATATTTTTCTTTCCACTGTGATCTTTATAATACTCATAATCGACATGACCGCTGATGATAAGATTTGAAATTGTATTGTTTTCATTATCACTTGATTGAATAAGATTGTTGAACAAGCCCAATCCGGTTTTACAATCAACGAAAGTTGTATTATTGATGTTAATATCGTTATAATACTGATCATAATCTTTTCCGTACCTGTAAAAGCTCATATTCAGCTTAACAGTCGAACCGTTTCCGTTCAGGCTGTTGATGTGCATTGCCATATCAGCATCGGAGCTGTTGAGCGAACCGATACCACGGAAGCCGTCGGGAAGTTCATATGTGTTCTTGGCAAGGTCGATATCAAATGCAAAATTGTGGTTTGTCAGGTTCCTTGCAGGATATGAGCCGCTAATTGCATTTGTGTATTTGTATATGATGTACGGAACTGTGTTTTTCACATAAGCGTCAGTCTTTGCAACAGCATAATCAGACGTGTTACCCTCAGAGTCATCTGTACCTATATCGCTGTACAGTGCATGACGGACCATTTTATTCTCACCGTAGCTAAACTTGGAATATCCGCTTGAATCTGCGCTTCCCGCACCGCTCATAGAGATACAGCCCAGAATAAAAAGCTGCTGGGAATCGCTGATCTTTATTGTGCCTGAGTTTGTGTCATTACTTTCAAAGCTTATTTTATCGGCAGCCGTGCTGATATCCGCAATGGAATAGTTCTTTGTGCCGTTCTTCATAGTGACCCTATCTTCTGCTCCGTTGAATGCAGAAGTCTCGGTCACAGCAAAGCCGTCAATAACTCTTCCGATAATGGGATTACAGTAAAGCAGAGCGTTGCTGCCGAATATGTTATTCATGCCGGCGGTAATTCCCGAATGTGAAGCATTGTCAATATTGCGGAAAATAACTCCGCCGTATCTGATAACGCCGATGTATCCGCCAACAGCCTTGTTGCCGTAATTAGTACCCGATTTAATGTCAATAGTTCCCGCATTTGTAAATTCAACGCTTACATTATCAATAATGTTGTCGCCGCCGTTTACTATGCCGATAACTCCGCCGTAAAATGCAGTTGTGCCGTTGCCGTCAGTTTCATACTTGCTGTCAGCAGCTGCGGAAAACTTTCCTTTAAAATTGGCGGTTGACCGCACCTGTGCTCTGATAAATAAGAGGCTGGACAGTTTCATTGGTTATGGCATGACCATTGCCGAATACCGCTCCCTTAAACGGCACATTTTTTCCTATTCCCACAAAGTCAGCCGAGGTTATGGTTACATCATTGCCAAGCATATAGTAAGCCGATGCAAGCGTCTTCTGCATGTCGGCAAGCTTAATACTTGTTGTGCCGTCCTCAGATCTAAAGCAGCTGCTTTCGGCATCCCATAACAGAACCTTATGGCTGTTTTTCTCATTGCACCATGCTGAATAGCTGTTCTCCTGATAGTTTACAACTGCGCCGTCCTCGCTGTCGCCAAGGTTGTTGCTGAGTATCTTGTCAAGAAGCTCCAGCTGCTTTCCCTGACTTATTATGTATGGGTCATTGTAGGTTCCGCAGCCTGTGTCCAGCTCTGCCAGAGCGGTCTGATTGACCTTTATCTCATGATAATTTTTTTCGCTGTAAGATGCCGCAACATAGGGCAGAAAACCTCTGAAATCATATTCAGCATCTTCGCCTGTGGGATCGGTGTAGGAATCGCTCTTGAAATACATTTTCTGCATATCCTTGTATTCCTTGGAGCCTGATATTTCCATACCATATGCAACGTTATGCTTGGCAGAATCTTCGTCCCAGTCCTCATCACGCCTGAAATTATATGTACCCGAGCAGTTGCTTCCTGCTTTAAATCTGAAGCTGTTGAGCAGAATTGCCTTGCTGAAAATTGACATATCGGTATTATATGCTTTGCTGAGAGCTGCATTTACTGCAGTGTCGGATACCGCTGCTTTTCTGCCGTCCAGAGTAAGTCCGCTGAATGTGAGCTTGATATCCTTGGAGTTTCCGTCGCTGCTGCCCACATCGCCAATAAGGCTTGAAGCGGCAGCAGAGATATTTTCTGTCCTGTATTTCTCGGTAGTGCTTACATTGCTGAGTTCAAGGGCAGTATAGCTGTCTATTTTATTTATAAGCAATGGAGCTGTGCTCTCGGTGCTGTTTACTCTTATGCCGTCAAGAACAATGCCATTCAGGACAGCTTTTGCTGTGCTGTTTACCGAGCCCATAACAGTTCCGCAGAACATAGCTCCGCTGTAGTCGGTATCTGCACCGACAGTGCCCGAAAATGTGATATTGCCCGCTGTTATGTTTCCGTCAGAATTTCTGAAAAGTCCGCAGTGCATAAGATAATGCTGCGACCTTTCGCCGACGGCAGGCTTTTCACTGTTTACTATCTTATCATTGCAGAATGTGAAGACTGCTCCGTCCGCAATATTCATACCTGACGGCATATCTACGGGATAGTAGGAATAACCCGTCATATCATAATTGCCTGCGGGGATAGAAGTCTTATTAAAAGCATCATTGAAATACTGCTTGATATTGCTGTAAGCATACAGATTTACGCTCCACAGCATAAGCTTTTCGGCATCGGTACGCTCAGAAACATTCTTACCTCTGATAACATCAAGATCATAATAGTATCTGGAATAGGGATTTGCCTTTTTTACAGATGTCTGATTCTGATAGGTATTACAGCCTGCACCGTCCATTGTTACAGCTCCGCCGCTTGTGTGTATTGAAACAACAGCACACGTATCATTCCAAAGAACAGCATCTTCATCATCAAAGCTGCCCGAGCAGGTAGCTATGATCTCATCATAAATGGTATTTAAACCGATACTGATAACGGCACTGCCGATTTTATAGGCATTTTCGCTTTCTGTCTCAAGATAAAGCGCCGTTGTAATACTATCATATTTGTAAACGCCCTTATTTACAAGCATACCAAAGGAAGCAGCCGAAGCGCCGCTTACAGTTATTCCTTCAATATTTACGTCATATACCTTCCAGCAGCCTGTAGCATTGGTTACAAAGCCCGCAAAGTCACCGTTTCCATTCTGAGTGACCTCTGCGCTTTTTACGGTGATACCCTTTTCGGTCTCAGAACCGACAGACACCTCACAGTTGTTCCATGATTCGCCCAGTAAAGCTCCGCCATATGCAGAGGTCACATTTTCGCTGTCTATTGTAATATTTGTCAGGGAAATGGTTCTGTCAAAGGCTGCTCCATTATTGCTGCTTATATTGCCTATAAATCCCCCGACCTTTTTACTGCCTGCTGTACTGCTGTTTGTCACAGCAGCTCCAAGCTTAACATTATCAGCCGTTACAGAAAACTTGTCATTCTGACCAATTTCAGCAAACGCACCGCCGCAGATAAAACTCGCATTGCCGCTGCAGTTTATCTCGGGTGATATGGTGCTTCCGCTGATAACAATGGCAGGAGATGAATTTTCTGCTGCTTGTCCTGCAATACCGCCCACAAAACAATAATTGCCTGTATTGCCTGACACATTTATATTTTCCTGTACAGTCAGATCCTGAACGGTAATGTTTCCGCTGTGCAATGCTGATAGTCCGCCGATATAGTACCTTGCATTATCGGTATATTTTACATTGATAATACCGTCAACAATTAAGTTATTGAAAGTAATATTTTCTGTCTTTGCAAACAAACCGCTGTAATAATGGCGGTATATTCTGCCGTTTCCATCGGATGCGTCACCTGCTGCAAGAGCTGTATTGCTGCGATAGCCGTAAGGCTCGCCTACAGCAAGGGTGATAGTATGACCGCTGCCGTTAAAGGTTCCTGTATAGGCATCATTCTCACCGTCGTCACGGGTAAGACCTGTTATACCTGTGCCCGAGAGGTCTATATTGCAGTTTAATGTAATATCCGAGCTTAAAAGGCTTGTGCTCGTTGTTGATGTGCTTTCAAAAAGAAGCGTGCTGTCGGAAGAAATTCCGCTGTTCAGCTGCATATTCAGCGCCAGAACGGCAAATTCGGCAAGGCTGCCCACTGTGGTTCCTGCTCTTTTTACGGTAACGGTATGCTCAGTCTCGTTGATATTAAAGATATTATCCTCACGAAGTGAAGAACTGAGTCTGAGCACCTCGCCCCATGTGCCTATATCATCAAAAGACGCAGCCTCTCCCCTGTTGAGCTGCCAGCCGTTTTGAGCATAAATAAGCGCAGCTCCCCTTGTACCTATTATCTGTCCGCCGCCTGCTGCCTTTGTACCTGTAAGGTCAGTAGTGCCTCCAAGGCGCAGAACGCCGCCGTTCATATTTCCGATAATACCGCCGCCAATAAAATCGCCGTTAGTATTCACCGTTACATTTTCGGCATCAATAAAAGCCTTGTCCGCATAGCCTGCAATTCCGCCAAAGCTTGTTACATTTTTGCAGCCTGATGCAGAAACGCTTACATTTTCCAGCCTGATATATGAATCGTCATCTGCCTTGCCTATAAGTCCTCCGAAATATTCCGCACCGCCTGCCGAATTATCGGCAGACACAGAGATCCCGCTTACGGTAAGTGAGTTGCTTGTATTGTCCGAAAGATATGTGCCTATAAGTCCGCCAAAGGTCTGCTTGTCGGAAGATGTTCTGTTAACGCTTATATCAGCGGCTTCGGTGTCACTTTTGTTTATAGTCATATTTCCGCTGTTTTCAAGCTTTCCGAAAAGTCCGCCGGAGTTTTCTCTGTTAAGGGTGCAGCTGACAGCATATCTTGAGATATCAAAGCTGTTTTCAGCTTCCGAACTTTTATAATATCCGAAAACGCCGCCTGTAGCCAAAGCTCCGCTGACCGTTCCCGATACCATTGCGGTACCCTCAAAAGAAACAGACGCATTTTCCGCATAGCCCACCAGACCGCCTGCATATCCTGCTGCAGTTACTTCTCCCGTTAAGGCGAATTCATTGTTCAGGGTAAATGCACTGCCATCTGCCATGGTGCCGATCATTCCGCCTGCGTTTCCGCTTGAGGAGGAAACATTGTAAGAAGCACTACCCGAAGTTATCACAGTCAGCGATGAATTTTTCTCCATTCTGCCGCAGGCAAGACCTGCGCTGCCGCTGCCCGATACGGAAACGGAATCTGCATTGTTGGTTATGGTAAGCTTAGCATTTACATTCTCTCCCAGTGTTCCTATCACTGAGGAGAAGGCTGCCTCTGCGTTCATCAAGCTTACACTCCACTGTGCAGTGGTATTTTTTTCAGTATCATGTATAACGTGCTCCGCAAACAGCGCTGAATCGGACACATCTCCACTTACAGGAAGTGACCTTGAAATTATAACATCGGTATTTATATTTGCCGAGTCATATATGTAAGCAAAAAGCGGCTGGTCAAGGGTCAGCTTGAATTCGGAATCGCTTGTTACCTTAATATTTGCCGCAAAAGGATACTGGGCAGTTCCGATGCTTACAAAACCAACCAGATTATCAAGATTACCCGATGTAATAGCAATGAAAACATCAATATTCTGATATTTTGCAGGGTCTGCCTCATAATTTTTTGAATACTCCACAAACTGCTCGGAGGTGTTTATGGTGATAACATTGTCGGAAACAGGTGTATCATCGGTATTGTCACCGTCATCTTCGGCTGCATCGTCTTCTGTGCCGTCAGGCACAGTCGTGTCATCAGAGGGCACAGAAGTTCCGTCCGTATCGTCTGCTGTGTTAGTGCTGTCATCCTGCGATACCTCGGTCACAGCAGTTTCAGATGAACTGTCCGACTGCTCCGTATCATCGGGAACGTCAGCTTCACCCGTCACTGCGGTAACAGTCGTCTCCTGAGGGGCAGTTGTAGTCTCCCCCTCTGCTCCATCGGCAGCACTTACATTTATTTCATTTAATACATACCTTGAAACAGGACTGCTTGCGGTGAAATTGCTTGCGATCATCGCTATCGCAGTTAACAAGGCTGTAAATCTGCTTTTTGATCTGTATTTCATAAGATTGCTCCTATCAAACGCTTAAAAACTTTACTGCGAATCGGCTTCGCTGAAATTAACGGTCACGTATCCGTTTATCGTCTCCATATCGGTATAAACGCCGTTCTCGGTCTTGTAGAACTGTATGTCATAGCGGTTCAGGCCGTCAGTAGAATCCACGTCAAAGCTGAGTGACTTCATATTTCCGCTTGATGTGACATTTCTCTGCAAACCGTTGCTGTCAAGGAAAATCTTGTTTATTTCAAGCTGAGAAGCGTCCCATGTCAGTATAACAGTACCCTTGCCCTGTCCACGTATGATGTAGTTGAAAGCATCATAACCATCGGCATCAGTCTCGGAAAAGCTGCCTGTCCATGTGGTGGCAGAGGCATTGTATTCCGCAAAAGTAAATGTTCTTCCCAGCTTATTGCCGTTTGCGGCACTGTATGAACTGCTGTCGGAAGGCTCCGCCACAGCGCTCATTTGAACAGCTCCAACCATCTGCTTTGGAACGATTATCGTATAGGTATTTACGCTCCTCTGATTTTTTTCAAGAAGCTGACCCGATATCGTACATACTCCTGACGAGAAGCTGTGGGCGGTGCCGTCATTGTCGGTAACGGACAGTCCCTCTGTATCCTTTGAATATACCGAACCGTCAAGATCCATCAAAGTAAGGGTCAGAGTGTAGCTGATGTCATTTTCATTTACATTTGAGGGATCATTCTGCACATAGTTGCACACATTTATAACAAACTGTGCCGTGTCCGCTCCCTCTGAGCAGTAGATGGTCTTCATGGCGAACACAGAAGTTTCCTTGGGAACAAGAAGAAGGTAATTTGAAGAAAACGGGGTTCCGCCTGCGCCCTTGGTGGAAACAACTTTTTTGACTATATTCTGATTTATATAAACCGCACTTACCGCAGCGCTGATAACTGTCAGAACTATGACAGAGATCAGGACTGCTATGCCAATATGCTTTTTGTTTTTTACATTAGTTTTCATATTTATATCACCGGTATTACTCGGATTTTTAGAACCTGTCTTCATAAGAAATGTGTGCGGATTTTCGAGCATAATTTTGTTGCAGAGTAGGCAAAAATCCGCAGGCGGGCTTTCGCCCGGCAAGGATTTTTAACGCAGTCTGCGGCAAAATTTGCCGAAAAGACGTGCGCATATGCTTGTGAAGACGGGTTCTTATACAATACCCGCTGTCAGATACACCATATCAGTCTCTTTGTCATTTCGCACATCATCATTCCAGCTTATCTCGAGGATATAATAATCTACAAACCCCTGACCGCTGTTGTTTTCAGGCTGTATCTCATCGCTCTGCCAGTAAAGAGGCTCTGCATTCTCCTGCACTTTTTTATAGCTGTCGTATGACTCCTTGTGGAGACTGTCGTCAGCTTTTTTTCCGTCGCTGCCAAGATTGAGATACTTGCCCGAAGCAGCACTGCCGCTTTTGCTATAATAATGTGCAGTGCCGTCCTCATCAACATATTCGACGTCTCCGCTCACCTGCTGCTCCTGCGCCGGGAAAACAGTATAGGTAAAGTCGATATTTGTGGTATGCGCTATCTGCAGCTTGTAATTTGACACAGATTCATCTGAATAAACGCTGAACACAAAGTCCTTTTTTCCTGCCTCGTCCTCAACATTTATTTCTCCGATATCAATGTTCTGCGAGCTTTCTTTCTGACCCGCTCCGATAATAAGAGCAGTGGGGGCATTTATCTTTGTTATGGTAGTCAGCCTGCGCTGGTATGTGAACCATGCGTATGCCGTTGCCGAACCTGCGAATATCAGCGCTGTCATTGCCAATGCAATAAGCAGCCGTTTTCCTTTGCCTTTCATCTGAACCTCTCCACAATCACTGCTCGGTATTTGATACCTGCAGCTCGATATATCCTACTTTTTTGCCTATCTTCTGGTCTGCTTCGTTCCAATAGGCATTGACCGTGATGTATTGATCGCTGTTGACACCCGTAATGCTGTTAAGCTCGTCCTCGGATATGGAAATATCCCCATCGGAATCGGCAAAATATCTGCCGGGGTTCTTTGCCATGTCTTTTTTTAATGCTGCCGTGTCCTCATCTGAGATAAGCTTGCTGTGATCGTTTCCGACAAAGCCGATGTCATCCTGCGGAAGTATAAGCTGAGCTGCCATGTATGGCCACACCCAGTAGATATCCTGCCTGTATGCCGTATCCGTTTTTACATTCTGCCGGGAAAAATCAAACGTATCTGTTATCATATCAGAATAAAGCCCTGTTTTTTCATCATAACTCCTGAAAAAAAGGATATGACCCTTCACAAGCTCAGCCTCAGGCTCCCCTGCATCTATTATGCAGTCGGTATTGTCCTTATTGGGCTGTGCAGCCGACGTGTAAAGAACGGTATCAAGTGAAAAAGTAAGGTCAAGCTGCTCAAGGTCACGGTTGGGAATAACATAAAATGTGAGCATTCCAGAGCTTCCCGGCTGTATGCCTGTTCCGGATTTAGATGAGTTGCCGAAATTGCTGTCGTCGCTCATGACCCATTTTACAGAAGCTCTGCCGCTGCCTGTGGAAACGGGAGATATCCTGCCGAACAGACTGCCTGTGCTGATATTGCTACGGCTTATACCGTCAGCTGCGGTAAGGTAATCATCATATATGCCGCTTTCCCCCACAGCTGCAAGCTCAAAATCCGCATCTGTGGCCTTCAGCGCCGCCATATCCCCGGAGGTCTCCTTGTTGTTGGTGAACCAGCCGAAAGAATAGAAAGCAGCCAGAAGCATGATAAGTGCGCCTGCCGCACAAAGCATAAATATTATAGGCTTTGCACTGCCCGATATATTCTTGCCGTCCTTTGCCACAGCAGACCGCTCCTTTCCCGCATATATTGGTACTGATTATTTTTTCTTCTTTTTCTTATCCTGCTTTTCAGCCATATAGGCATCAAGCTTTTTCTGCATTTCAGCCATATGATTACGGCAGGCGGATATTTCGCCCGTGTATTTGTTGAACCATTCAACGTCCGCTTCGTTAGGTTCCTCCTGCAAAAGAATAGCCTGAACAAGAGCTGACTGGGAACGTGAACGCTTTCTCTCGATCTCTTCTATGGTCGCTCTGCATCTTTTTATTTCCTGCTTGTACTTTTTCTGTTCAAACATAATGCGCTCTCCTCTGTATTTTAATTTCCGAGCTTGTCCACAGACTCGATTATCGCCCTTAATTCGTCATAACCCTTGTCAAGGTGATCGGCAACATCGTGAAACGCCTGTGAAGCTTCGGGAAGCTTATCTCTCATCTGTTCGGGGTACTTTATGAAACAGTAGTGTATCTCGTTTATAATTTTCTGCTTTTCGGTGTAATCGCTAACACAGAATATCATTGCCCTTGCTGCTCCGAGGTCGGATACCGCCATGCTGTAATGCAGGTCATAGTCCGTTCCCTTTTCGCTGTAGGTGTCGATCTCTTTGGCTGCCTGCAAAAGGTTTTCCTCAAACTGCGCAATGTAATCGGTGCGAATCCTCTGGCGCTCATTAAAATAAAGCCCTGCAAAAACAAACACAGCCAGAAGCGAGGCCACAGCCACAAGAATAGCCGTTATCATTTTGGCTTTCATGATTTTTTCCTGATTCAGATGTCCTCACTCCTTTTTATCGTCAGTGTTTTCAGGCTCGTAGCCCTGTTCATAAAGCTTTTGCTTTTCCTTTTCGATAGCCTCACGCACTGCATCATCATTATTTTTCCTGTTTGCCCTGCATTCGGCTGAGACCTTTGCAATAGTAATGACCTCATACACGGCAGTTGCGGACATTACTATGACCACGGCTGCAAGTATCAGCTTTTTTGCCGATGCAAAGGAATTGAGCCACCTGAGAAATCTGACCTTACCCGTGTATTTTCCAACAATAGTGTCAGATGTCACAGTGGAAGGATCCTCAGCGCTGTTGGCGTCTCCCTTTGTAACAAAGCTGCCGTCATCAAGTATCCTCACTATCCTGTGGGTGTTGAGCATACCGTATATTGCGCTGTCATGAGAATAAAAACAGATTATATCCCCTGCTTTAAGCTCCGAGCTGTCTGTCTTTTCTATCATGATATAGTCGCCGCTGTGAATGGACGGCTCCATGCTTCCGCTGACGGCCTTGACAATACTCCTACCGAAAAGCACCGCAGGCTTGTTCTGCATATTTGATATCATTATGTATGCCGTCAGCATCGTTATGATTATCAGCACTGCCCATGCAATAAACTGACCTGCCGGCTTTATCACATTTGCGCCTGATTTGCTCTTTGCCATAGGAAGCTGCCTTTCTTAGTATTCTTTCTTAATCTTTCTGACAAGCTTTGTTATAAAGCTTACGTGATATTTTCTGAAAAGCTCCTTCATCTGCCTGTCATAAGCCCTCTGCTCCTTGGGAGAACGCTGAACAGGCATCTGTGCAGGCATAACATAAACCTTTTTGCGCTTTTTGGCAAACAGTGCCTTGAAGCGCTGCTTTGTTCTCTGCCTGAAATTCGGCGCATACTTTTCGTAAAGCACCTGCATCTCAGCCATTTCCTTTTCATCACGCTGAGCCTGAGCCTTGGCGGCAGCCTCGGCAGCTATACGCTCGATAAGCTTCGGATCGTCCGAATCGCCCTCTCTGATAACAGCGCCGTCCTGCCTTATAAGGGATAAGAGCCTGCGCAGGCTGCGCCTGATAATATGGACAGGATTTTTTGAATACTCGGGATATATCTCGTCAAAGCTTTTCTGCTCAAGATATGCACGCATTTCTTTAAGCTTTTCCGCTCTGAGCTTTTCCCTCTCCTCACGCTCGTGCCTGAGACGTTCTTCCTCTTCCTTCTGGCTCTGCTTTTCGGATTCAAGCTTGTCCATCTCGGCATTTATCATCTTTTCAAGCTCATCACGCTCGGCATCAAGGCGCTTCTGCTCTTCCAGCTCGGCACGTTCACGCTCTATGCGCTCACGTTCAAGACGTTCCTGTTCTTCACGCTCAATGCGTTTCTTTTCCAGCCTGAGAGCTTCAAGGCGGGCTTTTTCAAGCCGCTCCTGCTCCTCACGTTCAGCCTTTTCTCTGGCAAGCCTGCGTTCTTCTTCAATACGTCTTTCCTCTTCCTGTCTTCTGCGCTCCTTTTCCTCGGCTTCCAGCCGCTTCTGTTCTTCCGCTTTGTAGTATTCGGTCTCTATCTTTATTATCTTGTCGATCTCGGCAAGTATTTTTTCGCTTTCGGAAATGTTATCCTGAACCAAATCGGCATCATCGGTCAGCCTGTCACCGTCAATGACAAGCTCATGCTCATCATAGCTCACCTTGTCAAATTTTCTCAGCACACGGGGTGCGGCAGCCTTGCTCTTCTGGGTTTTAAGCACCTCAGCTTCGCTGTCCTGAGTAAACGACCTGAAAAGCAGGAGATTAAGTGCCGAAAGGTCATAAAGATTTTCCACATACTCCTTATCGGGCTTCTGTGCCGAATCGGAAACATTTATCTCATAGCCTGTTTTGTCATACCCCTCAATGAACTGCCATAGCACAAGGCACGCCTTGTGGTCAACGTTTTTCATAATCGCATTCGTTCTCATAACAGGCGGACGGATATAGTTCTGTCCCATCTGCTGGCAGAAAGGCGATGACTTGTAGCTTTCAACTATCCTGCGTATTTTTTCAACTCTGTCCCATAGGGTAGAGCCGTTTTCATCGGCAGCTTCAAGTGAGTCGGAGGTCTCGATGTTCAGCGTCATTTTCATTTTTCTGCCGCTGCCCGATTCAAAAGCCGTGTTGTACTCCATAGCAAATACTTCTTCGCTGGAGGATACGGCTTTAAGCTTTTCATACCGCTTGTTTACGAAAATAAAAAGCCTGTCTATAAGAGTGTTTACAAATTTATTCTCATAGGTAAGATAGCTTTCTTCCTTATGTATATTCAGCACCTTGGAGGGGGTTATCTTTCCTGTTTCGGGGTCAACGCTCTGGATAAGGTCGGTGTGCTGGGCAAGATGCTTTACAGAATCCACCGTTATCTTCTTGGAAAGCGCAATGGGAACGACTTCCTCCACATTGATAATAGTCTTGCTCGGATTTCTGATAACATTGTCGATAGAGACAAGTCCTGTTTCTATCGCCTCCACCCAGCTTACGTCAATGTCCTTTTCCAATATCCTGCGGTTGAGCGCAATGGTGCTTCGGCTGTGAGAAAGTGATGTGCGGAAGCTTTCATATAGTCTGTCACTGTCAAGCTGATCTGTGCAGTCCTTGAATTTTTCAAACCATTCACTGTAGGCTTCGTTCACTTTCTCTCCTCCTTTCACTGCGCCGTTATCCGCAGATAATATTTACTTTACAGCTGTCAGAACAACTTCCGGAGCCTTTCCAGATATGCTATTGATTCCTTCATGGAATTTCTGCCGAAGAGCTTCTGGAGATATATGCAAAGGTCTCTCAGCTCATCACGGAGCAATGCAAGATTAAGGGACTCAAACTTTCTGAAAATCTTTGTGGCAAGAACATAATCCACGCCGTCAAGCTCGTCTCCTCCGCAGGCAACATATACGGGCACAAACAAATTCATCTGCTTGATGATACGGTTACCGAAAGCAACTCGCAGTCTTTCGATTACCCAAAGGTCAAGCTGCTGTATCTTTTTCAGTATGTCCTGACTGAGGGGATACATCTGAAAAGCTTCACTGAACAGCGAATCCAGATGTGAAAAGCTCAGGTTCATTGGAGGCGTATCGGGTGCCTCAAAAGCAATACCCTTGGAATCCAGATTTATGGGCTGGGCACGGTCATATACCTTATCGGAGATAGCAA
Organism: Huintestinicola butyrica; assembly: GCF_025567215.1. Classification (NCBI taxonomy): domain Bacteria; kingdom Bacillati; phylum Bacillota; class Clostridia; order Eubacteriales; family Oscillospiraceae; genus Huintestinicola; species Huintestinicola butyrica. The sequence goes on from NZ_JAOQKB010000002.1 coordinate 228,447, forward strand.
ATGTGGAGTCATCGTTGTTTGCCGTACCGACGTACCATATGTTCTGAGGTATTCTCAGCATTCCGTGGTCAAGATGCTCGGGGTCGGTGCTCCAAACATTGGGAACAAGGTCCAGCTTCCACTCATCGGAATTTGGCATTTCAAGGATTGACAGCATTTCCGCAAAGTAATACTCAACTCGTGCGATGTTCATTTCGTCCAGCAGGATAAAGTTAACATCATCATTATATGAGCTGGAGTATATTCTCTTCAATACTTCCGTTTCGTTAAAGTTCTTGGTAAACTCGTTGAAATATCCGAAAAGCTCTGTACGGTCTCTCCATGAGGGCTGAACAGATGCTATCGTGGTGTCATTCTGCAGGAACTTGCCGAATGAGTATGGAAGCGAAGTTTTACCTGTACCGGAAATACCCTGTAAAATGATAAGCTTTGTTGAAGCCATGCCCGCTATGAACAGTCTTACCGTTCTTATGTCGTAATAAAGGTGCATACGTGAGCAGGCAAAATTTCTGTAATTTTCGCATATAGCCGCCAGAGTGATACTGTTGTCATAATCGGGAGCGATATAGTTTTTGTAGTAGTTATCAACTTCAATAAGCTTGGAAAATCTCACATCGGAGGTCTGTATTACGCCGTTAACGGCAGCAGGCTGTTCGGACTCCGCAGGTGCTTCGCCCTGACTGTATTCCAAGCTCTGAGAAAGGCCATATCCGCCTGAGGGAAGTGCTGCAGCTCCCGCAGGAACACCTATCTGAGCTACCTTCATAGCCATGATCTCGTCTTTTTCCTTTGTAAGCTTTATGACCTGACGCTGGAGCACACCCAGCTCCTCTATAACGTCCTCATCACCCACTATAGAATGCCTGAAACGGACATATTTCCTTATGAGCATAACTATCAGGAATATTATCAGCGCAAAAATAGCAGCCACTATTATAAGCGACAAAACAGCAAAGACCCATTCCAGCGCGTTAAAGTTGCCTGAATAGTCCTTGAATATCTTTGCATATTCCGATATGTTGAATATCTGCTTCAAACCCTCCCAAAGACCTTTGAATATCATTCCAAAGCCTTTGAGGATTTCGGATATGAAAACGAAAAACCATTTCAAGAAGTCATTCATATGCTTACTCCAAACTTATACGAAAGAACGTATCATTCGTCATTTTTTTCATCAGACTGAGCTTCTTTTTTCTTCTGCTCAGCAAGATATTCCTCGATCGCCCTTTTCTTTATCTCTTCCTCGTCTATCTCGGGCTTTGCGGCAGTCTTGACCTCAACAATAACTGCCATAAGCTTATAAAGCTCAAAAAGGAAAAATATCGCCATAGGAATGATTATGCAGATAAAGAAGCCTGTCTTTGTCCTTAAAAAGCTCATTACCTTTCCAAAGCCGTTTATCTTGGTGCCTGTCCACTTGCCGATAATATCAACGGGATAAACATTAAGGCTGTCCTTGATGTCGTTATTATCACCCTTGGTGGTAAAGCTGATATTGTCACCTGTGTTATTGACAGCGATTATTCTGTGGGTGTTCTTTACCCTCTGACCGTTGATAAGAGTCCAGAATGTGATAACATCGCCCTCTTCAAGCGTATAGACATCATCTATTTCCCTGTCAATAATGAAATCGTCCTTTGCAAAGGTGGGAAGCATCGAATCTGACTCAACAGTAAGGGGAACATATCCGAAAAGGCTTGCAACACCGTTGTTCCTGTCGGACGAGAACACAAGTATCGTTACGATAAGAGCGAAAGCCAGGATAATCCACGCTATCACCGTTATAATATTGTTCAGTATTTTTTTCATTTTACGAGCATTTCCTTTCACTTCATTATGTTTGGATATTATGCTGTTTATCAGGTATTTTCTATAATTTTGAATTTCATGCTGAGTTTCATCGTTCCGCCGATAATGTTATCCAGGCAGTCAGGGTCGTTGCCCTCAAGCCATATAACAACGGTGTATTTATCCTTTGCACCTAGACTGAATTTATCGTTTTTGGTGCTCATTACCACTGTTGAAGACTGAAACTCCTTATCGCAGTCGCTTTCCTTGCCTGTTCCGTCGGATTTGGTCTTGCCGTAAACAGTCTTTTCACCGTTTTCATAAACAGCTATCCTTACAGCCTCGTCAACGCCGTTGGTGATGTTCTCCATGGTCATTTCGCCGCTGTAAGCCACGGTATCGTTTCCCGAATTTATAAGATAAAATGTGTAAGCAATGTAGTTATCGCCGTTGTGAGTGCCGTTTATTTTGTCGATATTCAAAGGCAGATCTTCTCCGCTTATGTTCGTCATATCATAAACAATATCCGCATTAAGAGTAGCTATCGATTTTTCATACTCGGGTGTTTCCGAAAGAGTAAGTCCCTGATTTACCATATCGTATTTATTGACGGTAACGGTAAAGCTTCCGAACCTGTCATAAAAATAGGACACCGCATATGCAATAGCCACAAGAGCTATCAGAACCACCAGAAGAACACTTATTACACGGACTACGACATTATGACGTCTCGCCTCCGCCGCAGTTCGCCGCAGGGTGAGAATATCGGCAGCCCTGTTCCTGCCGTCCTGCTCGGTCTCGGTATATGTATCGGCAGGTTCAGCATTATCCACCGTTTTTATTTCATCTTTAGTCAAGATCAGAACTCCATTCTATACAGTAATATTTAAATTGCCGAAAATCTCATCCTGTAATGCTCATGATGTTATTGCGATGAATTGTCCGATACCTGATTTTTCCTGCGGATAAACCTGTCTGGTACAAATTTGCCCGAAAACATTCCGTTTTCACTGCCTGTGAAATACGAGCAGCCAAGCTCACTAAGCTCATTTGCCTCTTCCGCAGAAGAAACTCCCGCTGCAATGGTCTCTGCTCCAAGAACGCTGATAAACGAGGTAAGGGTGCTTATGCAGGAATCGGTGTCATAATCCTTGCCCAGCCTGCGGGTGATGCTTTCATTCAGCATAACATATTCAGGCTCCAGCTCGGCAAGCCTGAAAAGCGGAAACCTTTCGCTGTCAACACCTGTAAGCATTATATGATATCCTGCTTTTCTGAGCTGCTTTATGGACTCGCAGCTGCCGCTGTCGGCAAGAACGGATTCGGGCAGCTCAAAGCATATCCCCTGCGGGATAGCCTCTATTTTTGCCGTAAAATCCCTGACTGTCTTAACACAGTTGCTCTTGCCTAAAAGCATTTGGGGAATAAAAACCGAGACCCAGTCAAAATCAAGTCCACGGTCATTAAATTTTTCGGCAGCTTTCACCGTCTGGAGAAGTGCAAGCCTGAATATGGAAATACATCTGTCATCAACCTCAATAACAGGCATGAACTGCTCAGGCAGAAGCACGCCCTTATCGGGAGAATTAAGCCTTATGCTGCTCTGATAAAAAGCAGGAAGTTTTTCGGCAGATGACCATATGGCACGGTAGCGCATTTCTATGGCACGCACGCCGTCAACCGTAGTATTTATATCAGACATATTTCTCACCTCAGTTTTCGGCTAAAATGTACAAATTTCGACACAAAGCAAGCGTAAAACGAAAAAATCTTATTATCCCTATAAACAACGCAAAGGTAATACCATACATTTCTGTACAGCATTACCCTCACTTTAAATTGTTAAATTAAGCTCCGACTCCTTCTGAAGTTGTGGCAGTATCAAATTCTCCTAAAGAGAAAGCAAGGTCAATGTTCCAGCTCTGTCCTGCGTTGTCGTTAATGCAAGAAGCGCTCTCGCCCTCAAGCCATACACGAACTACAAAATCAAGGTGTCCATAGTTTTCTCCTGTTGCTGCAAGAGGAAGATCCATCATTGAATCCTTATATGCACCTGTTTTGTAAGCATCTGTTGCATACACACCATCCGTTGTAATGTTAGAAGCTGTTTTTGCTGACTCTCCGCTTACAGCATTTGTGGAATCATAATAAGCACTATCTATGCCATAGATTTTAGAACTAAGTGTGCTGGTGCTGTCATAGTCCAAAAAGGCAACTCTTACTGCCTTATACAGATCAGTGGAACCTGCATCATTAGGATTTTCAGGGTCATATGATGAAATAGTCATCTTATAGTAAATATCTCCTGTAGCCTCAGCTCCTGGTGCCTTTTTGTTTGTTCTGAGATGAACAGGAATATCAACATAGTATCCCGATGCTCCATCCGACTTTATTGGTTCACTCAATTTTGAGGTTCTCTGCTTCAATTCTGCCTCAGTATCCACTTCTGTAAACTCAGTAGCTGTTCTGCCGCCGTTGGTTGCATCTTTAGCATCATATAATTTTTTTCCGTCAACTGAAGAAGCAGGCTTGATCGCACCAATGCTTTCGTAATATTCATCTACTACAACTGCACTTCCCCATCCAAGTTCAGTATCAACATCCTTTGGATGATTATTCTCGAAATTTTGACCGTCAAAAGCCAAAGCATTATTTCCTGTAACAGAAGCCAGCGAAATCTCCATACCTTCACCAACAGTTGCAGTCATATTAAGACCTGTCATCTCAACTTCCTTGTTCATGGTGAACCATGCGTATGTAGAAGTAGAAAGCATTGTGGCGGATAATGCAAGCATACCCACTGCAGGGATAATCTTCTTGGCAGCAGAATTCTTGTTGTTTTCGTTAGAACGAGTTTTCATATTTTATCAGCCTTTCACAAAATTATATTAAGCAAAATAAGCCATAGGCATTGTTTTCTTAATTTACCTAATTTCAGTATACAACATCTGTCGTTCCATATCAAAAAAAAGCCTTTAACAAATATAGACATTTTATGCAATCTTAACGTATTGTTTTGTGTATTTTTAGTATGTTTTATATTGTGAAAGTGTTCAATTAAGCAATCAGTTTCGTTATATCAGCATATCCTTGCAAACAGACACGTTATGTCAAAAAAATTTGATAAACTGATACTAAGAGCCAATTAAAAACTATACAAAAAATCGAGCATAATCTTGCGTATATGGATTATGCGATGATTTTTTGTCTATAGTTTTATTGGTGATTAGTATGAATGCCCTAACGGCTGACAAACGAAAAAGGCTGCCGCACAAATGTGCAGCAGCCTTTGAAAAGCTTATGTTATAACCCAGATTACTTGAGTTCAACAGTAGCGCCGGCAGCTTCGAGCTTAGCCTTGAGCTCTTCAGCCTCAGCCTTGGGAGCAGCTTCCTTAAGAGTCTTAGGAGCAGCCTCAACAGCTTCCTTAGCTTCCTTAAGGGAAAGACCGCAAGCATCCTTAACAGCCTTGATAACGTCCATCTTCTTCTCACCGAAGGAAGCGAGAACAACGTCAAACTCAGTCTTCTCAGCCTCAGCAGCTGCGCCAGCACCTGCTGCAGGACCTGCAGCTGCAACAACAGCTGTTACGCCGAATTCTTCCTGGATAGTCTCTACGAGCTCAGCAAGCTCAAGAACGGAAAGAACCTTGATTTCTTCTAAAATATTTGTAACTTTCTCAGAAGCCATGATAATAATCTCCTTTATATTTTGATTTAATTTTTTCAGGCAGCCATACGATCGTTATGATCAAGCAGCCTCTTCCTCTGCCTTCTTGTCGGCGAGAGCCTTGAGTGTAGCAGCAAGCTTCTGCATGGGACCCTGGAGAGAGCCAACCAGCTGAGCAAGCAGTGTCTCCTTGGAAGGAATCTTGGAAAGAGCCTCAACACCCTTAGCGTCATAGATAACGCCGTCAACGTAGCCTGCCTTGAGGGTAAACTTATCGTCGTGTGCTTCAGCAAACTTACCGAGGATTCTTGCGGGAGCGGTCTGATCGTGGTCGCAAACTGCGATTGCGGTTGTACCCTCGAGTACGCTGCAAAGATCATCAAGACCTGCTTCCTTGAGTGCGATACGGAGCATTGTGTTCTTTTCAACAAAGTAAGTTACACCTGCTTCTCTGAGCTCCTTTCTGAGCTGAGTATCTTCCTCAACGGTAATACCTCTGTAGTCAACAAGAACACCTGCTGAAGAATTCTTGATAAGATCAGTTACAACAGCAGCTCTTGCCTTCTTGGATTCGAGAACCTGTGCGCTTGGCATAAAATTTCACCTCCGTAAAAAGTTGAAAATTATGCTACCCATTCATAAAAAGAAAAACCTTTCCTTCAAATGACAGGAAAGGGCATACATTTATAATGTACAGCAATCTTTCCTCGGCAGGATTTACGATTTCTGCAAATTGCTTTGCATAGTCACCTGCTGTCTTTAGAATATGATAGCTCTTCATCGTTTTTAACGACTTTAATATAATATCATACTTTTCAGTGCTTGTCAAGGGCTTTTTTGAATTTTTTGAATTTTTTAAATTTTTTTCTCATGCACGATGTTCCAGTATCTTTTCTTTTCGTTTTCGGAAAGCTCTGCCGCAAAATCCGCTTTCAGGGTCACGAAGCGTTTCAGGTCCCATATTATATGGTACATCAGCGCACGGGATTCAAACTCGCTGCGGTCTGCGGGCAGCTTCTCGGCAGAATAATGGGCAAACAGACCGTCAATATCCTCCAGCAGCCCTGCGGCATCGTTTATCTCATGGAACTCCCCGCTCATTTTCGCAAGGAAGTCCGATATGGGCTTGCCGTACTCATGTATGGGGTTCAGCGCCATAATATCCTTGTATATGCCCATAAGAACGCCGCACTGGCTTATGCGCATCTCAACATATTTCAGGAAATAATCCTTCTCCTCAGCAAAGGAGTTTCCGATGTATCTGAGGGAACAGTTTTTCAGGTCTGCCAGCAGCCGTGAAGTTTCGTCAAAGCATGAGCCTGTGTAGCCGCTTTTATCCTCCGCCAGGATATACACGGACATTCGGGAGATTATCTGCCTGATCTTTTCATCGGTATCCTTTTGGATACTGCGTATCCTGCCGATGCCCGTGGGCACAAAAATGTTCATCAGAACGCCGATCCCTGCGCCGATAACAAAAAGCGTCAGCTCATTCTGCATTATCTGGGGAGAGCAGTCCGCCGAGGCGAAATAGTGAGTCGCAATAACGCTGTTCATGGCGGCTGCCTCATTCATATCAAGCCCGCTGCAGAATGCGAGAAATACCGCCAGAACCACTCCCAGAGCAGGGATACTGAACCCTGCCACCGAGAACACGGCAGTGCACAGCAGCGTTACCGCCGCAAAAGCCATCAGGCGCTTGAGCGTGACCATCACCGTTTCCTTGCGGGTATCGCAGACCGTCAGCAGGCAGATTATCCCCGCTGAAACGGCGTAGTTCAGCCCCAGACCGTATGCTATGGCCGCTGCAATGGCTGCTCCCACGGCTGTTTTGGCTATTTTCAGCCAGTTTATCCTTTGAGTCATTCTCCGTCCTCACCTTCGGGCAAAATGTCGATAACAACAAGCTCAGGGTTGTTGAATATGCGGGGTATTCTTTCAATAGTACGGCTCAGTCCCCTGCTGACGATAAACGTCGTGTCATCAAAATCATATCTTCCGCCTGCATATTTCGGGAAAAGTCCCTGTCCCGGTGCATAAAGGCCGTTCATAAACGGAGGGAGCCGCCACTGTCCGCCATGAGCATGACCCGAAAGCACCAGGTCAAATTTGCCGAACGAACGGTAAAAGTCAATCTTCTCGGGGAAATGGGCAAGGAGGACATTGAAGCTATTTGTATCGGCATTGTCGGCACACACCTTCACGCTGTCGCCGATATCAGACTTTGCCGACGCTCCGCATATCACAATGCCGTCAATATCAACATTTTCACCCTGAAGCACGGTAACGCCGAAGCTCTCCGCACGCCTGCTGAAAGTTTCCCACATATTCCCCCAGTACTCATGATTACCCGAAACGTAGTAGCAGGGATATTTTTTCGCAATAGCTTTAAGCAATGTGTCGGAATTTTTATTATCCGTCCTGTTGTCGAAAATATCACCTGTGAGCACGATAATATCAGGCTCAGCCGCATCTACTGCATTGATGAGACTTTTCATATTCTTGCCGTATGAACAACTGTGCAGGTCGGATATCTGAACGATGCGCACTTTTTTGGTGACCTTGCGACTCACAAGTGTATAGCGGACTGTTCTCAGGGGAAAGCTTACAGCGGATAGTATAAAAACCACTGCCGCAAGCGCTCCAAGTATTTTCAGGAAGATGTATTTCTTTGTCGGCTTGTCCTTTTTCGTCATCTTATTCCTCCGAAGTTTGTGATATGAATATTATAGCGCAATATAAGCGGCGTGTCAATGAGCCGCTAAGGGATTTTAACTTGACAAAGCAATGATGGCAGTATATACTAAAATTAAACAAATATACGCATATTATTTATAAGAGTGTATAAACATATGAATATACAGAAAGGAAATGTAATATGAACTATTCGGAAGAAGCACTGAAAAAACACAGCCAGTGGAAGGGCAAGATAGAAGTCATCAGCCGTGTTCCCCTTAAAACAAGGGACGACCTTTCTATCGCATACACCCCGGGCGTTGCGGCTCCCTGCCTTGCTATTGAAAAAGATCCCGACCTGAGCTATGAATACACACGCCGCTCCAATCTGGTGGCAGTCATCACAGACGGAACTGCCGTTCTGGGACTGGGCGACATCGGCCCTCTCGCCGCTATGCCTGTTATGGAGGGCAAGAGCGCACTGTTCAAGGAATTCGGCGATGTTGATGCCATTCCCATCTGCGTGGCTTCCAAGGACACTGAGGAGATCATCAAAACTGTACGCCTTATCTCAGGCTCATTTGGCGGAATAAATCTGGAGGACATCTCTGCTCCCCGCTGCTTTGAGATTGAGAGACGTCTCCAGGAGGAATGCGATATCCCCGTATTCCACGATGACCAGCACGGAACTGCCGTTGTAACTCTTGCGGCTGTCATCAATGCTCTCAAGCTCACCAACAGGAAAATCGAGAACATCAAGGCTGTCACCAGCGGAGCAGGTGCTGCCGGCATTGCCATAGTCAAGCTGCTTATTGCAATGGGTCTGAAAAATGTTATTATGTGCGACCGCCACGGCGCTATTTACAAGGGCAGGGACGGTCAGAACCATGAAAAGGAGCTTATTGCCAACATCACAAACCAGAACTGCGAAAAGGGTACTCTTGCCGAGGTCATTAAGGGCGCTGACCTGTTTATCGGAGTTTCCGCACCTAACTGTGTTACCGAGGAAATGGTAAAGAGCATGGCTCCCCAGCCTATCCTCTTCCCCATGGCAAACCCTGACCCCGAAATTCTTCCCGAGCTTGCCAAGAAAGCGGGCGCAGCCGTTGTGGGAACAGGCAGAAGCGATTATCCCAACCAGATAAACAACGTGCTTGCTTTCCCCGGCATTTTCAGAGGTGCTCTTGATGTGCGTGCCTCCCGCATAAACGATGAAATGAACATTGCCGCAGCCCGTGCCATTGCGGAGTCAGTTCCTGCAGACAAGCTGTGCAGCGAATACATCATTCCCGATGCTCTTGACCACCAGATGGCTCAGAGAGTTGCGGAAGCTGTAAGAAAGGCTGCCATTGAAACGGGAGTTGCAAGAATCAAGTAAGAATATATAACACAAAAGCCATTGTCCGTATTGGACAATGGCTTTTAATTTTTGCTGTATTCAGCGGCAAGACCGTCCTTGATACCCTGCATAATGATATCACGGGCCTTTGCGGCTTCTGCCTTAGGAAGAGGCTCAACATCTTTAAGAGGATAATCAATGCCAAGATTCTGATATTTTACCTTGCCCATGTCGTGGTAAGGAAGAACATCGAGCGCCTTGACGGATTTCAGCTTTGAGATAAACATGCCCAGTTCGTGGAGATACTTCTCATTGTAAGTGATCCCGGGAACTACTACGTGACGTATCCAGAGCTGCTTCTTTTTGCTGCTTGCATACTCAGCGAAAGCAAGAATATTCTTGTTACTGTGACCTGTGAGCTTTTTGTGCTCCTCGTCATTGATATGCTTTATATCAAGCATGATAACATCGGTAACATCAAGCAGACGGTCAACATCGGCAGTATTTTCGGGATTGAATGTTATTCCCGAGGTATCGAGACAGGTGCTTATTCCCCTCTCATGAGCCTTTTCAAAAAGCTCGGTAAGGAAAGGAAGCTGAGCCATTGGCTCGCCGCCTGTGCAGGTGATTCCGCCGCCCTTGAGGAATTCCTTGACACCATCGTACATGGCAAGGATCTCATCAACGGTAACAGGCTTGCCGATATCAGGGTGCTTTTCGCTGTGGAACTGCCATGTGTCGGGGTTATGGCAGTAAAGGCATCTCATAGGACATCCCTGGAAAAAGACGACGAACCTAATACCGGGTCCGTCGACTGTTCCGAAGGATTCTGTTGAATGAATGTAACCTATCATCTACAGAATACTTTCTATTAAAGAGCTGCGTGGAATGTTCTGGAGATAACGTCGTCCTGCTGCTCCTTGGTAAGCTTGATGAAGTTTACTGCATATCCGGAAACACGGATAGTGAGCTGAGGATAGTTCTCGGGGTGCTTCTGAGCATCGAGAAGAGTATCACGTGTGAATACGTTAACGTTGAGGTGGTGGCCGCCCTTAACTGCATAACCGTCAAGAAGACCTACCAGGTTTTTGATCTGCTGTTCATTTGCTGCCATAGTAAAAACTCCTTTCAAAATAAAGGTGGATTTGTATTATACCGAATGAGTGTATTTTTATATGGCTATAAGAAACACACTGTGGGGTTTATTTTATGCTGACGGCCTATAAAGACCGTCAGCCAAAATAATTCTTTGGAAGCGATTATCTGTCGTTATCGCTTGTGTTGGGAATATTAGCGCACTTGGGGCAGAGAGCATCGATATCGAGGTCGCCGACAAATACGCCTGTGTCCTTACCAAGTGCATCAGGAATGATGGAGAAGGTATTAGAGATACCATCCTGAGCGTTGGAGAACTGGAGCTTGGATACGGAAGAGAGAGATGCGGAAGCACCGTGAGTATCTCTGCCGCTCATGGGGTTAGCACCGGGAGCAAGAGGCACACCGAGCTTACGTCCATCAGGTGTAGAACCAGTCTTCTTACCATATACAACGTTGGAAGTAATGGTAAGGATAGAGGTTGTAGGAATACCATGTCTGTAAGTGTGCTGCTGACGGATCTTGTTCATGAATCTGTTGAGGATATCCTCAGCGATCTCATCAACACGGTCATCATTGTTACCATACTTGGGGAAGTCGCCCTCAATCTGGTAGTCAACAACGATACCCTGCTCGTTTCTGATGGTCTTAACCTTAGCATACTTGATAGCAGAGAGGGAGTCAGCTACAACGGAGATGCCGGCGATACCTGTTGCAAAGTATCTCTTTACTTCTCTGTCGTGGAGAGCCATCTGGAGGCTTTCGTAGCAGTACTTATCGTGCATGTAGTGGATAATGTTAAGAGTATTTACATAGAGCTCTGCGAGCCATGTCATCATGTCGTCGTACTTCTCCATTACATCGTCGTAATCGAGGTACTCGGAAGTGATAGGTCTGAACTTGGTAGCAACCTGAACGCCGCTGATCTCATCAACACCGCCGTTTATAGCGTAGAGGAGGCACTTAGCGAGGTTAGCTCTTGCGCCGAAGAACTGCATTTCCTTACCAACAACCATGGAAGATACGCAGCAAGCGATAGCGTAGTCATCGCCGTGAATAACTCTCATGAGGTCATCATTCTCATACTGGATAGAAGATGTATTGATGGAGATCTTTGCGCAGTACTCCTTCCAAGGCTCAGGGAGTCTTGTGGACCAGAGAACGGTCATGTTAGGCTCGGGAGCTGTGCCAAGGTTTTCGAGAGTGTGGAGGTAACGGAAGGAGTTCTTTGTTACCATAGATCTGCCGTCAACGCCCATACCGCCGAGGGACTCAGTTACCCACTGAGGATCTCCGGAGAAGAGGGAGTTGTACTCGGGAGTTCTTGCAAAACGAACGAGACGGAGCTTCATGATGAAGTGGTCGATGAGCTCCTGAGCCTGCTCCTCGGTGAGGATGCCTCTCTTGAAGTCTCTTTCGAAATAGATATCGAGGAATGTGGATGTACGTCCGAGGGACATAGCAGCACCGTTCTGATCCTTTACAGCGCCAAGGTAGCCGAAGTAAAGTGCCTGAACAGCTTCCTTAGCTGTTGTAGCGGGCTTGGAGATATCGCAGCCGTAGATCTCAGCCATCTTCTTGAGGTTTTCAAGTGCTCTGATCTGCTCAGCGATCTCTTCTCTTGCACGGATCTTTTCCTCAGTCATAGGACAGGTGTAGAAAGCCTTCTGCTCCTGCTTGTCTTCGATAAGTCTGTCAACGCCGTACAGAGCAACACGTCTGTAGTCGCCGATGATTCTTCCTCTTCCGTAAGCATCGGGAAGACCGGTAAGGATATGGGCAGTTCTTGCCTTTCTCATTTCAGGGGTGTAAACATCGAATACGCCTGCGTTGTGGGTCTTTCTGTATTCGGTGAAGATGTGCTTGATCTCAGGATCAATGGTGTAGCCGTTGTCGGAGCAAGCCTTCTCAGCCATTCTCAGACCGCCGTAAGGCATAAGAGCTCTCTTGAAGGGCTTGTCTGTCTGGAGACCAACGATCTGCTCCAGATCCTTATCAATATAACCTGCTGCGTGAGAGGTAAGAGAAGATACAACCTTTGTATCCATATCGAGAACGCCGCCTGCTTCTCTTTCCTTCTTTGCAAGCTCCATAACGTCAGCCCAGAGCTTCTTGGTAGCTTCTGTAGGGCCGGCGAGGAAGCTTTCATCGCCGTAATAAGGTGTGTAGTTCTTCTGGATGAACTCACGGACATTGATTTCCTTGGTCCAGTGACCGCCTACGAAACCTTCCCATTCCTGTGGCATTTGACTCATAGTATATTTTCCTCCTTCAATCTTTTGCGCCGCTTTATGCAGCACAAAGCCTTGTAGTGCTGTGAGATGAAATACGCAGTTGCTCCGTCACGCTATGTAAATTTTACAGAAAATTTCTGTAAAATCCGCATTACTTATGCACATTCCAACAAACTATACCGTTTGAGTGGTTATTCACTGCGCATAAAAAACCGCAAGGTTTGTTGCCCTGCACGGTCAAGACGGCTGCAATACTTCTTATTACTTATATAATACAATATACGTCCTGATTTGTCAAGTGTTTTTTTATGTTAATTTGGCATTTAACATTACAAAAATGATATGCCCCCCTATATACGGGGGCATATAGCATGATTTTCAGTCATAGTATCCTGTTTTTCGCATAAAATGAGCATTTTCAGGCAGTTTTGTCCCCATCGGCGCTCTTCTTTCTGAACACGATAAGCTTGCTGAGAAAGTAGTTAAGTATCATAACAAGTATGCCGCACAGGAGCTTTACCACCAGCTCGTTGAAGCGCATAACATCGACGAATGCGAACATTATAATAACCTCGCAGCCGTATGAGAAAAGTCTTCCTCCTGCAAATGAAAGCAGCTCCTTCACATATGCTTTCGCGGTGGTGTCGTGTGCCTCAAACACGAAGAATTTATTGGTGAAAAACGCAAAAAGCATCGAAACCACCCATGAGAATGTAGCCGCCCCCGCAGATGATACCGCCGAATTTTCCATTGCTGCCATGACCGCCGAAAAGCTGTGGGTATCCACGCCCGAAAAATCAGTTAACGCAAGCCTAAGTCCAAAATGTGAGACATAGTTTATAAGCGTTGTGAGCACGCCGTAAAACACATATATTATCACATTTTCAAACTTCATGCACAGTTCGCACAGAGGCTTTGGCAGTATGGAAAATATCTTTCGGAAGGTTTTTCTTGTCATAAAAGGTCCTTTCACTTCAAAAGACAGAACCGCCGGTTGACCGACGGTTCTGATCAGAGATTACTTTATAAGCTTGTTGCCGCACTCAGCGCAGAACTTTGCAGTTTCGCTGGTGATCTTTGCGCCGCACTGGTCGCAGAATCTGATCTTGGGCTTGTGAGCCTCAACGGGTGCAGATGCAGCAGGCGCAGGAGCGGGCTTGGGTGCTTCCGCAGGCTTTGCGGGAACAGGAGCGACAGCCTTAGGAGCCTCGGCAGGCTTAGGTACCTCCACAGGCTTAACAGCTGCGAGTGCAGGTGCCGGCTTAGGCGCTTCCACAGGCTTGGGTGCCTCAACGGGTTTAGCAGGAGCCGCAGGTGCAGCCTTGGGAGCCTCTGCAGGCTTAACAGGTGCAGCGGGCTTAGGCGCTTCCACAGGCTTAGGTGCCTCAGCGGGCTTAATAGGAGCAGCAGGTGCAGCCTTGGGAGCTTCAACAGGCTTTGCAGGCGCTGCGGCTACGGGCTTGGGTGCCTCGGTATGAGCAGCGGATACGACCACTTCAATAGGCTTGATGGGCTTTATCTTTTCAATTTCTGCATCAACAGGCTTTGCGGCAGGAGCCTTTTCAGCAGCGGCAGCAGGTGCAGGAACAGGCGCAGGGACAGGCGCAGGCACGGGTGTGGGAGCCTTTTCGGCAGCTTCTGCCTTAGCTCTTGCAGCCTCGATAGCAAGGCGCTCTTCTTCAAGCTCTTTGAGCTTTGCTTCCTCGGCAGCCTTGATGTCCTCAGCTTCTCTCAGCTTTGCGGCAGCCTTATCCTTCTGGATAACGCCCAGTATTCCGTTGAGCATCTTAACAGGGTTATCGAGATTCTTCTTGATTCCGCAGGGAAGCTCGCTGGATTTGCCGCTCTTCTCAACAACATGGAGAGTAGCTGCAAACAGTGACTTCTTCATCTCAAAGCGCTCGATCTGATCTACAGGGATATGTCCCAGACCGTTCTTGCCCTGATAATAGAGCTGGTCAAGGGTGAGCAGGAAGGAGTCCTCGGGAACGCCCATTGTCACCATATGTATCAGCAGAGGAAGTTCAAACTGCTCTGTGCTTGCATATGTGTTCTGTATTTTGATAAAGGAGCTTTCAAATGCCTTGGAAATGCCGGAAACATAGAACTGAGCCTCGGTCACACTGTTGTCGGCCATGAGAGTTTTGAGCTTTTCAACGTATCCGTCACGCTCAATAGTCTTAAGGTGAGTGATGTGCAGCTCAACCTGAGTGATGAAACGCTTCTTGGTCTCGGGGTCGATATCCATCTCGTTAATGTCCTTGATAAGTTCGAAGCTCTGATGCTCGGTAGTTGTGCCAAGGTTTCTGCACTTCTGGGCAAGGATATTGCTGTCTGCCTCTCTTATCTTGGAGTTTACCTTGCCGATGTAGCGCTGGAGCATATCATCGGGGCAGTGTGCCTCATTCTTGTTGATCTTTTCAAGGAGAACGATAAGCTCTGCACGGGACATACCGTTGATATTTTCGGTAAGCTTTGTGAAATACTTGACGTGACGGTCATTGATCTCATCGTCAAGGCGCTTGATGTACGGGAATGTATATTCGGGAGTAAAGTCACCCTCGAGGATCTTATCCTTTATCTCGTTGAGCTTCTTTACATCTTCATTCTTGATATTTTCGGTCAGCTTGTCAAGCTCAGCCTTTTCAAGCTTCTCTCCCCTCTCCCTGCACTTAGCGGCAGATGCCTCATAGAGCTTGGGATCAAGAGAAGGCTTGCGGTTTTCAAGGTCTTCCTCAAACTTTTCAAGAGCTTCACGGTCAAGCTTGTCGATGGAAGCCATCTGCTTATCAAACTCAGCCTTGTCAATAGCTTTGAGACGGCTCTCGATCTGCTCAACATAAGGCTTGCCAGCCTCGGCATATTCGGGAGTTTCGCTGATGGTGAGCTTCATCTTTATAAGCTTATCCTTGGGCGAACCTGCAATGTTGCTGCAAAGGTCTGCAAGCTCCTTCTTGATAAGCTCGGCAGTTCGCTTGTCGATCTGCTCGATATATTTTGCGGTAAGCTCCTTGTCAAAATCGTCGCCTGTAAGGGCTTCTCTGAGCTTGGAAAGTTCCTTTCTTGGAGTATTGGGGATATTCTTGCAGAGACTTTCAAGCTGGGACTTGATGAGGGATATCTCCTGCTTTCTTATCTTTTCCAGATAAGGAGCGGCATTCTCCTTGCGCAGTCCCAGTGCGCTGATATCGGCAGTGAGCTTTTCAAGCTCGGGCTTTTTGAGCTTTTCGATATTCTTGCACATACTGTCAAGCTTGTCGGTCTCGATCTTGTTGAAGCGCTTGTCGATCTCGTCAAAATACTTCTTGGTATATTCGGGATCATACTTTTCGTTTTTGAGCTTTTCGGTGAGCTGTGCAAGCTCAGGCTTCTGCATATTGCCGATGTTCTTGCAGAGACCGTCTGCTTCGGCATTGTAAAGAGCCTTTCTTCTTGCCTTTATGGAATCAAAGTAGCCTGCGGTCATATCGGGAGCATACTTTTCGTCCTTCAGCTTTGCTTCAAGAGCATCGAGCTTTGCAAAGTCCATGGAAGCGATATCCTTGCACATCTGAGCAAGTTCTTCCTTTTTGAGTGCCTTTTCTCTTTCGGCAGTCATGGGCATATACTTCTTGACGATATCCTCGGGATACTTTTCACTTTCCAGCTGAACGATGATCTCTGCCAGAGCCTTTGCGTCCATCTGAGGAATGGTCTCGCACTTCTTTACAAACTCTGCATTTTCAAGCTCAACGGCTCTCTTCTCAATGTCAGCAGCGTACTTGTCGGTAAGCGCAGCCTTGAATCTGCCCGACTTGATGACTTCTCTCATCTTGTCAAGCTTAGCCTTGTCGGCAGTTGCAATGCCCTCAAATTCCTTGTCGGCAGCCTGCTTTTCAAGAACTTCAAAGCGCTGGGATATCTGCTTTCTGAAAGGTGCTTTAAGCGCATCGCCGCACTTTACTTCATCAAGCTTCTTGGAAATATCCTCCAGAGCCTTCTCGGCAGCAGTCTCGATATCCTTGCATATCTCGCTTATCTGAGTTCTCGCAAAGCCGTCCCTTGCGGAAGCAATCTTTGCAGTGAAGTGCCTCTTGAACATCTTGTCAAACCTGTCGGAAGCCAGATCCTTTTCCAGCTTGTCGGCAGCGGCAGCATCGGGAATGGTCTTGAACATATCGGTAAGCTCACGGAGCTGTGCGCTGAGCATACCGTCATTGATCTCGGCAAGGTAAGGAGCTGCCACAACTTCGTCAAAGCCGCCCTCCTTGATCTTCTTCTTGAGAGCAGCCAGCTCGTCGTAATTTTTGAGAGAAACGCCTGTGCAGAGAAGCTTAAGCTGATTTTTCTCGCAGTCGTTGAGAGCAAGCTTGATCTTGAGCAGGTACTTGCCTGTGGTCTTCTTGTCAAGCTTCATGTCGTAGATATATGTACGGAGCTTTTTCAGCTCAGCTTCATCAAGAGCGGAAAGGTCTGCGCAAAGGTCAGCCAGCTCCTTTTCATTCTTGACAGCCTTTTCCATTTCTTCCTTGGTGGCAAAAACGGTGCCGTTGTATGTGCGTGACTGCTTCTCGAACTCTTCGCAGTATGCAGCAAGCTCATCGGCAGCGGGAACGTTTTTCAGCTTATACTTGGCAGCCGCATTTTTAAGGTCCTCCAAAATAACGGAAGCCTTTGCACCGCCGCAGCAAAGCTTGCCGTCAGCAGAGCGGCAGTCAGCGGGAACATATGCCTTTGCCAGATACTCGCCCAGCTCGGCAGCCGAAAGTGCTGAGGAGCACCAGTAATCGGAAATAGTCTCGATATTCTCAGCATCGGCAGGAGACGCTGCTCTTGCCAGATTGAACACGCTTGCAAATGCGGGACGGATCTTCAGCAGCTCGGATACCTGAGCCTTTACGCCCTCGGGAGAGCCAAGCTCTGCAGCCCTGAGCAGCTTTTCAGCCTTTTCGGCATCAGGCTCGGTATATTTGAAGCCGTAGCCGTTCTTTTCGGAAACAAGCTTTCTGAGAGCCTTGCCCATATCCTCGGTGGTCTCGCAGGAAGCAAAGTCCTTTTCCTCAGTCTTTACGCCGCACTTTTCTGACTCAGCCATAAAAAATGCCGCCATGTATTTTTTCATGTCAAAGTCAATGCCGCCGCTCTTGAATGCGGAAACATTGGGTTCCATGCTCTTTTCAAATTCATCGGCAAGCTTTATGCCCTTGTCAAGCTCCATGCACCTTGACTCGTTGGTGTCCATGGTTATCTTGCCGTCAAACAGATCAAACTGAGGCTCGCCCACATACTCTGTTCCCACATAAGAGGAAAGAGCGTCCTTTAAATGAGCGTCAAGTCTGTCCTTTATCTCCTTATCGCCAAGAACGGCAGGCTCTTCAAGAGTGCCCTTCTTGTAAAGAAAATGGTTGGTAAACTTCTTGAACGGCTGAACAACGTTTGTCAGCGGGGTAACGGGGGCATAGTTCTTGCCCTCTTTTCTCATATGCTCCTCGCTGATAATAAGAGTATCATGCTTGCCGTCTATCATCCAGTCATAAGCCATGAATGTCTCTTTAAAAAGCAGGTTTGAGATATAGACAGTTCCATTCTCGGCAGCTATCTTTCTTGCCTCTGCTATCTTGAAGGGAAGATATTCCTTTCCGTCAGCGGACATAAGCAGCATATCGGCCATGCGGCAGATATCCATACTGTTGCTTTTAGCCTCCTCAGGGGAACAGGGCGTATAGATCACACCATCGAGCAGAGGGTGGCAGAAAAGCCTTCCGCTGCTGAAAAAGCTGTCACTGAACGCACTCTTGAATTCTTCACAGGACTCTTTAAAGCGATTGTAATTGATTGTTTCCACAGCAATGATTCCTCCCTTTGTATTTTGCCAAAAAAGTACGCGCATACAGGCATACTTTTCCTATAATTGTAATCATTATACCAAAAAACAAACCGTCTGTCAACGAATTATTAGAGTATTTTATACAAAAATATTTCCGCTTGCTTTTGGTACTTTTGCATAACGTAACAAGTCGTCATAAAAACAATGTTCATAAAAAATGCGCTTCCCACACGCAGGGAAGCGCATTTTTCACTCTTTTTTCGCGCCTGCCTCACAGGCAGCAAGCAGCATATCGTAAACAGGTATCACTTGCCTGATATCTGCCGCTATCTTATCGGCAAGGCGGTCGCTGAACAGCATATACCAGTCGGTGCTGAGAGCTGTCATACCTATATTCTTCCGATTGAGCCACAGGCATTTTTCCTCGCTCTGGTCGGGGAAATGATTTCGCTTATACACATCTCCGTAAAGCTCAAAAACACTTTGGGAAGAAAAAGCGTCAGCAGCAGCGATATAAAGCGGACTGTCCCCTTTTATCATCTCACGCATTGCATCCATGGTCTCACGGGCAGGCTCGTAAAATCCGCAGCCGTACTCAAAGCCGTTTGCCGAGATATCAAAATAAAAGCATGGCAGGGAGTAATAAAGCTCCCTTGTACGGCCGAAAGTACACCACATATTCTCCCTGAAAACCGACTTTCCCCGTGAATATCTTGCGTCACGGTATATCCTTGAAATGCGCACGCTGTTGATGAGCGGGTCTATTTTCTGCATTTCGGGCAGCAGCTTTTCGGTGAACTCCCTGAACGGCTCCGCAACAAATCTGCGGTAGTCGTCCTTATGCTCGTTGAACCATAACTTACTGTCATTCAGGCGGTTCATGGTGAGAAAATCTATGGTCTGAGGTGAAAATGGCATATCATATCCTCCGTTTTCCGTTAGTATATATTCATATGATATCCCTTTGATGTGAAAAAATCAAGAACATTTCTGAAAACAGTATCAGTCAAGCTTCTCCATAAACTCGTCAACATACTTTATATAATCGCCCACACGCATCAGGGTAGCTGCATGACCTCCGCTTACACGGCCGATCATAGGTGAGGGCATCATTTCCATAAGGTCATTCTGCATATCACGGTCAAAGATGCCATCGTCCTCGGGGAGTACCAGCAGCACTCTTCCGTCAAGGTATGCGAATTTATCCGCTGTGCAGGGCTGCCGGTTTATAACATCAGCCACAAGGCGGGTCATATGAACATCAAACTCAGATGTATAGCCGCTGTAGATATCGTTGAACATATCACGCATATAATAAGCCTCTTCCGCAGAAGCCCCCTCAATATGCCCCATGCTCTGCTTCATTTCAAAGGATCTTACAATGCTGTAAGGAACGGTTTCCATAGCCTTGAGGACAATGGGAGCAGCGTTCTTGTACTTGCTTCTCAGTGCACCGACAGTTCTTTCGGAAAGCGCCGCTGTGGAGAACAGGCACATTGCCTCTGTCCTTTCGGGAAACTCGGACGCAAGGAGCTGAGCCATGTACCCGCCGAATGAAGCTCCCATCCAAACCGCCTTATCCACATCAAGATAATCCAGCAGGTCGATTATCGCCTCGCACAATGACTTCATATCCATGCACTCAAAGGGATAGTCAAAGGTGATGAACCTGTATCTGCCCTCCAGAGCGCTTACATACGGATACACCGCCTCGGAGGTGCCAAGTCCGCCTACAAGAAAAACAATGGTCTTGTCCCCTTTTCCGCAGTCCATATATTTGAAATTGCAGCCCTTTACAACTGCCTCCTCATAGTGATGGCTGTCGAAAAAGCGCTTCTTGCCACGTCTGTAGGACAATGACTCAGGCAGAGCCTTTTCCTCATCAAAGGGCAGTCCGCAGCAGCGCTTTATATCCTGTGCCCACTGCTCGGGATAGCTCATTAAAAGTTGCTCATGGCTGTAGTCCCTCGCCACGATATCGGCATCGGGAAAATGCTTGTTGTATCGGTCAAAATACTTCTCACCCATTTTCAGAGCGTAGAAGATATGAACAGTCGTGCCCCCCACACGGATATTGTCTTTAAGGGGAGTTACCAGATCGGAGTAGAACTGGTTGTAAATGCTCTTTTCCGATGCAAAGCTTATGCTTGCGAACAGCTTCTCAAAGGTCTTGATATTCTTTTCAGCCTCTTTGGGGTCCTCTGCCTTTTTGAGCATCATATTTGTCATCCACTCGGGCAGCTTGCCGTCATGGGCAGCCTTACCGAGCACAGGCTTGACTATGGCTGACTGGATACGTGCGCCCACTATACCTGCCTGGTCAAGATCGGAAGAGCCTATAAAGCCGTGATCGATATGTATTTTTTCACGTCCGATAAGCAGCCCCACAAAGCTTCCGCCCAGCGAGCAGCCGTAAGCGGCAAATATACGTCCGCCGAATTTTGCTTTGATATAGCTTTCTATCTTTTTAGTTTCCTCGGTCATTGTGGGGAAAATTGCATCAGGCTCATTTTCGTCAAAGCCGTCGTATGAAATGCAAACTACCTGAAAAGTATCTTTCAGCAAGGGTATCACAGCCGAAAATGTTTTCCAGTGGCAGCAGGTTCCGGGAAGCAGCATTATAACAGGTTTATCTTCATTGCCAAAGCGATAGAATTTCATATGTTTATCCTCCTTTGGTTAGCTTACACTAATACTCATATTCTATTATACACTTTTTAATGCAAAATGCAATAGGAAGAAACAAAAAATCCCGCAGCCCTTTCGGGTCACGGGATAAGTTTTATATGCAATATCAGTTCTGGTCAAAAAGCTTCTTGGGGTCGTATCTCTTATAAGCGTCCTGATTTTTTACAACGTTCTGAGCCTCGGTCCACTGAGTGATGAGAGCATCAAAATCCTCGGACTTCATCTCGTAAAGGAGTGAATCCTTTGCACTGAGGAAGTACTCGTCAGTTTCGAGAACGTCCATCTTGAGGACAATGTAATATTTTTCGCTGTCGGAGGATTCGATGATCTGGATATCACCCTTCTGCATCTCGTCAAACACCTTGGAAACAACTGCGGAATCGGGAGTTGTGCCGCTCTTTTCAATAACGGTCTTGTTGGAAGAGATCTGCTCGCCTGAATCGGTAGTCTCCTCTGCGGAAGCATCGGCGGAAGTTTCTGTTGTCTCGGCAGCTTCCTCTGTTGTAGTGCTGTCGACTTCGGCTGTTTCCTCTGCGGTATCAGCGGTCTCATCAGCTTCGGCAGTGTCATCAGTGGAAGCTTCTGTTGCATCTTCTGCGGTCTCGGCAGAATCGGTGATCTCGTCGGCATTATCCTCCAGAGCAGCCTCTGCATCGGAAGGAGTTACCTCAGCGGTAGAAGTCTCGGTCTCTGCTTCGTCAGCGGCTGCATTGGCAGCTTCTTCTGCGGCAGCAGCCTCGGCTTCTGCCTTGAGATTGTCATAATATGCGGTATATTCGGCGTTAAGAGCATCGAAATCCTCGCCGTTCTTGTAGCGCTCAACATAGCTCTCAGCCATGGACATAATCTCAGCCTTGCCGTCGGACTTGAGCAGATTGCCCGAACCGTCCTTCAGCTCCATAGCAATGTAGTTTATCATTGCATAGTTTTCGTCAAGATATGTCTTTATCTCGTCATCGGAAACAGCATATTCGCCGCCCTCGGAGTAGATGGTCTTGAACACCTTGTCCCTCTTCTGAGAATTGAGATAAAGGGAGGTAAAGGACTTTTCGCTGATACCCATTTTGGTGTAATACTCGCCAGCATAGTCCCAGGTCTGGTCGCAGTAAACCTTTGCAGCGTCCTTTTCATCGGCTGTAATGGTAAGACCCAGCTCGGTGAACTTTGCTTCGATAGCCGCATATTCCTGCATGGACTTGGTAGCCTCGTCATATATCCATGTCTTAGCATCCTTGCCGTCGATCTGAGAGCTGAAAACGGCAGCGGTAGTTGTTGTGCCGTCAGCGGAAGCTACTGCATCGCTTGATGCGGAATTTTCCTCATTGAGCTTGGACTGTGCGCTGTAGTAAGCGGACTGAAGGTAATAGATGAAGATACCCGCAGGGATATCGCTGCCGTCAATGGTAGCGCCCCATGTGGTATTTTCGCCGCAGGCTGTCATAGAGGACATAACAGCGGCAGCCGCAGCAACTGCGGTAATTTTCTTTATATTAAATCTTGCCATTTGAACTAACCTATCCTTTCGTTGACTTTGAGGGACAATGCACCGTATGCCGGGCAATCTCCCACAGGATAATTACATTTAATTATACCACACTGCCGGATAAATGTCTATAGATTTTAAAAAATTTAAATCAGGCGCGCAATTATTCCGTTATTTTATTCAAAGTCAGCACTATAATAAGCTTGATTTTTATTATTTTCGACAATATATTACGCCTTTTTATTGCAGATGAGCCAGCCAAAGGCACAGCCGCACACTCCTCCGATGATATGTGCCATCTGGGAGATGTTATCGTGAGCAAACAGACCGTTCAGCACTTCCGTTCCCAGATAAAGCACAGCCACGCAGATAAGTGTGAGAGGTATCTCGCCGCTGCCGCTGTTGGCAAAGGAACTGAGAAGTATCATCATAAACGCAATTCCGCTTGCCCCCAGAAGAGCCATCCCGGGGAAGAAGATAACGTTGATAAGTCCCGTAATGAACGCTGTGAAGATTATCATTATCAGCAGGCGCTTTCCGCCGTATTTTTCTTCCAGCATAGGTCCTACCAGCAGTATTACGGTGAAATTGCCCATAAAGTGGGACATATCCGAATGGCCCAGCACATGGGTGAACATTCGCAGATAAAAAAGCGGGTCGGTCAGCGGAGCACGGTAAACCGAAAAGAACCTCACAGCGGCACTCTGACCGATAAACTGAATAAGCAGAGTTGCCCCCAGCGCCAGCAGTGCAAATGTAAGTGTTACGGGAGAATTGTATGTTATCTTAGGAAATTTCATTGCCTATCCCCTTTCGGTTGTAAAAAAAGAGCCGCTTTCACAGAAACTGCAAAAGCGACTCTTCAAAATCGCAGAAATTATTCAGCAGCGTAAACGCTAACCTTCTTGCGGTCCTTGCCAACGCGCTCGAACTTTACCTTGCCGTCAACAACAGCGAAGATAGTATCGTCAGAACCGATCTGAACGCCTGCGCCGGGATGAATATGAGTACCTCTCTGGCGAACGATGATGTTGCCTGCGGTTACGAACTGACCGTCAGCTCTCTTAACTCCAAGTCTCTTGGATTCGCTGTCACGACCGTTCTTAGTGGAACCCATACCTTTTTTATGTGCAAAAAACTGCATGGAAATTCTAATCATGATTGGTAGCCTCCCTTTCAATAATAATCCTGATACAGCCGGGAAACTCCTCGGATATCAGACCGAGATGAGCGTAAAACGACTCAAGCAGTCTGCGGGAATTCTCGCTGCCGCTTTTCAATTTCAGAGCAAGCTTATTTTCAAGCACTGATACCTCCGCTTCATCGTTAAAGAAGTCGGTAACGGTATTGCACACAAGCTCTGCCGCCGAGGAAACAGATGCGCACACAACGTCGCTCCCACTTTCGCCCCAGCCTGCATGACCTGATAGTGAAAAGCCCGATAAACCGCCGTTTTTCTTATAAAAAACAGCCTTTATCATGCCTTGATAGCGTCGATTCTTACCTTAGTGTAAGGCTGTCTGTGACCCTGCTTCTTGTGAGTGGATCCTTCCTTAGCCTTGTAGGTGAAAACAGTTATCTTCTTGGACTTACCATTCTTGATAACCTTAGCCTCTACGGATGCACCTGCAACGTAGGGAGCGCCAACTGTAAGAGCGCTGTCGTTGTTTACAGCAATTACCTTGTCAAAAGTAACTGTGTCATCAGCGTTAACTGCGAGCTTCTCAACGAAGATCTCGTCGCCTTCCTTGACCTGATACTGCTTTCCGCCTGTTTCGATAATAGCGTACATTTTACGGCACCTGCCTTTTCCTATAAAAACTCGCTGCACCAGGCGAGCTGCCAATGGGCGCACTGCTTCCATAGCCTGTTACATGCGGCAAGAAAAATTATACCACGCCGAATTTGTTTTGTCAAGGGCTTTTTTGCACTTTATTTATTTTTTTGCGGGATTTTTCATTCCGCTGCCCACTGTCAATCAAACCAAGTTATATTATATACTATAATTGTACCCATGTCAACAAAGCCATTGCGCCGCAAATTTATTTCTCATAACATATTGCATTATTTACGTGACTGTGTTATCATAATTTTGTATAAAAATTTTTCCTGTTCAAAAAACTTATAAAGGTTGGTCGTAAAAATGAAGCCGTTATTCTCAGCTCTCCTTGAAACGATAGTGCTCGTTGTATCTATCCTACTGGTCATGCTCTGCGCAAAGCTCCTTAAATTTGACAGCAGCTTTGACAACTACAGTGAAAAATACCCCGACAGCATCATCACCGTGGGAAATGCCATGGACTATTTCCCTGAGGGAACTGATCCCACTCCCGAGGAAGCCTCAGTGCTGCTGGGCAAGGAATGGTTCGGCGAGGACAGCGGCAAGGAAGTCCCCATACCTGTCGCAAAGATATTCTGCATTCAGGTAAGCGAAAACACCGCAAAGGTGCTGGAGCTGTACTCTTTTATAGTATTTATCGAAAGCATCTTGTGCCTCATATTCGGCATAACTCTCCCCTGCTCGCTGTACAGGCACATTGACCCTGCAAAATCCATCAACGATTTCTTCATAAACGAAAACTATGTTTATACGGACAAATACGGCACCACCTACGGCCATGTGGGTGAGACCCGTGCGGGCATCGTAAAGATATTGTTACTGCTGCTGATGGTGGCTGTTGCAAATATCTGGTGCACTTTCATTCCCCTGTTTATCATAATAAACTTCATTGTGGGAATCATCATGCTGATATGCAGGCTGGCAGGCATCAGCGCAAAGGACACTGCCGAAAAGGCGAAGATAAAAGAAGCAGAGGGTCAGGCAGGCTCGGAAACATATCGTATCATCGTCGATAACGGTCTTTTTCTGGTAACAGGCGACAAGCACCCCAAACGTGGACTTTATTTCAGAGGTTACTGGAACGCTGTTGTGGCAAGGCGCATAATGGAGCTTGATGAGCGTGTATTTGCTTTCCGTGAGGACGATGTGGAGGACACTATTAAATATGGCGACGAACATCTTCACAAGAACTATGAGATGAACCGCACAATGAACTCCATAAAGCTTATGTTCAACTCATCGGCAAAGAAAAAATCGGAGAGATTAAAGAACGAGATCATTAGTCAGGATTACACCTTTACCCGTGTGCTTCGTGGTTCAAGGCTGTACGAGTATGTTATAATGTCCAAACGCAGCGCAAAATATTTGCTTATCCGTGTACCCTCCAACTGTTCACTTATGCGGGCTGTAATGAAATGCGACGCAAAGGGTGATGTTTTTGAGGTGCTCGAATGGAATAAGTGGGACCGCCTGTGCGACAGCGACAAGCTGGCTGTCCTCAGCGATCACACCGGCTGGATGGATCCTCCCAAGGGCGAGGAAAAGCCCGGAGACAAAGTTCAGGCGACCTGACATCATAAGAACCCGTCTTCACAAGCATATGCGCACGTCTTTTCGGCAAATTTTGCCGCAGACTGCGTTAAAAATCCTTGCCGGGCGAAAGCCCGCCTGCGGATTTTTGCCTACTCTGCAACAAAATTATGCTCGAAAATCCGCACACATTTCTTATGAAGACAGGTTCTAACATTTCAAAAGATCAGCTGACTTATACTTTTAGCTGAGCTTTTTTCATATCCGCATAATTTTTCTTTGCTTGACAAAAATATATGTATATAGTATAATATAACAGCGTGAAAAATGTGATTTTCCACAACAATTTATATTAAACCTATTCAAACAGTAGATATTGCATCTGCACCGAATAGACAGAAAAGAGGAAAAATATGCTGGAGCTTCAAAATATCCACTGGCAGCTTCCCGACGGCGGCGAAATATTAAAAGGCATTAGCCTTTCTATCCCCGACGGTCAGCTGACTGTTGTAACAGGTCCCAACGGAGGCGGAAAGACATCGCTGGCAAAGGTCATCGCAGGTCTGTACGCTCCCTCTGAGGGCAAAATACTTCTCAACGGTGAGGACATCACCGAACTCAGCATCACCGACCGTGCCAAAAAGGGCATCGCATACGCATTTCAGCAGCCTGTCCGCTTCAAGGGTCTTACGGTTCTTGACCTGCTGGAGCTTTCCGCCGAGGAAAAGCTTCCAAGGGACAAGGTATGTTCCCTGCTGGGCGAGGTAGGTCTTTGCTCAAGGGAATATATCAACAGAGAGGCTGACTCCAGCCTTTCGGGCGGCGAGAGCAAGCGCATAGAGATAGCCACCGTTCTTGCAAGAAAGAACGCTTCCATGCTGGTTTTTGATGAGCCTGAGGCAGGCATCGACCTGTGGAGCTTCTCCAATCTTATCGAGGCTTTCGAGCGCCTTAAAGCAGAGGGCAGCCGCTCGCTGCTGGTCATCTCCCACCAGGAAAGGATCATGGAAATTGCGGACAACATCGTTGTCATTGCAGGCGGAAAGGTTCGCACCTGCGGCAAAAAGGACGATGTCCTGCCCACTCTGCTTGCAGATGAAAAGACAGAACGCTGTCCCATGGACAAGGCTAAAAGGGAGGTCAGAGCATGAACGATATAACCGAAAAGCTTCTGGAGATCGTCTCCGACTGGGACGGCAAATTCAAGGGCGCATACAATATCCGTGAGAACAGCGGCTGTGCAGGCCGTCAGTCCTCGGAAAATATCAGAATAGAATCAAAGACCGATAACCCGGGAATCAACATTTTTATCAGCTCCAAGGCACAGCAGGAGACTGTTTATATCCCTGCCTGTGTAACTCACGGCGGAGTTGATGATCTGGTATATAACGACTTTTTTGTTGAAGAGGGCGCAGATGTCATTATTGTGGCAGGCTGCGGCGTTCATTCCGATGATGAAGAGGAAGCCCGCCACAACGGTATCCACCGTTTCTTTGTTGGCAAGAACGCAAAGGTGCTTTACAAGGAAAAGCACATAGGCACAGGAAAGGGCGCAGGCGCTAAGCGCATTGACCCCGTTACCGATGCAACTCTTGACGAAAATGCTTATATGGAGATGGACACCTCTCAGCTGGGCGGCGTTACAAGCACATCACGAACCACCAACGCAAAGCTCGGTGCTGGCGCAAAGCTTGTAATAAGAGAAAGGCTTCTCACCGACGGCGACGAAAGGGCAAAGTCTGTATTCAACGTTTCACTTGACGGTGACGGAAGTGCGGCTGACCTTGTTTCCCGCTCCGTTGCAAGGGGAAATTCCTATCAGGAATATATCTCGGTCATCGAGGGCAACTGCCGCTGCACAGGTCACTCCGAATGTGACGCTATCCTTGCGGAGAACGGCCGTGTAAACGCATCTCCCGCACTGAACGCTGCCTGCATAGACGCTTCGCTTATCCATGAAGCGGCTATCGGAAAAATCGCAGGCGAGCAGATAATCAAGCTCTGCACACTTGGTCTTACAGAAGAGGAAGCTGAAAGAAAGATCATCGATGGCTTCCTGAAATAATAGGAGGAGTTTTGTAAAATGAACGCATTTGCAAAAAGAGCCGCTGCTGCAGCAATGTCAATGGTCATGCTCTTTTCGTTCTCGTCCTGCGGCAAGGCAGAAGAAGCGGCTCCCGAAGAGACTGCTTCCGCCCGTGTCACTGTTGACGGAACAAAGTTCATGGTGGACGGCAAGGAGCTGTGGATAAACGGCTGCAACACACCATGGCACAACTGGAACGACTTCACGGGAAACATGGACGCAGAATTCTGGGACGGTGCCTTTGCTCAGCTTGCGGAGGATAACATCAACTGCACAAGAATATGGATAAACTGCGCAGGCGAGAGCATTATCCGCCTCAAGACCACAGGCGAGATAAAGGAAATAAGGGAAGGCCACTGGACTGACCTTGACAAGCTTTTTGAAATGGCTGAAAAGCACGGCGTTTACGTTATGGCTACCCTCACCTCCTTCGACCACTTCAAAGAGCCGAACGCAGGCTATGACAAGTGGAGAAACCTTGTTTCATCAAAGGAGCTTACCGATGCATATGCAGATACATATGTTGCCGAGTTCTGCAAGAGATACGGCTCCAACGAGTATCTTTTCGCCATTGACCTTATGAACGAGCCTGACTGGGTGCATGAGAACGCAGAGTGTGGTCAGCTTGACTGGAACGGCCTTTCATACTTCTTCGGAAAGTGCGCCGCAACTATCCACGAAAACTCCGATACTCTTGTAACTGTCGGCTTCGGCATGGTAAGATACAACTCCGACAAGTACGAGGGCAACATCGTTTCCGACGAGCACCTTAAAGAAGTTACAGGCAATGACAAGGCTTATGTGGACTTCTACAGCCCCCATTTCTATATGTGGGAAAAGCCCTACTTCGGCTTCCCCTACTCAGGCTCACCCACAGACTTCGGTCTTGACGGCACAAAGCCCACACTCCTTGGAGAAGCTTCCAACGATGATGAAAAGGAAAGCAAGATGACACTTACCGAGGAATACAAGGCAGCATATGATAACGGCTGGAACGGTGTTATGGTATGGATGGATCCCGTTGAAGAGGATTACAGCTGGTACCGCTACGACCTGACCCGGACCGCTACCAACGCAATGTATGATTACATTCCCGACAAGGTCTATCCCATTGGCAAAAAAGCAGCAGCCGAGACCGCTGCCGAATAATCCGTAAAACAAGTCAGCCCCCGTCCGCATATGCAGGCGAGGGCTGTTATTATTTATTGTGGTCGATAGAGCTGTGGAGCTTTGCAAAAAGCTCGTTGTACTTTATAACAGGCTCCTCGCATTTTGTTACGGAAACGTGCAGGTCAAGGGGTATCATACGCCCCTCAAAATCAAATCCGATGCCGTTTTTGTCCGATATTTTCTTTGCAATGCTTTCGGCATAAGCCGTGTCCGCCGAATCGGTAAGAAGCACGAATTCGTCTCCGCCTATGCGGAAAACCAAGTCATTCTCCCCTGCCGCTTCGGAAATGCGCTTCATGGACTCGATTATGGCAAGGTCGCCTGCTTTTCGTGAAATGTCGTTTATGGGGATAAGCCCCTTGATATCGCAGCACACAAAGCAGCAGCTGCGGCGCTGGGTAAAAAGGTCGTAAAGCTCGCTGATATCTACATTCTTTTTCATAGAAAACTCTCCTTCCAAGGGCGTGGAGGACAGTCTGGGGTACAGCCCCGAAAATCGGTATTTTGTGCTGTATTCCGATGGATTGCAGTTCCACACCCGTCTGAACGCTCTGGTAAACGCCTCGTTGGAGTTATATCCCAGCGACAGTGCAAGCTCCAGTATATTTGCGCTGCCCGCCTGAAGCTCCTTTGCGGCGATGACCATTTTTCTCCGCACGATATAATCATGCACAGATATGTTGTTGACGTTTCGGAAAAGCTTTTCCAGAGAGGACTTTGAGCAATAGCAGCCTGCGGCGATATCTTCCGTCCTGAGACTTTCGGACATATGCTCTTCCATATACGAAAGCGCCTGCGCCAGCAGCTGCAAATTGTTCATATGTTCATTTCCTTTCTGTCTGTGATCACATCTTAATTATAATCTATAAAAAGAATGTCTGCTTGATTTTTTGAGTAATTATATCATTCCTCTTCTTTCATAGCCTCTTCAAGCCAGCCCAGCTGACGCTCGGTTATCTCTCTGCCGAAGCAGTCACGCAGATATTTTTCCGCCAGTTCCGCTTCCGAAACGGACATTTCGGAAATTCGGCTGTCGCTGTCATCTGCCGATGCGGATACCTTTCTTGCACATTCCAGACGGAGCATACGTGGGAATCTGTCACGGATATTCTCGTAAAGTCCTGCTGACGATGAACGGTCGGTAAGGATAACCCTCACATATGCGTCCTCTGGAACTTCCGCCGCCATTACTTCGTCATAGCTGCCCTTTACGGTAATGAGAGAGAGCGAGCTTGGAGCGGCAAGCTCTGAAATGCCGACCTCCGTATCAAAAACAGTATATGTCTTTGCCTGTCCTGCCTCGGAAAAGCTGTATGGAATGGGAGTTCCGCTGTAGCGCACTGCCGTGTTTTCATCAGCTGAGCATTTTATTGTCTGGGCACGGTGAAGATGCCCCAGAGCTATGTAATCAAAACCCGCAAACACATCTGCCGACACCATCTGCGCTCCTCCTGCGGATATCTCCGCACCCTTGGAAGCCCTTTCGCTGTCGGATATTGCCGCTCCCGTAACAAAGCAGTGGGCAACGATGATGTGCTTTTTTGATTTGTCCCATGAACTTTTTATATCGTCGGTCATGGCAAGAAAAGCGTCGGTGCAGGTCTTTATCTCCCTGTCGGAAAAAAGCTCACGCACCTCGGCAATGTTGAACCACGGTATGCAGTAGATATCCGCATCGCCTACGGAGATCGGCTTCATATAGTCACGAAAGCTGCCACGGATATACAGCCCGCAGTTTTCCAGCAATCCCGAATTTACCGACAGCCTTGGAGCGGAATCATGGTTTCCCGCAATGATTATCACGGGGATATCCCTGCCGCCCGAAAAAAGCTTTTCGCACAGCCTGTCCCAGCATTTTACCGCTTCGCCCGCAACAACGGCGCTGTCATACACATCGCCCGCAATGATCATGCAGTCCGCACCGCATTCAACGGCGGCAGCGCAAAGGCTCTCCCCTATCTTCTCCTGATATGGGAGCATATCCTCGCCGAACAGCGAAATGCCGATATGCAGGTCGGAGGTGTGGAGTATCTTCATTTTGATTATCCTTTCAAATTATGGGGTCCTCTAAAAAACGGGACACGAGCAGATGATGTCAGTCATAGAAAATTTGCCGTGAAGGAGGTTTTCAGAGGTTCACTTATGCCATAAAGTCTGTAAGCAGCCAGCTTCCGTTCTCATAGACAGCGGTACAGCTCACCTTGTATTCCTCTGCCACGGGCACATCGGCAGGCTCGGTAATGCTGCCTGCTGCGGTAAATTCACATCTGTCGTCCGTAAGGCTGTCAATGGTTATTTTTGTGTCCGTCCAGTCAACATAATAGCCCTTTGATCCCGAAAGATTTGAATCTATGCAGAGCATTCCGTCAACATCTACGTAAAGCTGCGTGCCCTCATAGGGATAGTTATACAGCAGCATATCAGCCGTATCCTTGCAGTAGGTGCTTCTGATAAAGCTTTCAAAGTCGCTGTAGCTTGAAAAGCGCTCATCGGATACCTTGTAGATATTGTCACCGCTGACAGGCTCGCCGCCCCATGCCAGTCCGCCCGAACCAAAGGCATATACCGAGCAGACGATATTTCTTGCAAAAAGCTCTGATATGGTTTCTTCCATTTCTGAGGTTTCTTCCGCAGCTGCTGCCTCAGTTTCCGCTTCAACTGATGTCTCTTCGGCGGTCTCGGACACAATGGCAGAAGCTTCACCTTCCGTCTCGGAAGCGGGAGCGGTAATAGTCGTGATCGTGCCTGACTGAGTGCCGCAGCCCGAAAGGAGCATTGCCGCAAGCACAGCTGATGTTATCATTTTGTATGTTTTCATATTATCATTTCCTTTATAAATTATTTGTCTGCATTTGGGTCAAGAGGGGTAACGTAAAGAGTCCTGTTGCCTGTGAATATGACCATTCCGGGCTTTGCTCCCGCAGGCTTTTTTACCTGCTTTGCAGGAACATAATCAACGGGCACCTGAGCCGAATTTCTTGCGCTGCTGTAGGCGGCGGCAATTCGTGCGGCGTAGTATATGGTCTCATCGGGGACCTGCTCGCCCCTTGCTCTGATTATAACGTGAGAGCCTGTAATATCCTTGGTGTGGAGCCAGATATCAGTTTTCTCAGCAGTTTTAAGGGTAAGAACATCGTTCTGCTTGTTGTTTCGTCCCACAAGTATCTCATAGCCGTCGGGAGAGGAAAATGATATGGGAGGAGCCGCCTTGGGGGGCTTCTGCTTGCCTCTCTGCATACGGATATAACCCTGCTCCGCAAGCTCGGCTCTCAGCTCGTTAACATCATTTTCCGTGGAAGCACGGGAAAGTGCATCGGACACGCTTTCGATGTATTTCAGCTCGCTTTCGCCCTGAGCTATCTGTACTTTCAGCCGCTTTTCCGCCGTATCTGCCTTGCGGTAGCCGCCGTAATACTTCTGCATATTCTGGGAGGGAGTAAGCGATGGGTCAAGCTCCACGGTAATCTCTCCGGCGTTTTCATCGTAGAAATTCACGCAGGTAAAGTCCTTCATTCCCTTTTTGAGCTGATAAAGATTTGCGGAAATAAGGTCGCCCTTGAGCTTCAAAATATCCCTTTCCTCGGATATTTTCAGCTCCTGCCGCTGATTTTCCGTTCTTCTGCGTATCCTGTCGGCAGTGTTGGAAAGCAGGCGGTAAAGGTCGCCGTACCTCTGCTTCATGCGGGCTGTGCTGTCACGGTC
Source organism: Huintestinicola butyrica (assembly GCF_025567215.1). Lineage (NCBI taxonomy): Bacteria > Bacillati > Bacillota > Clostridia > Eubacteriales > Oscillospiraceae > Huintestinicola > Huintestinicola butyrica. The sequence goes on from NZ_JAOQKB010000002.1 coordinate 261,553, forward strand.
GTGATAGAATTTATCCAGCGTTTCCCCTGCGGTCTCGCAGTAGGAGGCTTTCATCAGTCCGCCGTACTGGGTGATGTCAATAAAGCAGAAATCTTTAAGATTGCCGTCATTATCGGAAAGAATGGTGTATTTTCTCCTGCCGCTGAGATAATCGTCACGGGTGGACATTATTTCGGCGATAAGCTTTGTAAGGGTATCGCTGTCCAGCTCGTCGGTAGTGATATCGTTGGAGCCGCAGGCACGGAAAAGCCACTCCCTTGCAAGTATGGGGGAAATACCCTCAAAAATGCCGATAAGGCACTTTGCGGCTGATTTGCCGCTTGCCGCAGCTATCCTCATGCGCATCTCCTCTTCGGGTGCGATAAGGAAGTTGAGCCTGTCCCCACGGGGAGGAGCGGTGTAGGTCATGCCGGGAAGCACAAGTCTTTCACGGCTCATAGCATCATCAACACGCTTTAAGCTGTCGATTATCTTTCCGTTCTCGTTTATAACGATAAGGTTGGAATATTTGCCCATTATTTCCACTGCAAGGGTGATTATGACCACATCGCCCAGCTCGTTTACGGTCTCAAAATCAAGGAAAAGTATTCTTTCCAGACCGTCCTGCCGTATGTCAATGAGCTTGCCGCTGCCAAGGTGCTTTCTCAGCAGCATACAGAACATGGGAGGCACCTTGGGGTTTTCTATCTGCCTGTTTGTAATGTGTATCCTTGCTGAATTTGCACCTGCGCAGATAAGCACCCTGCTGCTTCCCGTTCTCGTTCTTATTGCAATAACAGCCTCCTCCTTGGAGGGCTGATAGACCTTTTCTATTCTTCCGCCCACAAGAGGCTGAAGCTCCTGCTTTACCGCCAGGAGAAACGCTCCGTCAAGAGCCATTTATATCAGTTCCTTTCCTATCGTCAAGTGTGCTTTTCATTCTCATATTATGCCGCCTGTCATGTCATAAACTTATTTTCTTTTATAAATAAGCACCTCGAATGATGCTTCCGTCTCAAGAGACTCAAGGGCTTCAAGCCGTCTGTGGCCCTCTTCGCCTGTTTTGTAGTAATAAGGGGTCATGGAAAACAGGCTTTGTATATCCTTTGGATTATCAATGAAAATGCTCCGTGATATTTTCCTGCTTTCAAGGAAGTCAAAGCCCTCCACCTCATAATCGGCAGTCTGATTTTTATAGGGCTTATCATACACCGCAGCTTTAAGGCTCATAAGATGATCCTCCGCAGGGATAGCCATTATAAGATATCCCCTGCTTTTTATCACACGGCAGAATTCTTCCCGACAGAACGGTGCAAACATAGTCACTGCCATATCCACAGAGCCGTCCGCCAGCGGAAGATGAAAAATGCTTGCCGCCGCCACCTCGCACTGAGGCTGACCCTTCAGCCGCCTTGCCGCATGGGCGCAGGCAAATTTTGAGATATCAATGCCCAGCAGCTTAAAGCCGTATTTATTCCCGCTTATTGCCTTAAATATCTCTTCCGTATAATAGCCCTCGCCGCAGCCTGCATCAAGAAGAACGCCGCCGTGGAAATGCACACACACGGCATCGCACACGGCCTGCGCAAGATGGGAATAATAGCCCTTTGACAGAAATTCCGTCCTGGCGTTCACCATCATCTTGTTGTCTCCCGGGAGCTTTGCGTTCATCTGACCCGAAAGCAGCAGATTAACATATCCCTTGGAGGAGATATCAAAGCTGTGACGGTTTTCGCACACATAGCTTTTTTCTTTTATTTCAAGGCTTTTGCCGCACACAGGGCAGATAAAACCGTTCATATCAATGTCCTTTCGCTTACAAGCAGTAATTTGCGGGGTCAACACAGCTCTTTGCTTCAATAATATCTATCTCCGGGAACCTTTTTGAAAGGATATTTTTCATAAGTCCGCAGAAGATACGCTCGGTGTGGAAATGACCGCAGTCAATGACAGTAAAGTCCATATTAACAGCGTCGATAAAGCCGTCGTGCTTGAAATCCCCCGAAAGAAGAGCGTCCGCTCCCTTTTGTGCAGCAAGATGTATAAAGCTGTTGCCGGCTCCCGAGCTTATGGCAATGTGCTTTATGATGCGTCCGTTTGTAAATCTTACGCAGGTACAGCCAAGTGCCTCTTTTGCCCTTTCAGCCGCTTCCTTTGGTGTAAGGGGCGCTTTAAGCTCATATATCCTGCCTATGGAAAGTCCGTTTCCCATATCGTCCAAAGACATAGAATCCTCAGACAGTCCGAGAGGTGCGGAAAGGATATCATAAAGCCCCTTGTTCATTCCCAGAGGCGACATATCAAAAGGGGTATGGGTGCAAATTGCTGAAACTCCACCTGACAGCAGCCTGCCTACGGGAGACGATGCCGTCACCGATTTAAGCGGCGAAAAGATAACAGGGTGATGACTCACTATAAGCTCCGCTCCCGACGCTTTTGCTTCTTCGATAACATCGTTTGTGATATCAAGGGCAGTGATAATTTTTGTAACGCCCTTATCGGGATCACCTGCCAGCATACCGCAGTTATCCCAGCTTTCCTTTGTGTCAAAGGGGATAAGCTCGTTTATGGCGCTGTAAATATCGGCAACTGTTGTCATATTCCTTTTTCCTTTCGTATTTTCTCCATGGTCATATCTATTTTTTCGGCTTCCGCAGGGCGGCTGTTCCTCATGCCGTCTGCAGCCTTTTTCATTCGTTCAAGCTGCTTTTCGATGTACTTTCGTCCGTCCTCGTATGATGCGTCGGTGAGACCTGTCTGCTCACGTACATCTGAAATCTCATATGTCACTCCAGTATATCGGCACTTCATTACGGAATAGGCAAATTCGCCGTCCCACACGGCACGTTCCTCCGTCACCTCAAAGCCGTTGTCCGCAAGGTATCTTCTAAGCACGGAAGCTCTTGTCATGGGCTGCAAAATAAAATTTGCCCCGCAGGTGCGTGACCTTTCATCGGCATCAATTATTTTGGAGATAAGCTCGCCGCCCATTCCTGCAATGACGATATCGGTAACGCCGTCAAGAGGGATATTTTTCAGTCCGTCGGACAATATCAGCTGCCCGCCCTCAATGCCCTCGTTCTCAAAGGTAGCCTTTGCGGCAGCAAGTGGCTTCTCGCCGATATCTGCGGCAATGGCTTTTGTGCATTTTTCCGATCTGAGCAGATACGCAGGCAGATAGCCGTGGTCGGTGCCTATATCGCACACAAAGCTGCCCTCTGTCATCTCTGCGCAGACAAGCAGTCGTTTATCAAGTTTCATATGTATTCTTCCTTACAGATATTGTGTATTATGAGCCGTACCCCATTCAGAAAAAGCGGGAAGCGGCAGTGCCGTTTCCCGTTTCCTGCATGATAAGATTTTTTCCTTATGCCTTCTGTGCAAAATGCTCGTTGAGCTTTTCAACAAGAGCGTTTACATCAGTGCCGTGAACTGCGCAGGCATCTGCAATAGACTCGCCTCTGGAAGCGGGACAGCCCAGGCAGTGCATACCGATCTCAAAGAAATAAGGAGCGGTATCCATATCGTGATCGAGAATATCGCCGATAATGGTATCGGGAGTTACTTTAAAGCTCATATTAAACAACCTTTCATTCATTCTGCCCCGAGCCGCAAAGCCCGCAGGCGCATGATTTATATTACATAATCATTATAACCCATTTTTTTAAATTTTGCAAGACTTTTCCTTGAAATATGTGCATAATTGTGATATACTCTATTTAATAAACTGCTATAATGGGAGGAATGTTTCTCAATGAATTTTTCTTACAAGGTAAAACGATTTTTCAGGAACTTCGAGATTGAAAATCTTATGACTTATATTGCCGCTTCCATGGCGATAGTATTTGTGGGAGATATGCTCACGAACGGACTTATGAGCAGCTATCTTTCTTTCAGCCGCTCCGCTATTCTTGATGGTCAGGTATGGAGACTGCTCACATTTCTTTTTATCCCTCAGACAAACAGCGTAGTGTGGATAATCTTCTCTGTCTATTTCTACTACATCACGGGCAAGGAAACGGAAATGGCGTGGGGCGCTCACAATCTTACAATGTATTTTCTGACGGGAACGCTGCTGCTTATCGGCGTTGGCTTCATTGCGGGAGCGGCTTCAAGCAGCTATCTGCTGTTCTCACTGTTCCTTGTGTATGCCTATTTATATCCCGAAATGGAATTTCTGATGTTCTTTGTGGTACCCATCAAAGCAAAGTGGCTGGCGCTTATCGACATTGTTTTTATGCTGGTATCCTTCGGTGACGCATTCAAATATTATTTATACGACATGGCAAGCGTAGGTCTGGGCATTCAGCTTTCGGTCCTTACCGCATTTGTGACCTTTGCTATTTTCTTCGGCAAAAACTATATCGACCGCTTCAGGAACAGACGTACCCACAAGGCTTTCCTTAACAGAAGCAATATAAACGTTACAAAGGGAGGCAGAAACGGCGATGATGAATAACACTCCCACTCCCTTGGGTGAGGACTTTTTTCACCGTGACTGCCTTGATGTGGCTCCGGATCTGGTGGGCAAGCTTATTATCAGGAACACCGACGAGGGCGAGATACGCCTGCGCATCACTGAAACGGAGTCATACCGTGGAGAAGAGGACACCGCCTGTCACGCATCAAAGGGCCGCACTCCCAGAACTGAGCTGCTTTACCGTGAAGCGGGAGTTATATACGTATATCTTTGCTACGGCTGCCACTGGCTGATGAACGTTATCACAGGCGAAAAGGAGCAGCCCCAGGGCGTGCTTTTCCGTGCGTGCCTTGACTATGCAGGCCCCGGAAAGCTCACAAAGGCGCTGAAGATAGACAAGAGCTTCAACGGCGGATCGTTTATCGGCAACCCGAAGATCTGCATTGCAGATGACGGATACCGCCCCGAAATAATCAGGCTAAAACGTGTGGGCATCGACTATGCCACCCCCGAATACAGGGATATTTTATGGAGATTTGCCGACACATCGGCTGTCAAATCAAAGAAATAAATGAAAGGAAGCGGCAGTATGGAAAACAAGGAACTCAGAGAGATACCCGACCTGCTTTATCCCGACGCTGCAAGGCGCAGGGAACTTAACAACCGCAGGATAATGCTTAACGACAAATACCCCTGCACATATATGAACGACCTTATGACGGACAATGTTGCGGGCATAATCAGCCGCAGAAATCCCCAGAACGTGCTGAAGCTTTTCAGGGAGCTTTGCACCGATACCGAAGTCATGAACTACCGCCTTGACGCTCTGGAAGACGTTATGGGCAATCCCAAGCTCTCCCCATCGGTACACAGAATAATCCGCACACTGCTGGACAGTGAGCACAAGAATATTTCCGCTTCCACCCCCGACAGCTTTTCCGCTCTGGGAAGCTGTGTCGAGGCGCTGGACAGTTACATAGACTGCATGGAGGAGCTTCACGCTCTTTACGGCGAGATAGGCTCAAACATTCATTCAGCCGCTTTCAGGGGACTGTTTGATTCACTGGAAGAACGATACGCTTCCAATGACTACAACAGCATGAAAAAGGACATTGCAGAGCTGAAAGAAGCCTTTTCAAAGAAAATACGCTCCGTTAACATCGCCATCAACTTCAATGAGGAAATGAAGCCCATATCCGCAGGGATAACAGGCTGGTCGGACAAGCCCGCAGGCGAAAAGCCCAACGTTTTCGACAGGCTTTTCTACAAAAGCAGCGCCTTTTCCGAGACCCACATCATGGGCAAGCTGAGGACAAATCAGCCCAATGAGGACGGCTATGTGAACGAGGCCGACAAGGCCCTTTTTGCCGCCATGGAAAAAATAACTGGCGCATATATGAACAGGCTGTCCGCCGCTTTGAAGTCATATGACAGGCTTGCATTTGAGCACGTTTCCATGCTCGAAGACCAGCTGGAGATATACGATGGCATGGCAAGGGTCATCGAAGCCTGCAATGCAAGAGGCATAAAAATGTGCCGTCCCAAGTTTACGGACAAGGCAAGATATGCGGATATCAAAAATCTCTTTGACCCCTGTTTCTACTTCAAGGCGGCTGCCGCCAACACCGAAGCCATGGGCGACGACCTTGTTGTGCGCAACAGCATCACCATGGACGACGAGGGCAGATTTTACATTTTAACAGGCGCAAACAACGGCGGAAAGACCACCTTTGTACGTGGTCTGGGACTGTGCTTCCTGCTTGCTCAGACAGGCTTTTACGTGCCTGCGGAGGAATGTGTCATAAGCACTGCCGACTTTATATTCACCCACTTCCCCAAAGAAGAAGAAACGGGCATAAACGCCAGCCGATTTACCACAGAGATAAAGGATCTGAAAATAATCAGCGACCTTGCGGAAGAAAACAGCCTGCTGCTGATGAACGAGTCTATCCAGAGCACCACACCCAAGGAATGTGCTGAAATAGCCGAAGAACTGGTAAGGATATTCTGCATTATCGGCGTAAGGGGCGTTTTTGCCACACATATCACCGAGCTTGCGGGCAAGTGCGGTGAGATATCCTCCGACCCCGATTGCAGGAGCATTCCCCAGAGCATTGTTGCAGATGTTGACGAGACCAGCGGAAAGCGGCTGTACAGGATAAGAAAGGGTATGCCCCTGAAACAAAGCTATGCGGCTGACATCTTCCGCTCTTTCGGTATAAATGCTGAAAATGTAAGAAAAAGAGTCCGCAGATAAAAGCAATTTTCAATTACCTGTCCGTAAATGCGGACAGGTAATTTGGTATAATAGGATAGAATTATTCGGACAGAAACGAGGTATAATATGCTGACATTTTTTTATGGTGGAACGGGAACAGGCAAATCCTATGCCATGATGGACAAAATAAAGCAGGCCGCCGAGAACGACAGAAAGGTCTGCGTAATAGTCCCCGATCAGTTCACCTTTGAATATGAGCATATGCTCTACAATCATCTGGGCTGTGCGCTGTTCAACAAAGGCAACACCGAGGTGTGGTCGTTCTCACGCCTTGCTGCGGATATCTTCCGCTGCACAAAGGCTCCCGAGGGCATGGGTGCGGATTCCACCGTAAAAACCGCCGTTATGTACAAGGTGATACGCCTTATATCGGAGCGTGAGGGACTTCTTTTCTTTGACAAGCAGGCAAAAAGGGCTTCCTTTGCAAACACCGCCCTTACCATGCTCAGCGAGCTTATCCACAGCGGCGTTACTCCCGAAGTTCTGGGCGAGATACTTAAAACCGCTCCCGACAATATGCGTGACAAACTCACCGACCTTTTTCTCATCTACTCGGAATATTCATCGGAGCTTGCAGCTCTCGGCATGAGGGATATTCTCCTTGATGCCCGACTTGCTGCCGATATGGCGGAGCAGAACGGCTATTTTAATGATATGTGCCTGTTTATGGACGAGTTCAAAAGCTTCACAGGCGACCAGTACAACATGATACGTGTAATGCTCTCCCAGTGTGCAGAGCTTACTGTCTGCATGACTTCCGACGACATTGGCAAAGGCGGTTTTGGCCCATTTACAGCGGTGAACGAGACCTGTGCAGGACTTTCCTCCATAGCCGCTGAACTTGGCAAAAAGATAAACAAGGTAAAGTTTGATGATAACAGGCGATACAAATCGGAAGAGCTTTTTGAGCTTTCAAAAAATCTTCTGCGGCTGCCCTCAAAGGCTTATAACGGTGACGGCGGCAATATCACTCTTGTGACTGCTCCCGATATCTACGGCGAGTGCGACTACATATGCGCCGCTATATGTGAGCTGACCGCTGCGGACAGATCTCTCAGATACAGCGATATCGCCGTTCTCAGCCGTGCCATGAACGACGATATTTCCGTGCTGGCTCCTCATTTTGAACGGTACAATATCCCCTATTATTCGGACAAGAAGCGCCCCGCAGGTCACAAGCCCCTTATGCTTATGGTAACGGCGGCGCTGGAGCTGGCAGCGGAGAAAAAGCCCTCCACCGAGGTGCTGCTCAGATATGCAAAGACAGGGCTTACTCAGGTTTCGGAAGAAGATATTGCCTACATTGAAAACTACTGCTACACATGGGACATTGACGGTTCCATGTGGCAGAGCGAATTTCCCGATGAAAAGGCAGAAGACATAAGGCTCCGCCTGCTTTCCCCCATAAACAGCCTGAAAAAAGCCTGCTCGGGAAAAACAGGTGCGCAGATATGCGACGCTCTCCGCAGCTTCATAGGCGAAACAGGCGCAGAAGAAAAGCTGCTTTCCTTTGAAGGCAAGTACATAACGGAAGCGGAGTCTGCGGCTCAGATACGTGAGAACCAGTGGCTGTGCAGCCAGCTGGACGAGATATTTGCAAGCCTTGAACAGGCGCTGACGGAAAAAATATCTCTCAATGATTTCCGTGATATTTTCATGCTCTCCGCCGAGAAAATAACCCTTGCCGCTCCCCCCGACGCACTGGACGGAGTTATCGCACAGCAGTCAGACCTTGCCCGTCTCACAAACCCCAAGATAGTTTTTGTAATGCACGCAAATGACGGAATTTTCCCCTTTATCACAGGGGAAAGCTCCACTTTCTCCGAACGTGAAAGAGAGTTCTTTAAAAAATCAGACTATGACCTTTCGGGCAGCATGAAAAAGCGCCTTGCAGAGGAACGCTTCAACGCATTCAAGGCGCTTTGCTCACCGTCTCACAGGCTTTTTGTATCATACTCCGAGGCGGATATTTCGGGTGCTTCCGTGTATCCCTCGCCGTATATCGAAAAGATATCCGCCTGCATACCGAACTGTCAAAGGATAAATACTTCCGACCTGGATATGCTGTATTTCTGCCGCACTCCACAATCGGCATATGCGGCGGCTTCCCAGAATTTTGACCCGTCAGACCCGGATTTCATCACTGTAAAGACCGAGCTTTGCAAGGATCCACTTTATGCAAAAAAATTCAGCTACATAGACAGGATAGACCTTACCACGGCTCATAAGATCGCAGATAAAAAGCTTATGAAAAAGCTGTACGGCGACACGCTGGAGCTTTCGGCATCACGGTTTGAGGATTTCAGCAAATGCCCGTTCATGTACTTCTGCAAAACGGGACTGAAGCTCTATCCCCTGCCGAAAATGGACCTTAACCCCATAAATCAGGGAAATATAATGCACATGTGCATGAAGGATATTTTTGAGGAAAACCGTGGGGAAAAATTTCTGAACATGACAACCGATGACCTCACCGCCAGCATTAAAAAATCGGTTGACGGCTACATTGCAAAAAATCTCAGCGGAAAATTTGCCAAGAAAAAAAGCTTCGGATTTTACCTTGACATCATGAACGACACCCTGCTCACCGCCCTTACCCATATGCAGGAGGAGCAGAGGGTATCACGCTTTGTACCCTCTGATTTTGAATATCCCGTAGGCGTAAAGGGCAGTGTAAAAAATTCTACGGTCACACCCGTTATCATCGAATGCGGCGAGGGGCTGAAAGTAAATTTCACGGGAACTGCCGACCGTGTTGATGAATTTACGGACGAAAACGGCATTATATACATTCGTATCCTTGACTACAAAACAGGCGTAAAGGACTTTATGAAAGAGCAGCTGGCACTGGGAATAAATATGCAGATGTTCTTCTATCTCTTTGCCCTCACCGATGAAAAGGGCGGCAGATACGGAGGCTGTGTTCCCGCAGGTGCGCTGTACATTCCGGTAAAATATCCCAAGTCCGCAGATGACCGCATGGCAGACGAAGCGAGCGCCGCCAAGTGCATCGACGACACCATGAAAATGCAGGGAGCTGTGCTTGACAGTCCCCTTATCATCAACGCCATGGAGGAGGACTGCCGGGGCAGGTTCATTCCCGTGACATTCAAGAAGGACGGAACCGTAAGCGCAAAGAGCAGTGTTATCAACAGCGATACCATGGAAAAGATAAAGGCGCTTGCCATAAAACAGATAGAGGACATGGGCAGGGCGGTTTACAGCGGAGATTTCCCCGCAAGCCCTCTGGAAAGCAAGAAGTACAAATGCACCATACCCTGCGGCTTCTGCGACTACAGGGAGATATGCGGCAATTATCCCGATCCCGTACCCAGGGATATTTCCGATATCGACTTTGAAATAAACGGTGAAAAGGAGTGAGAATATGCCGTCAGTAACATGGACAAAGGAACAGCTTGACGCTATTGAAGCAAAGGACAGGGCGATAGTTGTATCGGCGGCGGCAGGAAGCGGAAAGACTGCCGTACTGGTAGAAAAGCTGCTGAGAATACTTTCCGACAGGGAAAATCCCGTTCCTGCGGACAGGATAGCCGTTGTTACCTTTACAAACGATGCCGCCGCCCAGATGAAGCAGCGGCTTACATCTGCACTGGCTGCTGCCGCAGAGCTGGAGCCTGAGAATGAATGGCTCACCGCCCAGCAGGCGCTTATCCCCTCGGCAAAGATATCCACTATCCACTCCTTCTGTTTCAGCCTGATACGTGAAAATGCGGGCAGCCTTGACGTTGACTCTTCTTTCAGGGTGCTTGACCCTGCGGAGGACGATGTTATCGCCGCAAAGGCAGCGGAAAATGTCTTTGACGACTGGTTCGACCGCCGCCCCGATGACATGAAGCGCCTGACGGACTTTTTCTGCCCCGGTGCAAAGGATCAGCGGAGACTTGCGGCAATCATCCCCGAACTGCGGGACAATATCCTTGCCCTGCCGTTTCCTGCCGATTATATGGCTCAGGCGGCAGACCGCTACAAGGAGCCGCCCGAGCCTGAGGACGACAGCCTTATCAAGCTTTACACCGACTATGTTGTAAAGAAGCTGAAAGCCGCTGCCGCTCTTGAAGAGGAAGCATATGAGGACGCTGTGAACGAATACGGTTCCGACTGCGGCGGCATTGCAAAGATAAAGAAAAACATGGATATTTTCAGTGCGGAGGTCTCGAACATCATGTCAGCCGCCGACTGCATTTCCGACGACCCGTCGCTGCTTTTCACGGGAAAATTCTCCGTCAAATTTGACAAGGTGACTTTCTATTCCTCGGGCAGCGCAAAGGATGCTGACGGAAAAAAGATGGATATACAGTTCGACCAGACTGTCATTGACTCGGTCAAGGACAAGAGAAATGCCTGCAAGGCGGCTTTTGAAAAGTTCGGCGGAGAGTTCACCTATGAGGATATCAGAAGCGACTATATAATTCACGCCGAGATAAGCGAAAAGCTGTTCGGGCTGATGAACGACGTTTTTGCTGAGGAACGCAGACTGAAAAACGAAAAGAACGCTCTGGGCTTCTCCGATGCTGAGCAGATAGCCTGCTCACTGCTGTGCAGCCGACTGCCTGACGGAACTGTTGAAAAATCACCGCTGGCAAAGGAGCTTTCCGACTATTTTTCCATCGTGATGATCGACGAGTTTCAGGACTCCACGGCAGTTCAGGAGCTTATTTTCAGAATGATATCCAAGGACGGAACGGCAGTGATCCCAGGCAGGAATTTCTTTGCGGTGGGCGATGTAAAGCAGTCCATTTACCGTTTCAGGTGTGCCGACCCACGTATCTTTATGAAAAATATCGCCGACAGCGTTCCCTATTCGGAGGAAGGCAGCGAGCCTGCATATATCCTGCTGAACAGGAATTTCCGAAGCTCTCACCATGTGGTGGAGTTTGTCAATGCGGTTTTCAGGGTGATAATGTCAAAGCAGAACGGCGGCATTGATTACGGCGATGATGAAAGTCTTATCGAGGGTGCTTCCTGCGAGGACGATTTCGGCCCCACCGAGATAATAGAGCTGCCCGATATCGACAGCAGTGACGAGGACGAAAACGGCGACAGCCTCAGCATCGACCTTATTGAAGCAAGGTGCGTGGCGGCAAAGATAGCCCACCTTATAAAGGACGGAAAGCTCCACGACAAAAACGGCGAGCGCCCTGTGCGCCCCTCGGACATATGTATCCTTACACGAAACACCAGCACCGCTCCCCTGTTCATAAGCTGCCTTGAGGAGCTGGGTATAAGCGCATCGGGCGCTGCGGAGGAGAGCTATCTGGAGGCAAGGGAGATATCCGTGCTCATAAACCTGCTCAGGTGCATAGATAACCCAACGCTGGATATTCCTATGGCGGCGGTGCTAATGTCACCCATGTTCATGTTTTCCGCTGAGGATATGGCAAATATCCGATCGCTGAGAAGCTCTTCCGTTTTTGCTGATATTACGGCGGTAAGCTCGGGCAAGGGCACATCTGCGGCTCTGAAAAAGCAGTGCGATGAATTTCTCACCGTTTTCGGCACGCTGAGAGAATATGCCGCTGCCCACAGCGTTGAGGAGCTTATCGGATTTATCTACGACAAGACGGATTTTATGTCCGTCATAAGCATTTACAAGGACAGCCTTAAAAAGAAAGCCAATCTGCGGCTGCTGCCCGTTTATGCCGCAGACTATGACAAGAACGGCACAGGCGGTCTCAGCGGATTTGTCCGCAGGATAAACAATATGCTGGACAGCAGCAAGGATTTTGCGGCGGCATCTGCTGCCGTATCCTCCGAGGAAGCTGTCTCGGTAAAGACTATCCACAAGTCAAAGGGACTGGAATATCCGTTCATATTCCTCTGCCGCAGCTGGACAAAATTCAACCTTACTGACAAAAATCAGCGCATGGTGTTTGTATCCGATTACGGCACTGCTTTCAAGATAAGCGACCCGTCACGTCTCACGGCGTATGAGTCATTTCCAAGGCGTGCGCTGAGCCTTATCATGGAGAAAAATCAGCGTGATGAGGAAATGATGCTCCTTTACGTTGCCCTCACAAGAGCGAAAAACAAGCTGTTCATAACAAGACGTACCGATGAAAAATCCGCAAAGCACCGTGAGGAGATAATAGGCTTGCTGGAAAGCGGAAAGATCCGTCAGGAGGAAGCCGTAAGCGCTGGAATTTCCATGGCGGACTGGCTTGACGCAGCCATAGGGCTTTTCAAAAAGCATGACGATGTGTATTCTCTTGGAAGCTGTGACATGGTAATGACCGGGGCAGAGCTTTCCGAGGCGGAAGCGGCAGAGGAAAGCGAAACAAATCAGGCTGAATATTCCCCCGAACGTGCTGAGCTTTTCCGCAGCCTTATGTCCCATGAATATGACCTTACCCTCGCAAACACCGCTTCAAAGATAACCGTCAGCGAGATCGCCGAAAAGCATCTTATTCCCCCGAAAGCAATTTTCACCAAGGACAAAAGCAGACCTCAGGGAATATCCGCAGCTGCCGCAGGAACTGCCGTTCATGCGTTCATGCAATATGCAGACCTTCAAAAGCTGTACGCCGAGAAAGCTTCTCCCGACAATGCCATTGCCAAGGAAGCCCAACGGCTCTGCTCGCTGGGACTGCTGACGAAGATCCAGGCGGAATGTGCCGACAGCAGCGTGATAAGCGGCTTTTTGAACAGCGGGCTTTGCGGAAGAATGATGAATGCCGATGAAATATACAGAGAAAAGAAATTTCTGGTTAAAATTTCCGACTTAAACCTTGACGATAGTGATTTAATGGTTTATAATAGTACCGAGGGAATGCTTCAGGGCGTTGCAGACTGTGTGTTCAGAGAAGGCGGAAAATACGTGCTTCTGGACTACAAGACCGACCGCCGAGTTACCGAGGATATACTCCGTGAAAGGTATTCCCGCCAGCTTTCGCTTTATGCCCGTGCTCTTTCGATGATATTCGGGGAAAAGATAAGCGAGGGCTGCCTATATTCGTTTTCACTTGGCAAGGCCATTGGCATTGAATTAAAATAAAAAGGACTGATTTTAATGGAACAGACACCTAACCGCCGCAAGCCCGCTCCTAAGCCCAACAACGCACTGGGTTCACTGCTGGGATCAGTAGTGCTGGGCGTGTGCATCATCATCGCAGGCTCAACGGTAGCAGGCTCCGTAAAGAAGCTTACCGCAGCTGTGGAGGCTCAGACCTTTGCATCAAGCTATGCTTCTCCCTCCAACCTTACCGTAAGCAGCACTGCGGACAAGAAATATCTCACCGAGACCGAGGCTGCCGCTTACCTCAATATGCCTGTTGAGGAGATAAAGGCTGCCATCACAAAGGGAGAGATCGAGCAGTACGTAAAGACATCGAGCGGTTACACTATTTCCGTAGATCAGCTGGATACATTCTTCGGTCAGAAGGCTTATGATACCATGACCAGCAACAATTCTTCCGCTTCTGAGGAATAACCTATCCTTTAGGGGAGGGACATATGGATAACAGCATCAAGGTAAAGATAAACTATCACCCTGTGAACTTTATGCAAATAGCTCTGTGGATAATGATCCTTTTTGCTGTTCCGTGTTTTTGGCTCGCATCTTATTCTGATTCGTTTTCACTGCTCTTATTGGGTCTTGTTGCAGTGATACTTACGGCTGTAGTGGCAGGAGTTCTTTCAAGTGCAAAGGCTGCGGTGTATGCGAATGACGAAAAGCTGTGCCGGCGCTATTTGAATAAGGACAGCGTTATAATGCTTTCAGATGTCACGGAGATAAGCTATTCCGTTTGTATCGAACATCACGGCAGATACGCCGAACAGAGGCTTTTGCTCACCATAAAAACAAATGACGGAACAGTACATCAGTTAAATGATTCTTTATCAACAGAAAGCTTTGTCGCCGCACTTGATTCAGACGGCGAGACAAATATCCCGCTCATACAGCTTTACCGCTTCCTTGCGGAGCGTATGCCCGATAAAGCAAAGGGATATGTAAAGCAGGAGAAAAATGAGGCTGACATATAAGGGAACTCAAATATGACAATAAGGATAACACATCACCCGTTCAATTATAATTACGCAGCCATACCGATATCACTGGTCGTAGCTTTTATAGCCGTGCCTGCCTGTGCGGCATCGGGCAACATAACAGCAGCTGATATATGGCTGCTTATCGCTGCATTTGCAGCGCCTGCCGCAGCGGCCTGCGTGCTTATGCGTTTCCCCAAAGCCACACTCAGCTGTGACGGTGAAAAGCTTGATTTTCATTATCTGTGGATAAAAAAGTCCATTGCTCTCGGCGATATCAAGGCGGTGTGGTATTCCTACGGCAGGGAAAATCAGCGGTATTCACGCCTGGGCAGAATAATTCTCTGCGTAAAGACATATGACGGCAAAGAGCAAGATTTCAGCGATTACATAGACGCTGAGGATATACTGTCAAAGCTTGATAATATCACGAACTGCAATGTTCCTCTGCTTAATATGTACGGATATCTGGCGGAAACTTGCCCCGAAAAGGCAAAGGGATATATCAAAAACGACAAATTTGAGGAGTGAACGGCATGGGCATCGTAAGCATTGTAACTTCTGTTATATGCAAATCGTTAAGGAATGCAAATAAAAACAAAGTATGCACCTGTCCCCGATGCAAACACGCAATAAAAAGATATCCTGAACATATCGAAGAAAGAAGCGTTGACTCTCCCCTGCTGATACGCTGCCCGAGCTGCGGAAACATTGTCCATGACCCTCTTGCGGCGGAAATAGCGCTGCTTCCTCCCGAAAAAGCATTTATGGCAGCTGCAAACGGATATGCAGGGACATGGAAAGCAGAGCTTCAAAAGAACAAATATGCGCTGAGCCGCCTGAGAAAAAGTCTGGAACGACTGAACGCTGACGAGGAATATTTAAGGCAGATATTGTCACTTCAGGGAATGTCGCCCGACTGCTATTATGCGGTGTTCAACAGCGGCAGGCTCCGTTTCAATGCCCGAAGCGGCAATGAAGCCCCAAAAACTCTGACAGAGGAAGAGTATCTGCAAAGATTTTACAGATAAATGTGAGGGCTTTTACAGCAGAGAAGCACGTCTTTTGTGCAAAATGCGCATGGCAACGCTTGAAATTGCTTTCAAGTTGTCATATCATACAAACTTGTGATATCATATTGACAAAAGCATATGTGCATGATATAATACTTGAGTACGAAAAATAAAGCAGAGCTTCCGTTCTCACCGTACTGCAATGGCACGTTACGGTCAATAATTACAAATTTATTCCGCAGGCGTTATGTATGCGGAGTGGTTTTGAGATTATCGGCGGAGCTTATGCTCTGCCGTTTTTTATTTCACATTCATTTATAGTTTAATTTGATATTTTGGGGGTGCTCGCCATAGCTAACAAGGATAGCAAGGAGCTTCAAATCAATGAAGAAATCCGTGACAAGGAAATCAGAGTAATCGGTGCCGACGGAAGTCAGCTCGGTCTTATGTCCGCAAGGGACGCTCAGAAGCTTGCGGCAGAAAAGGATCTGGATCTGGTAAAAATTGCGCCTCAGGCTGTTCCGCCTGTATGCAAGATCATGGATTACGGCAAATATTGCTTTGAACAGGCTAAGCGTGAAAAGGAAGCAAGAAAAAATCAGAAGGTCGTTGATATCAAGGAGATCAGAATGTTCTCCACCATTGATACCCATGACTTTGATACAAAAACCGCTCAGGCAGTCAAGTTCCTGAAGGGCGGAGATAAGATCAAGGTTTCCGTTCGCTTCCGCAAGCGTGCCATTGCACATCCTCAGCTTGGCGAAGAGCTTCTTGACAAGTTCAAGGAAGCTTGTGCCGAGGCAGGCACCGTTGAGAAGCCGCCTAAAATGGAGGGAAGAGCGCTGGTTATGTTCGTTTCCCCCAAGGCTTCCAAGTAACCGCTGTTCAAATCATACTGTAAAAATAAAAGGGAGGATATTTCCATGCCAAAGCAGAAGACTCATTCCGGCGCTAAGAAGCGTTTCAAGCTCACCAAGAACGGTCTTGTTAAGTATCAGAAGACCAACAAGAGACACAGACTTACTCAGAAGGACCACAAGCGCAAGAGAATTGCCCGTAACATGGGCGTTGCAGGTTCCGCAAACGCAGCTACTCTCAGAGAGCTTATGCCTTACAAATAATAGGCGGCACCGGCGTTATATTTCAGAAGATTCAATAATACATTTGGAGGTATAATAATATGGCTCGTGTTAAGGGAGCAATGGCTACTCGCAAGAGAAGAAATAAAACATTAAAGCTTGCCAAGGGTTACTGGGGCGCAAAGAGCAAGCATTTCAAGATGGCTAAGGAAGCCGTAATGAAGTCCGGCAATTACGCTTACATCGGCAGACGCCTCAAGAAGCGTGATTTCAGACAGCTCTGGATCACCAGAATTTCCGCTGCTTGCAAGATGAACGGCATGAACTATTCTACATTCATGAACGGTCTCAAGAAGGCTGGCATCACTCTCAACAGAAAGATGCTTTCCGAAATCGCTATCAACGACGCAGCAGGTTTCACAGCACTTACTGAAAAGGCTAAGGCTGCTCTTTAATTTTCGTAAACAGGCTGTATCACAAAGGCGTATGTCTATGTGATACAGCTTTTTGTTTAAAATAGAGGTATTTATGACTGACTTTACTTTTATATCCTCGGCAGACAATGAGAAGATAAAGCTTTACAAAAGGCTCAGCGCCGATAAAAAGCTCCGCAGGAAAGAGCAGCTTTTTACCGTTGAGGGCGCACGTCTCACCGCCGACGCAGCCGCAGAAGCTATAGAGCTTCACTGTGTTTTCTTTACCGAAAACGCCCTGAAAAAATACAGTGAAGCTCTGGAGCTTCTTTTTTCAAAGTATAATAAAAAAACGTTTTCGATGATATCGGACGAGCTGGCGGCATCGCTTTCGGATACGCAGATGTCTCAGGGAATATTTGCCATATGCAGAATGCCCAAGTCCGACAATGCAGCTCAGTATGCAGAAATGAAGTCAGGCGGAAAATATATCATTCTGGATAATATCCAGGACCCCGGAAATATGGGAACTATGCTAAGGACTGCCGATGCCTGCGGAATTGACGCAATAATCACCTGCAACTGCTGCGATGTTTATAATCCCAAGACTGTCCGCTCGGCTATGGGCAGCCTTATGCGTGTGAATATCATTGACGATGATATTTACAATGCAGTGCTGAACCTTAAAAAAGCGGGTATTGCAGTTTATGCGGCTGTTATCGACAGCAGCGCCGTTTCTCTCACAGAATGCGATTTTTCAAAGGGCGGCGCAGTTATGATAGGAAACGAGGGCAACGGTCTCCCCAGTGAGCACTCGGCACTGGCAGATGTACCTCTTACAATAAAAATGCACGGCACCATAAATTCCCTTAACGCCGCCATGGCTGCGGGAATAATCATGTGGGAGCTGTCAAAGGCGTAAGCTGAAAAGGAGTCAGGATATGAACGCTTCCGATACCGCTTATTACAGCAGGCTTTACAGAATATGGTCAGTGGCTGCTTTCGGTGCAGGCTCACGGCTGCTTGCGGAGCTTTCCGAGCGCTTTGACAGCGGCGAAGAGCTTTACTGCGCTTTCAAAGACGGCGCAAAGGGACTTCCGAATGAAGCTGTGAGGGCTGCAAACGACGTTACCCTTTCCGCTGCGGAAAAAATAATGGAATTCTGCTCCAAGAAAAATATCCGGATAGTCACAAGAGACGAGGAGCTTTATCCCGACAGGCTGCGGCACATTTATGCTCCCCCTGCCGTTCTTTTTTACAGGGGCGATATCTCGGGGATAGACGACAGGCTGAGCATAGGAATAGTCGGAGCAAGAAAGGCTTCCGAATACAGCCTTAAGGTTGCGGCGGGCATTGCCCGAGTTCTTGGCAGGCAGGGCTTTGATATTATAAGCGGATTTGCCGAGGGCATCGACATCTGCGCTCATACCCATGCCATCGAAAGCGGCGCAAAGACCTATGCCGTGCTGGGTGCGGGAATAGATTACGATTATCCCAAGCCAAACTCCAAGTACCGTGACGCTGTTATTGAAAACGGAGCGCTCATCACCGAATGTGTTCCCGGAACATTTCCCGCACAGCCGAATTTCATTAAAAGAAACCGAATACTTGCGGGGCTGTCCATGTCGGTGGCGGTCATTGAAGCAGGAGAAAGAAGCGGCTCGCTGAACTCCGCCTCACACGCCACATCTCAGGGAAAAACGGTGTTTGCCGTTCCGCCCTGCGACATATTTGACCAGAGGTACAAGGGAAACACGGAGCTTATCCGTGAGGGCGCTGTTCCGCTTATGGGTGCCAGGGACATTTTCAGCGAATACTGTATGAATATACCGCATACAATAGTCGAAAATGAACGCATCTTCGAGAAGATAGAAGCCCTCAACCGTTTCTGCGATGACGCTTTTGAGGCGGCAAGCAGGCAGCAGGAAAATGATAAAAAGGATAAGAAGCCTGCAAAGTCCAAGCCCGAAATGCCTGCGGAAGCTGAGCCTGAGGATAATCCCAAATCGCTTTCCGAAGAGGAAATAGAGGCGGCAGGCGGTGATGATATCCAAAGAAAAATACTTACGGCAATAAACGCTGCACCCATGCGTGCGGACGATATTGCACGGGAGATATCCGAAAATATCGACGACATTCTTACAGCTCTTACAGAGCTTGAAATAATGGGAACGGTAACTGCCGAGGGCGGCGTTTACCGCATCTCATAAAAAGTGTGGAAAGATTCTGAGAAAGGAATGATTGAACATATGTCCAATCTTGTAATAGTTGAGTCGCCTGCAAAGGCAAAGACAATAAAGAAATATCTGGGTCCCAATTACGAGGTAATGGCTTCCATGGGTCATGTCCGTGACCTGCCGAAATCCAAGCTCAGCGTTGATGTTGACAACGGCTTCAAACCCGTTTATGTGCCCATGAAGGACAAGGAAGAAGTAATATCCTCGCTGAAAAAAGAAGCCTCCCACTCCGACACCGTTTATCTCGCAACGGACCCTGACCGTGAGGGAGAAGCAATCTCATGGCATCTGGCGCAGCTGCTGGATATTCCCCTTAACGCTCCCGTGAGAGTTACATTCAACGAGATAACAAAATCAGGCGTTGAGTACGGTATGGAGCACCCCCGCTCCATCGACCTTGATCTGGTGAATGCTCAGCAGGCAAGGCGTATCCTTGACAGAATAGTTGGTTACAAGCTGTCTCCGTTCCTTTGGAAGAAAGTCCGCAGAGGTCTTTCCGCAGGACGTGTGCAGTCTGTAGCCGTTAAGATGATAGTTGACCGTGAAAAGGAAATAAATGCTTTCAAGCCCGAGGAATACTGGTCAATAGAAGCGAAGATGACAGCCCCTTCCTCCAAAAAGCAATTTGACGCTGTTTTCACAGGGATTGACGGAAACAAGACCGAACTTCACTCCAAGGAAGAGACCGATAAGGTACTTGAAAAGATAAACGGCGCTGAGTTCAAGGTAACAGGCGTAAAGAAATCTGTAAGAAGAAAGTCCCCTGCCGCACCCTTTACCACATCTACAATGCAGCAGGAAGCCTCAAAGAAGCTTGGCTTCCAGACTTCAAAGACAATGAGAGCCGCTCAGCAGCTTTATGAAGGCGTTGAGATCGAGGGCATGGGTGCTGTGGGTCTTATCACCTACATGAGAACAGACAGCCTGAGAATTTCCGACGAGGCAAGGGCTGCGGCTTACAAATACATTGAGGGAGCATACGGCAAAAATTATCTACCTGCGTCTCCTAAGATATACAAGTCCAAGGCAGGCGCACAGGACGCTCACGAAGCTATACGTCCCTCTACCCCCGAGATTACTCCAGAAAGAGTCAAGGACAGCCTTACTGCCGAGCAGTACAAGCTTTACAAGCTCATCTGGGAAAGATTTATCGCAAGCCAGATGGCAAACGCTCTGCTGGATACCGTTTCCGTTGATATCGACGCAAACGGCTGCGGCTTCAAGGCAACAGGCTTTTCCGTCAAGTTCGACGGCTTCACCGTGCTGTATGAGGAGTCCAAGGACGATGAGGAAAACAAGGTGCTTCCCGTTATCAATGAGGGCGATGTGCTGAAGCTCAAAAACATTGAGGGCAAGCAGCACTTCACTCAGCCTCCCGCACGATACACCGAAGCATCATTCATCAAGGCGCTGGAAGAAAACGGCATAGGCAGACCTTCCACATATGCGCCTACCATTTCAACGATAATCAACCGCTTCTATGTTGAGCGTGACGGCAAGCAGCTGAAGCCCACAGGTCTGGGCGAAGTTACCACTGACCTGCTGAAAGACCATTTCAAGCAGATAGTCGATACCAAGTTCACTGCCTCCATGGAAAGCAGCCTTGATAAGGTCGAGCTGGGCGAAAAGGACTGGGTTGAAACTCTGGAGGACTTCTACAAGGATTTTGACGCTACCCTGAAAAAGGCTGAGGTGGCTATGGACGGCAAGCGTGTCAAAGTCCCCGATGAGGAGACCGACGAGGTGTGCGATGTTTGCGGAAAGCCCATGGTAATAAAGATAGGCAGATTCGGAAGATTCCTTGCCTGCTCAGGCTTCCCCGAGTGCACAAACACAAAGAAGATAATCAAGCCCACAGGCGGCGTTTGCCCCAAGTGCGGCAAAAAGGTGCTCCAGAAAAAGTCCAAGAAGGGCAAGAAATATTTTGGCTGCGAGGACAATCCCACCTGCGATTTTATGACATGGGATACTCCCGTTTCGGACAAGTGCCCCAAGTGCAACGACGGCACTACCCTTTTCAAAAAGGGCGGAAAGCTGTTCTGCCTGAAAGAGGGCTGCGGCTATGAAACTGTTATCAAAAAGGAAAAATAATCTTTATGAATAATAAGCTTACTGTTATCGGCGCAGGCTTTGCAGGGTGCGAGGCGGCATGGGCGGCGGCTGAACGGGGTGTAAAGGTGGAGCTTTACGAGATGAAGCCCAAGAAGTTCTCACCTGCTCACAAATATAACGGATTTGCGGAGCTTGTCTGCTCCAATTCGCTGAAAGCCTCCCGTGTAAATTCTGCGGCGGGACTGCTGAAGGAAGAGATGCGCAGGCTGGGTTCGCTGACAGTTCCCTGTGCGGAAGAAACAGCCGTTCCCGCAGGCGGTGCACTGGCGGTGGACAGAGAAAAATTTTCCGACCTTGTTACCGAAAAGGTTCGCTCTCACCCCAACATCACTGTTATAAACGAAGAGATAGAAGCTGTTCCCACAGAGGGATATGCGGTGATTGCCAGCGGCCCTCTTACAGCGGGAAAACTGGCGCAGAGCATATCAGAGCTGTGCGGCGGATATCTCAGCTTCTTTGATGCGGCAGCTCCGATAGTTACCGCCGAATCCATCGACATGACCAAGGCATTCTCCGCCGCAAGATACGGCAGAGGGGGCGACGATTACATCAACTGCCCCTTTGACAAGGAAGAATACCTGAGATTTTACAACGAGCTGATAAATGCTGAGTCAGCTCCCGTTCATGACTTTGACCGTCCCGAAAATTCAAAGGACGACTTCACCGTTTACGAGGGCTGTATGCCTGTTGAAGTGCTGGCAAAGCGTGGCGAGGACGCTGTTCGCTATGGTGCAATGAAGCCTGTGGGGCTTACCGACCCACGTTCGGGAAAGCGCCCATATGCGGTAGTTCAGCTGAGGCGTGAGAATGAAAGCGGCACTATGTACAATCTGGTGGGCTTTCAGACAAACCTGAAATTTCCCGAGCAGAAAAGAGTTTTCTCGCTTATACCCGGGCTTGAAAATGCGGAATTTGTCCGCTACGGCGTAATGCACCGCAACTCGTTCATCAACTCCCCAAAGCTCCTGAACGCCGACTTTTCCATGAGGAGCCGCCCCGAAATATTCTTCGGCGGTCAGATAACAGGCGTTGAGGGCTATATGGAGTCCGCCGCATCCGGCATCATTGCGGGAATAAATGCGGTAAGGAAAATGAACGGTCAGTCCCCTCTCATACTCCCGAGAGAGACAATGATAGGCGGTCTTGGCGCATATATCTCCGACAAGACTGTGACGAATTTTCAGCCCATGGGCGCAAATATGGGAGTACTTCCCGATATCGGCGTGCGCATAAAGGACAAGCAGGCAAGATATCAGGCTGTTGCCGACAGGGCGCTGGAGGCTTTTGACAACTATATCTCAGAAAATAAGAACTGATACGCAATGACCCATATGGTAATAAGGTGTGAGACTTCAAAAAAGGACAAAAACGCTCTTACTCTGAGCACCATGCTCAGAAGCCCGTTTTTGTTCATATGCTGCGTGTTTTTCCTTGCGGTCCTGCCTGTGATGCAGCTTGTAGCATTTGCGGCAAGAGGGACAATAAGCCCTGTTCTGCTGCTGTATGTTATTGCGCTTGCGGCAATGCTTTTTGTCACAATAAAGCAGGACGGCGCAGATTTTGCGGGAGTTGCGGAATACACCTTTTCCGATAATAATTTCACCGTTAAAAACGAACAGGGAACCTGCACGACGGAATATTCGGCGATATATGCGGTAAGGGAAAATAAGAAATATTTCTATCTTATGCCAAGCAAATATGCGGCATATATCCTGCCAAAGAAATATCTTACCGCTGATGAGGGCAGCAGGCTCAGAGATATCTTTTCATCAAAGCTCAAAGGCAGAAAGAGCGATGACTGTTTTCAGGGAAAAAGTGCCGATGGCATAATATCATTCGGTAAAGCCGAAAGTGAAGTATCATTCAATATTTCGGACAAGTTCCCGTCGGAAGCGGCGAGAGCAACCCTGCTCAATATTCCCACAGCAGTGAAAATATTCTACACATTCATGCTTACAGTGCTTATACTTTGGAAGCTGTCCATTGTGTTTGCCATAGCAGTGTCGCTTCTCTGTCTGGGAATTGCGCTGATATCCAATCTGTGCAAAACGGCTGCCGATATAAAAAACAGGATAACTGACAGCACCGCCACATACAGATTTTCCGGCATCGGCTTTGAATGTATCATCGGCGAAAATGCGTCGGAGGTTTTATATTCTGATATAAAGGATATAAAAAAGCAAGGCTCGGCTGCGATCATCACAAGAAAAAGCGGCAGGAAAATTATTCTGCCCGCCACAGACGAAATTTACAGCAGGATAAAAAAGACGGAGGGGTAATATGAGCGAACCTGTTTTCAGCGGTTCTTCGGAGATAAGCAAAAACGACCTTAAAGAATGTGCCGTGCTTACCGCTTTCGGAAATGTCACGGGAACGATAATAAAGCTTGTCACCGGCTTTATGCTGGCACTTGCCGTGTTGTTCCTCATAGCATTTATGCTCCCCAATGTCAGCCGTGAAAACTCTGCCGCATATATGAGAATTGCCGTTATGTGTCTTATCCCTGTTGTTTTCACGGCAGTTTTCAAGCACAAGATAATAAGCGGCAAGGTGAATGCTCCCATAAATCAAAATGTCCATGCGCAGGTCAGGCTTTATGAGGACAGCCTGGAATATTCCACAGAATATGTTGCCCTCAGCGCAAAGTATTCCGATGTGAAAAAGCTCCACATGGGCAAATATTCAATGGTGCTGGAGCTAAACGGAGCGGACAGCATAATGATACCTCTGCGGTGCTTCGGGTGGAATAATTACAAGGCCGCCTGCGAATTTCTCCGCAAAAAGCTGCGTGAACAGGGGGTATGACATATGAACACTGTGAATGATATGGGCACTCCCCTTTTCTGCACCGAGGACAGGCAGTGCATGGGAAACAGAAATTCCCTGAAAAAGAGCCTTGTCTTTGTTGGGATAATATATCTTGTCTGCGCTGCGGTCATAGCTTTGTCCGCCGTAAAAAGCGGCAATGATCCCATATCGGGCGTGATTATCCTCACCGCTTTTACGGGCATTATGACTGCCGACATGATATTCAAAGCAAAGCAGTCCACCGACCGCAACTACAATGTGTTCTATTTCTATGACAGCTGCTACATAAACATCGACAGGCTGTCAAGGACTGCGGTGCCTTACGATCTTATCATAAAAGCCGCAGAAACAAAGGACGCTTTTGTTATATACATTGAACCCATGCGCAAGCACATTATACTTAAAGAGACTGTTTCTAAGGAGGCTGCCGATGAACTCAGCCGCTTCCTCAGTTCAAAAATAAAAAAGTACAAACGCATATGAAAGGAAATGATAGTATGAATATAATCGTTGACGCATTCGGCGGAGACAACGCACCTTTAGCTGTTATTGAGGGCGCTGCAAGGGCTGTGGCAGAGCTTGGCGTTGAGATAACTCTCACAGGAAATGAGAAGATAATCAGGGAGACTGCCGAGAAAAACAACCTGAGCCTTGACAAGATATCCATTATACATACCGAGTCTGTTATTGATATCCACGAGGAGCCTACCGAGATAATCAAGAGCAGAAAGGACTGCTCCATGGCTGTGGGCTTACAGGCTCTGGCTGACGGCAAGGGCGACGCTTTTGTTTCCGCAGGAAGCACAGGTGCGCTGGTGGTCGGCTCCACATTTATCGCAAAGAGACTTAAAGGAATAAAGCGCCCCGCTCTTGCGCCTATCCTCCCCACCGCAAACGGTCATCTTATACTGATGGACGGCGGCGCTAACGTTGACTGCCGCCCCGAGATGCTCATGCAGTTCGGTATCATGGGCAGCTGCTACATGGAAAAGGTAATGGGCGTAAAGTCCCCCAAGGTAGGTCTGCTGAATGTCGGCGCAGAGGACACTAAGGGCCGTGAGCTTGACAAGGAAGCTTACAAGCTCCTTAAAGATGCTCCCGTTAACTTCTACGGCAACCTTGAAGCAAGAGAGATGCCCAAGGGTGTTTGTCAGGTTGCTGTATCCGATGGATTTACAGGAAATATCGCACTGAAGCTTTACGAGGGCATGGGCTCATTCTTTGCAGGCGAGCTTAAAGGAATGCTCACCGACGGTCTCAGCGGAAAACTGGCGGCTCTGCTCATAATGAAAAAGGTAAAGGCTTTCAAGAAGAAGCTGGACTACACCGAGGTAGGCGGCGGCGTTCTCATGGGCGTTTCAAAGCCTGTTATCAAGGCACACGGAAGCTCCAACGGAAAGGCATTTTACAACGCTATCCGTCAGGCTAAGAAGTGCGTTGACGGAAAGGTCATCGAAGAAATTTCCCGTTCTCTTGAAGCTGTAAAGAAGCAGGACGCAGAGGCGTAAAAGGAGAAGCATATGACCGAAAAGGGAAAAATGCTGGCAAGAAAGCTCTATGACCCATCGGACAAGGAGCTTTCCGACCTGAGAATAAAGGCTCACAAGCTGAGCAAAATGTTTAATGACACCTTTGAGGACGAGAAAGAAAAGCGTGCCGAGATAATCAGAGAGCTTGTACCCGATATGGGCGAAAACGGCGAGCTTTACGACCTTGAATACGGCAAGCCCATAACTATAGGAAACAACTGCCGGATAGCCGCAAATGTTACCATTACAGGCGGAATTACCATCGGAAACGGCTGTGTTATCGGCGCAGGCAGCGTGGTAACAAGGTATATCCCCGACAACTGCCTTGCGGCGGGAAATCCATGCCGTGTGATACGTGAGATAACCGACAGGGACGATATCATTCTTAAAAAGGAACTTCTGTAAGGAAGAAAGGAGGCACACGCAGTTACTGCGTGGCATGATATGAGTACAGTTAACAAGACAGACATTGACGAAAGGCTGAAAAGCTTCGAGGAAGAGATAGGCTACACCTTCAAAAACAAGGATCTGCTTTACGAGGCGCTTTCCCACTCCTCCTACGCCAATGAATATAAGAAGGGCAGGCACTCCAATGAGAGACTGGAATTTCTGGGCGACAGCGTGCTTTCCATCGTAATATCCGAGCATCTGTTCAATCACTTCAAGCATCTGCCCGAGGGCGACCTTACAAAGATAAGAGCGTCACTGGTATGCGAAAAGGCTCTGTATGAATTTTCCAAGCAGATATCTCTGGGTCAGTACATTCTTCTTGGCAGAGGCGAGGAAAACACAGGCGGAAGAACACGCCCCTCTATCGTATCCGACGCATTTGAGGCTGTTATCGCAGCGGTGTTCCTTGACGGCGGAATGGAAGCCGCAAGAGAATATGTGCTGGGCTTTATTCCAAAGGACCTTGACAAGAGCACCGCAAACAATCTTCAGGATTACAAGACCATTCTTCAGGAGATAATCCAGAGAAATCCCGAGGAAAAGGTGGAGTACGTACTCAAGGGTCAGACAGGTCCCGACCACGACAGGCACTTCATCGTTGAGGTCTGCCTTAACTCCAACGTTATCGGTCACGGCGAGGGTCACAGCAAAAAGCAGGCTGAACAGCAGGCTGCAAAGGAAGCGCTCCGTCTTATGGGCGAGGTAAAGTAATGTCCCACGCAAATATCTCAGTGTTTATCCCCCATATGGGCTGCCCCAATGCCTGCTCATTCTGCAATCAGCGCACCATAAGCAGCACGGCTCACGCCCCCTCCCCCGATGAGGCTGAGGGTATCATCAGAGGGGCATATGAATATATGTCTCCCGAAAAGAGGAGAAACACCGAAATCGCCTTTTTCGGCGGCAGCTTTACCGCCATTGACAGGGAGTATATGATATCCCTGCTTGAAAGTGCGGACAGATACATCACCTGCGAAAACGGTTTTTGCGGTATAAGAATTTCCACTCGTCCCGACTGCATTGACGAGGAAATTCTTATGCTGCTGAAAAAATATCACGTTACCGCCATCGAGCTGGGCGCACAGTCCATGAATGACCGTGTGCTGGAAATGAATATGCGTGGCCACACTTCCGAGGACGTTCGCCGCTCCGCCGCAATGATAAAGTCATACGGCTTTGAGCTTGGTCTCCAGATGATGGTGGGGCTTTACGGCTCATCTCCCGCTGACGAGCTTTACACCATGAACGAGATCGTCAGATGCGCTCCCGCAACGGCAAGGATATATCCCGTGGCGGTGCTTGAGGGCACAAAGCTTGCGGAGCTTTACAAAGAGGGAAAATATGTGCTTTACCCCTTTGATGAATGTGTGAAGCTGTGCGCAGAGATATACAGCACCTTTGTCAAAAACAATATCCGTGTGATACGCATGGGTCTTCACGCTGAGGACGGCGTGGAGCAGAACGCTGTGGCGGGCTTTTATCACCCTGCTTTCGGCGAGATAGTACGCACGGAGATAATAAGAAAAATAATCGAAGAAAATCTCACGGAGGGCGAAAACCTCTGCGAGGCTCCCCCACGGCTCACAAGCAGTCTGTCGGGATATAAAAGATCAAACAGGATATATTTTGCGGACAGGAACGTTAAATTTCTCACAAACAAAGAGCTGCCCGAAAATGTGATCTCGGTAAACGGCAGAATATTCAAACTATATTAAGGCGGATATCAGATATATGTACTTAAAATCACTGGAACTGCAGGGCTTCAAGTCCTTTCCCGACAAGGTGAAGCTTGATTTCGGCAAGGGCATAACCGCCGTTGTCGGCCCCAACGGAAGCGGAAAATCAAACATTGGCGACGCCGTAAGGTGGGTGCTGGGCGAACAGTCCTCCAAAACTCTCAGAGGAGCGAAAATGGAGGACGTTATTTTTGCGGGCACTCAGCTGAGAAAGCCTGTGGGCTTTGCAAGCGTTACGCTGAACATTGTAAATGATAAAGGGCTGCTGAACATTGACGCTCCCGAGGTATCCGTTACCCGTAAGCTTTACCGCAGCGGCGAGAGCGAATACATAATAAACGGCTCACAGGTGCGCCTGAAAGACGTTACCGAGCTTTTCATGGACACGGGTCTGGGCAAGGACGGCTACTCCATTATCGGACAGGGCAGAGTTGCGGAGATAGTTTCATCAAAATCCAATGAGCGCCGTGACATTTTTGAGGAAGCCGCAGGCATTTCCAAATTCCGCTACAAAAAGGCGGAAGCGCAGCGCAGGCTCACTCAGGCAGAGGACAATATCCTGCGCCTGACGGATATAATATCCGAGCTGGAAAGCCGTGTTGAACCGCTGAGAAAGCAGTCGGAAAAGGCTGCGCAGTTCATAGAGCTTTCGGACGAAAAGAAATCGCTGGAAATAACCGTTTGGATGCACGAGCTTGATGAGCTGAGGACACGCCTTAACGAGCTGGGCGAAAAGGTGCTCATCAACGCTACCGAATACAACAACACCGAAACGGATATCGACCGCCTTGAAGAAGAATACCGCATTGTTTACAAGGACATTGCGGCGGGTAATATCCGCATAGAGAACCTCAACAACGCTGTTCTTGAAGAGGAGCGCTCCAACACGGCTATCCATTCTGACATCGCCGTTTTCAAAAACGATATCGAGCACTGCAGAAAGGCTATCGAGGATCTGGAAAAGCAGATGGAAAGCGCCAAGCTCTCCGACAGCGAGAACCGCCGCCTTACAGAGGAAAAGCTGGAAGAGATAAAGCGCATCGAGGCGGATATCCTCACCACTGACAGGGAATATTCCGATGCGGAGCGTGAATTTGCCGAAGCTGTGGGACAGCAGGACGGCTTTGAAAAGGAGTTCTCGGGTCACAGCGAGCAGCTCAACAAAATGTATATCCGTCAGTCGGAGCTGAACATCACCGTAAACACCTCCGACAATATGATAAAGGAAGCCGAGGAACAGAAGCAGGCTGCCGAAAAGCAGCTTGAAACCATAGTTTCGGGTGCGCAGAACCTTGACAGCGAGCGCAAAGAGGTAACAGACGGTCTTGCGCTGCTGGCTGAAAAGCGTGACGAGCAGACAAACCGCATAAGCGGTCTGAACAGGCTTTATGCCTCAAAAACAGAAAAGCTGAAAGCTGCCGAAAAGGAGCAGAACGACCTTACCATGTCAGTCAGGGAAAAGGAACAGAAAATGCGGCTGCTCCGTGACCTTGAAAACAGCATGGAGGGCTTCGGTCATGCGGTAAAGCAGGTACTGAGCGCAGGCAAAAACGGCCGCATACGTGGAATAATCGGCTCGGTGGCGCAGATAATCAGCGTGCCGTCGGAATACAGCCTTGCGGTGGAAACAGCTCTGGGCGGTGCTTTGCAGAACATCGTCACCGAAAATGAGGATGCTGCGAAGCGTGGTATCGGTCTGCTTAAAGAAACCAAGGGCGGTCGTGCCACATTCCTGCCTATTACCTCGGTAAAGGGAAACAGGCTCAACGAAAGCGGTCTTGACGGCTGTGTGGGCTTTGTGGCTCTGGGCTGCGATATCGTTACATATGACCCGAAATTTACGGGCATAGTCAATTCTTTGCTGGGCAGGACCGTCATTGCGGAGGATATCGACTGCGCAGGAAATATCGCCAAGAAATACGGCTACCGTTTCAGGATAGTTACGCTTGACGGTCAGGTGGTAAATGCAGGCGGTTCATTTACGGGAGGTTCCGCAAACCGCTCCGCAGGCATTCTCACACGTAAGAACGAGATTGAAAAGCTGAACGGCGAAGTTACCGATCTGACAGGCAAGCTTGATGAGCTGAAAAGCCGCACTGCCTCTCTAAGGGCTGAGACGGACAAGATGCGAATTGACATAGAAGCGGCAAATGACGATCTGCGTGCAATGGATCAGGATAAGATTCGCTTTGAGTCTGAGCTTAAACGAATCGAACAGGTTGCGGAGCAGAGCGTGAACGGCAGGAAAAATGCCGAGGAGACCATTGCCCGCTTTGAAAAGCGTCTGAGCGATATAAGAGCCGCTGCCGAAAAGGCAGGAGCGGAGCTTGCAAGGCTCTGCCAAGAAATATCCGCCGCAGAGGAAAAGTCGGGCGAGGACAAGAGGATAATGGACGAGCTGAAAAGCCGCCGTGACTCTCTTTCATCAAAAATGTCCGACATGAAGATAAAGAAAACGGCTCTGGAAAAGGATCTGGAGGCTGTTAAGGAAAGCATAAAGGCTCTGGAAGAGCAGAGCCGCTCCATCGGTGACAGCTCTGTCAAGTCCGCAATGGCTATCGAGGAGCAGAACCGCATTATCGCTGAAAAGAACGAGCTTATCGCAAAGCGTGAAAAGGCTCTGGAAAGCTCGGGCAGCAGGACAGAGGATATCCACAGGCAGATATCCCTTACACAGGCGGAGAACCTTGAAAAGGAACGGCAGTCTGTGGAGATACGCCAGAAGATAAAAACGCTCACCGATGACAAGGAAAAGCTGGGTGCTGAAAAGACCCGTCTGGAAGAGCGGAGGAAAACATCTCAGTCCGCTTATGACAAGATAGTTTCCGACATGGCGGAGCAGTACGAGCTTTATCCATCGGAAGCAGCGTCGCTCATTATCCCCGATGCAGACAAGGGCGAAATAACCGCACGCCTCAACACCATAAAGCAGAAGATAAGAAATCTGGGCACGGTAAATCTTTCGGCCATTGAAGAATACAAGGAAGTTTCCGAAAGATACGAGTTTATGTCGGGTCAGCTTTCCGACATAAACAGCTCCAAGCGTGAGCTGGAAAAGCTTATAGACGAGCTGACCGAGACTATGAAGACAAGATTTGCGGAAAGCTTCAAGGAGATAAACGCCAACTTCAAGCGCATATTCACCGAGCTTTTCGGCGGTGGCCGTGCGGAGCTGGTTCTCACCGACCCTGACGAAGTGCTTGAATCGGGAATCGAGATAAATGTTGCACCTCCCGGAAAGGTAATAAAAAATCTGTCGCTGCTTTCAGGCGGCGAGCAGGCTTTCGTGGCTATCGCAATTTACTTTGCAATACTTAAAATAAAGCCTGCGCCTTTCTGTATCCTTGACGAGATCGAGGCGGCGCTCGATGATGTGAACGTATCAAAGTACGCACATTATCTGCGCAATTTTACCGACACTACACAGTTCATCACCGTAACTCACCGTCGTGGCACCATGGAAGAGGCGGACGTTATGTACGGCGTTACCATGCAGGAAAAGGGCATTTCCCGACTGCTGAAAATGGAGCAGCCTCCTGCGGATATTGAAGCTGAATAAGGAAGCAAAGCCATGCAAATAGTTGACGGAAAGCCTTATATACAACAAATAAAGGAGCTTATTATCGAATACACCAAGCGGCTTGTATGTGACCTTATACTAATCACCAATAAAACTATAGACAAAAAAAATACACCGCTCCCGAGGGAGAGCTTCTCGTGGCGGTGGAAGGCGAAGATGTCCTTGGAATGATAGCCTATCACAGACATTCCGACACACGCTGCGAAATGATGCGGCTGTATGTAAAGCCCTCATGCCGTGGCATGAAGCTTGGCGAAAAGCTTATTGAAGAGCTTATCGATCACGCAAGGCAGGCGGGATATAAGGAAATGGTGCTTGACACCATCGTCCCCCTGCAGTCGGCGATACATATGTACAAAAAGCTGGGCTTTGCCGAGTGTGAGCCGTATTATCACAATCCCATGCCCGATGTGCTGTATTTTAGAAAAAAGCTGTAAAAATCCATACCAAACAGGAGGGTAAAAGCCAATGAAAATAAAGACTGTTGCCGTTTTAGGTGCAGGCGCTGTAGGCTCATATATCATATGGGGTCTGGCAGACCGCAAAGATGTTACAACAGGTGTTATCGCCGAAGGTGAACGTGCAGAGCGCCTAAAAAAAGGCTGCACCATAAATCATGTGACCTATCACCCACAGGTGTGGACTCCCAAGGAAGCTCACGGAGTTGACCTGCTCATAGTTTCGCTGAAATACGGTGCACTGCCCTCTGCCATGGAAAGTATCCGTGAAGCCGTTGGCGAAAATACTATAGTTATGAGCCTTATGAACGGCGTTGACAGCGAGGAGCTTATCGAAAAAGAAACGGGCAGCAAAAATGTTTTATACTCACTTATAAAGGTCGCTTCTCACCATGAAGCTGACGGCTGCTGCTTTGACCCTGAGACCACTATCGGCATAGTTTTCGGCGAAAATGAAGCGCCTTTTGACAGCGAAAATGTACTTGCAGTGGAAGAGCTTTTCTCGGGTACGGATATCCACTTCCGCCGCACCGAATATATCAGAGAGGAGATATGGAGCAAATTCAGGATGAATGTATGCAACAATCTTCCTCAGGCGATACTTGGCGCAGGTGTGGGCTGCTATCGTGACAGCGTTCATATGCAGGCTATAAGCGACGGCCTAAGGCAGGAGCTGGAAGCCATTGCGGCGGCAAAGGGCATAGATATAAGCAAGGCGGACAAGTCATCAAGCCGTGGAAGCGCCGTTCCGCCCTCTGCACGATATTCCACATTGCAGGACCTTGATGCAAAGCGCCACACGGAGATAGATATGTTTTCGGGTGCGCTTATGAAAATGGGCAGGGAGCTTGGTATCCCCACGCCTTACAATGAATACACCTATCACATGATAAAGGCGCTGGAAGAAAAGAACGACGGACTTTTTGACTATTCTGGCAATGAACAGGCGACGTATTCAAGATGATTTTTGCCCGATAAACTAACATTCTGAAAGGGTAGGTCATATTGAAGCTCAGATCAAAGCATTTAAGAAGCACAGTGGAAATGCTTTTATTATCCTGCGTTTTGTTTTCTGCTGTCGGCTGTACTTCCGATAACAAATCATCTGATAAAATTTCGGAAGATGATATTTCTGGCGGGATACTTCGCAAGGAAGTTTTTGCGCTTGTTTCAAGTGCTGAAAATTCTGACACGGATTACTCCCTGCAATACGGATACATCGAGGATATCGGCGACGGCAGAGGCTACACTGCAGGGATCATTGGCTTTACCACAGGCATTGGCGGTCTGCCGGACGTGGTGGAACTATCTTGCTGCGTTCCTGGATGCAAGAGTGAGTTTTTTATGATAGTAAAAAGTATTTCATAATGGATAAACTTGATCCTATTCTTTTACAGGAATACTTCTCTGTTGGTTATGAATATTATTTTTACAATTCTAAGTTACTGAAAAAGAAAGACCCTTTGCTATTCGATTATATTGAAAGGTTGGTAAAAAATGACTATTGAAAGGCTTGAAACAATTATTCCGAATAACGAAGGAAAAACAATGGGAGAATTGTATAGTGAATTGTTAGGCAAAGGCTTTTCTGATAAAGATGCACAAATTATTATACAGCAGCATATGGCAACAATAGCTTCACAGATGCCAAAATCCGAATACTCACACGAAGACCCTATAGGGTGGAGAAATTTACATTAAATAATAATTTTTAACTGCTCCTTCGGGGGCGGTATAATTTTGCCTAAAAAGCCCTTAAACCAATTTTTAAAGGAGGAATTTCCATGAAGAAGGAAGAACTTACAGCTCTCGGAATTACCGATGAGCAGGCGGCAAAGGTGCTGGAAATGCACGGAAAGGAGCAGAATGAAGCTGCGTCCAAGCTCTCGGAGGCTGAAAATAAGCTTGCCGCTGCGGAGAAGAACGCCAAGGAGCTTACCGAAAAGGTCAAGGCATTTGACGGCGTTGACGTGGCTGCCCTCAAAAAGACCGCCGAGGACTGGGAGACCAAGTACAATGCGGACATCACAAAGGCAAAGGTGGATAATGCGGTCTCGCTGGCACTCACAAGAGCGGGTGCAAAGGACGTTGGTCTTGCCCGACACCTCATCGACAGGCTGTTATGCAGCCGGAAGAGGCTCATGCCGAGCTTTCCCGAGTGGATACTCAGCGCAAATTCCTGAACGGGAAAAATTTCACGCTGGAGCTTCCTCTTGAATGGACTATGTACGGCGATGAATTTTATCTTGACAAAGAACAGCTCGACGGTATAGCAGACTAAATACGGAATGGGGTAAATTATGGGAATATTTGATTTGTTCAAGCGCCAAAAGCCAAGCATCACCATTGATGAACTTAAATCAAGGGAATATGAGCAGGAATATTTTGAGGAATGCAAATATATCTGGAAAAACTATGTACCCAAGAGCGGTCAGGCGGATAATTTGCAGGGAGAACTGCTGAGGGAAGCAGAAGCACTCCGCTGCGAGGCTCAGGACAACGGAAACATCAACTGGGATTATGACTATGCTTATTTCTGCGATTTTATCAGATCATCTCTGAACGCTCAGAGCATTTTTTCAGATGAGGATAAGGAAGAGATATCCCTCATAATGAACTTCATAAAGGAATGCGGTCTGTATGCCAAAAGGTATAACAGCAGCAAAAGCCCGGATGAAAATGTTGATATAGAAAAGCTTGCTTACACGGAGGATAACCTGTATGACATTATCTGCGACAAAATAGGCAGGCTGCAAAAGGAAAATTCCCGGCCGATACCCTATCGGGCAAATGACAGGATAAAAAGATAACAGACATTCCGGAGGTAACGATGAAATATTTCGGTGATGATCTTGGCGGACTTCTGGACACAAAAGGACGCAGCGGGCATAATCCTCATGCCCCTGACACGCCATTAGCTGCTTCATCTCAACCAGTGCGGCAAAATAAAGAGCGAGCTGACACATCAGTAAAAAAAATAATTGCCTGATAATACCTTTGTTAATAAAAAATTAACTAAAAGGAGCGGCTTTTTATTTATAATATAAGATAGGTATATATGCGTGCGCTGCTGCACTATCTCAAGGAGGCTGTCATATATGGGATTTTTCGATAAAATTGCCGAGGGCATCAAAAAGACCAGAGACTCGATGATGAGCAAGGTCAATTCCCTTATAAATTCGTTTACCAAGATAGATGAAGATTTTTTTGAAGAGCTTGAAGAAACTCTTATAATGTGCGATATCGGCGTGCAGACTTCTGTTGATATCTGCGCCGAGCTGAGAAAAAAGGTCAAGGAAAAGGGCATCACCGACCCTATGCTCATAAAAGACGAGCTGAAAGCCATCATCACCGAAATGCTTGGCGAGGACAAGAAGCTTGACCTTTCCACAAAGCCGTCTGTAGTGCTTGTTATCGGCGTAAACGGTGCGGGCAAGACCACCACCATAGGAAAGCTGGCGGCACAGCTCACAAATCAGGGCAAAAAGGTAATAGTTGCCGCCGCCGATACATTCAGAGCCGCTGCTATCGACCAGCTCCAGATATGGGTGGATCGTGCAGGTGCGGATATCGTAAAGCACAATGAGGGCAGCGACCCCGCTTCCGTTGTGTTTGATGCAATCACAGCCGCAAAGGCAAGAAATGCGGACGTTGTTATCTGCGACACCGCAGGCAGACTTCACAACAAAAAGAACCTTATGGACGAGCTGAAAAAGATAACCCGAATCTGCTCACAGCAGGCAGAGGGCTGCTCCATAGAGACCCTGCTGGTGCTTGACGCTACCACAGGTCAGAACGCCGTTAATCAGGCAAAGCTTTTCTCGGAAGTGGCTGACATTACGGGTATCGTACTTACAAAGCTGGACGGCACTGCAAAGGGCGGCATAATCATCACCATTCACCGTGAGCTTGGCATTCCCGTAAAGCTTGTGGGCGTGGGCGAGAAGATAGACGATCTTATGGAATTTTCCGCAAAGGATTATGCGGACGCTCTCTTTGCCACCGAGACAGACTTTGCAGGCAACTATGAACGTCTGACAGATGATGAAAACGAGGCTGAGGAAGATACCGCTGAGGAAGCACAGCCTGCCGATGAAACTGAGGAAGAAGCTTCTTCCGAGGAAGAAACTCAGGAGGAAGAGGAAATCCCCGAAATCACCGAGGAAGTTCTCGATGAAGAGCCTGCTCCCATTGATATGCCTGAGGAAATAATGGACGAATCCCCCGTTGAGGAAATGCCCACAGAGGCTGCCGAGGAGAAAATTCCCATACCCGACACAGAAGAACAGCCTGCGGAGCCTGAAAAGAAGAGCCTGAAGGACGGCAAGTTCGGCTTCCTGTTCAAGGAAATTACCTTCGGCAAGAAGAAAAAAGACGATGAAGAAAAGTAAACGAGGTCATATATGAAACTGATATTAGCTTCAAACAACAAAAACAAGCTGAGAGAATTCCGTGAGATTCTGGAGCCTATGGGCTTTGATGTAATATCCCAGTCGGAAGCCGGCGCAAACATCGAGGTAGAGGAAACAGGAACTACCTTTGAGGAAAATGCTTATCTCAAAGCAAAGGCAATTTACGATATGTTCCACCTACCTGTCATTTCCGATGACAGCGGACTTGAAGTTGATGCCCTGAACGGCGCTCCCGGAATATACTCCGCCAGATATGCGGAGGAGGGCAAGCGCTGCGCAAGAGTTCTCTCCGAGCTTGAAAACGTCCCGGATGACAAACGCACAGCACGATTCAGATGCTGCATCTGCTACATTGACGAAAACGGCAATAAGAATATAGTTTCAGGCGCCTGCGAGGGCAAGATAGGCTACGAAAAGCGTGGAACCAACGGCTTCGGTTATGACCCTATCTTCATGTTCGGCGACAGATCCTTTGCGGAGCTTTCCGCCGATGAAAAAAATCAGGTGAGCCACAGAAGCGATGCTCTCAGGAAATTCAGAGAGCTTATTGAAAAAAATTACCCTGCAAAGCAGTAAATCCCATATTCAGCAAAAGGAAGTGTTAACTTGGATTACAGCCAGGAAAATATAAGAAATTTCTGCATTATCGCCCACATCGACCACGGCAAGTCAACTCTTGCGGACCGTATCCTGGAGCTTACCTCCACTGTCGCAAAGCGTGACATGGAAGATCAGCTGCTTGATAACATGGATATCGAAAGAGAGCGTGGAATAACCATAAAGGCCCGTGCCGTGCGGCTCATGTACAAGGCGGACGACGGAAAGGAATATGTTTTCAACCTTATCGACACCCCGGGTCACGTTGACTTCAACTATGAAGTTTCACGCTCGCTGGCAGCCTGCGAGGGCGCTGTGCTGGTAGTGGACGCATCTCAGGGTATCGAAGCCCAGACCCTTGCCAACACTTACCTTGCTATTGAGCATGATCTTGAAGTCGTTCCCGTTGTCAACAAAATAGACCTGCCCTCCGCAGAGCCTGAAAGGGTATGCGCCGAGGTGGAAAGCGTTATCGGCATTCCCGCAATGGACGCTCCCCGTATCTCCGCAAAAATGGGCACAAACGTCAAGGCAGTACTTGAAAAGATAGTTACCGACGTACCCTGCCCCAAGGGCGATGTGAACGCTCCCCTGAAAGCTCTTATTTTCGACAGCTACTACGATTCCTACAAGGGCGTTATAATTTACGTCCGTGTTATCGACGGCTCCGTAAAGATTGGTCAGACCATTCATCTTATGGCAACAGGCGCTGATTTCACCGTTGTAGAAACGGGCTACATGGGCGCTACTGACCTTGTTAATGCAGGAACTATAAAGGCAGGCGAGGTTGGCTACATTGCCGCTTCAATCAAATCTATCGGCGACACAAAGGTGGGCGACACCGTTACCGATGCAGCTGATCCCTGCGATGAAGCTCTCCCCGGCTACCGTGAGGTAAACCCCATGGTATATTCGGGTATATATCCTGCGGACGGCGCAAAGTACGGCGATCTCCGTGACGCACTGGAAAAGCTCCGGCTCAATGACGCTGCCCTTTCCTTTGAGCCTGAGACTTCTATCGCTCTGGGCTTCGGATTCCGCTGCGGCTTCCTTGGACTTCTCCATATGGAAATAATCCAGGAGCGCCTTGAACGTGAATACAACCTTGACCTTATCACCACCGCCCCCTCCGTTATCTACAAAGTAAACCTTACAAACGGCGAGACGGTATATATCGACAACCCCTCAAACTATCCCGACAACTCAGTTATCGCCTCCGCCGAGGAGCCAATGGTAAAGGCATCTATCCTTTCCCCCTCCGACTATGTGGGCAACATTATGGAGCTTTGCCAGGACAGGCGTGGTATTTTCAAGGATATGAAATATCTGGACGAAACAAGAGTGGAGCTTCACTATGAGCTGCCCCTCAACGAGATAGTTTATGACTTCTTTGATGCCCTCAAATCTAAGACAAGGGGCTATGCTTCATTTGATTACGAATTTATGGGCTATGCTCCTTCCAAGCTTGTCAAGCTTGATGTGCTTCTCAACGGCGAGGTGGT
This sequence comes from Huintestinicola butyrica, assembly GCF_025567215.1. Taxonomy (NCBI): domain Bacteria; kingdom Bacillati; phylum Bacillota; class Clostridia; order Eubacteriales; family Oscillospiraceae; genus Huintestinicola; species Huintestinicola butyrica. The sequence continues at coordinate 300,160 of NZ_JAOQKB010000002.1, forward strand.
GGATGCACTTTCGTTCATTATCCACGTTGACAAGGCATATGCACGAGGCAGACGAATTGCTGAAAAGCTCAAAGACAATATCCCCCGCCAGATGTTTGAAGTTCCCATTCAGGCGGCTATCGGCGGCAAGGTCATTGCAAGAGAGACCGTAAAGGCAATGCGCAAGGACGTGCTTGCAAAGTGCTACGGCGGCGATATCACCCGAAAGAAAAAGCTGCTTGAAAAGCAGAAGGAGGGCAAGAAGCGTATGCGCCAGCTGGGTACTGTTGAAGTTCCTCAGGAAGCGTTTATGGCTGTGCTCAAGCTTGATGAATAAAACGAATATGACAGGACTTTATATTCATGTGCCCTTCTGCCGCAGGAAATGTCTTTACTGCGACTTTTATTCCCAGACCGATCTTTCCCTTACCGACAGCTACGTTAAGGCTGTGGTAAGGAACATAAGGGCTGCAAATATCACCGCCGATACCGTTTATTTCGGCGGCGGAACGCCATCTCTCCTGAGCGGCGCACAAATTTATGATATCATTTCTGCGGCGGATATTTCGGCGGACGCTGAGATATCCGCCGAGTGCAATCCCGATTCCGCCACTCTCCAGCTTATGAGGGATTTCAGAGCGGCAGGCATAAACCGCCTTTCTATCGGCATACAGAGCTTTAATGATGACGAGCTTAAAATGATGGGCAGGCTACACAGCTCCCGTCAGGCGGCGGAGGCTGTACAGAACGCACAAAAGGCAGGCTTTGAAAATATCTCCGCTGACCTTATGCTTGGACTTCCCTATCAGACAGAAGAGACCGTGCGGGATAATATCAGGAAGCTTGCGGAGCTGAATGTTACCCACATTTCTGCCTATATGCTGAAAATCGAGGAGAACACTCCCCTAGCGGGCTGCCCCGAGCTGGTAAGCGCTGCGGCGGACGATGACAAATCGGCGGACATCTATCTTATGGCAGTAGATATGCTTGCGGAAAACGGCTTCGGGCAGTATGAGATATCCAACTTTGCAAAAGCAGGCTATGAATGCCGTCACAATCTGAAATACTGGCGGTGCGAGGAATATTTCGGCACAGGCCCCTCCGCCCACTCCTGCATGAACGGCAAAAGATTTTATGTTCCGAGGGATATTGCAGGCTACATTAGTTCCCCACGCCAGCATGAGATAGTCTCGGACGAGTCCCCCTGCACCGAAGAAGAAAAAATGATGCTTGCCCTGCGGCTTTCCGAGGGCTGCGATATCTCAGGCTGCAAAAGCAAGGAAAATATTATAAAAGCAGCAAAACCCATGGAACCCCATGGGCTGCTTAAAATAAACGGAGACAGAATAATTCTCACCCCCGAGGGCTTTCTGCTCTCCAACGAGATAATTTGCAGGCTCACCGATGAATTGTAATACTAAGCACCAATTAAAAACTATACAAAAAATTGAGCATAATCTTGCGTATATGGATTATGCGATGATTTTTTGTCTATAGTTTTATTGGTGATTAGTATAATACAATAAAAAAGAGAAAAGCCCCTGTTCATATGAGCAGGGGCTTTTTCAGGGAGATGACGGTACGCTCTCAGGGAAAAAGCATATCGTCTGTAGAGTGAGCATACGTGACAGGGAATCACGCATTATCGGAAAATGGGAATAATCATAAATAATGAAAAACAAATATGGCAGCGTTGTCTTTGGGACAGCGCTGCCATAGCGTTTTTTAGTGTTATTCTGTTTCAGGCTGATATTGAAATCAAACTCTGAAAAGGAGGTCGCCGTAGGTGGGGAAAGGCCATTCCTTTTCGGGAGTGATGGTCTCCAGCTCATCTGCAACAGCTCTCAGGTTCTGCATGGAAGCAAATACGGAGTTTCTGTAGTATCTTGCAGTAGCCTCGTAGCCGTCCTCATCAGCAACGCCGATAAGCTTTGCATCAAGGTCGTCAATAGCGTCTGCAATGCCTGCGTTAAGAGCGCTTACCTTGTCAGCAAGCTTCTTTTCCAGGTCAGCGGATACGCCTGCTGCCTTCTTAGCATTAACGGAATCAGCAAGCTCCTTAGCAAAGCCCATACCTGCGGGCAGGATCTGCTTCTTAGCCATATCCAGCATTGTAAGAGCCTCGATGTTGATGATCTTGGAGTAGTTCTCAAGAATGATCTCGGTTCTGGACTGGAGCTCGGTTCTGGTGTAGATCTTGAACATCTCGAACATCTTGACGTTCTTCTCATCAGTATAGTGAGGAACAGCATCAACAGTGGAAGCATAGTTGGGAAGACCACGCTTTGCAGCCTCTTCTACCCAGCTTGCATCATAGCCGTTGCCGTTGAAGATGATCCTCTTGTGCTTCTTGATAGTCTCAACAAGGAGCTTGTTAAGCTCGGTGGAGAAATCAGCAGCGCCTTCAAGTCTGTCGGCAAATTCCTTAAGGGAATTTGCAACGATAGTGTTGAGTATGCAGTTTGTGCAGGCGATGGTCTCGGAAGAACCAAGGCTTCTGAACTCGAACTTGTTACCTGTGAATGCGAAAGGAGAAGTTCTGTTACGGTCTGTGGTATCCTTGGGGAAGTTGGGGAGAGCCTCAACGCCGATAACAAATTCCTCGTTGGCGTCAGTCTTTATCATCTCGCCGGACTCGAGAGCATCAAGTATCTGCTGAAGCTCAGTGCCTACGAAGATGGACATGATTGCGGGGGGTGCCTCGTTAGCGCCAAGACGGTGGTCATTGCCTGCGGAAGCAACGGAAAGTCTCAGCAGGTCAGCATTCTCATCAACAGCCTTGATGATAGCTGCAAGGAAGGTAAGGAACTGGATATTGTCCTTAGGATTCTTGCCGGGGTCGAGAAGGTTCTGACCCTCGTTAGTGGAGATAGACCAGTTATTGTGCTTACCGGAACCGTTAACGCCTGCGAAAGGCTTCTCGTGGAGGAGGCAGACAAGACCGTGCTTAAGAGCTACCTTCTTCATGATCTCCATGGTAAGAGCGTTCTGGTCAGCAGCAACGTTTGATGTGGTGAAGATAGGAGCCATCTCGTGCTGAGCGGGAGCAACCTCGTTATGCTCAGTCTTGGAGTAGATACCAAGCTTCCAGAGCTCTTCATCAAGATCGGTCATGTACTCATGAACTCTGTCCTTGATGTTGCCGAAGTAATGGTCTTCAAGCTCCTGACCCTTAGGTGCCTTAGCGCCGAAAAGGGTTCTGCCGGTGTAGATAAGATCCTTACGCTGATCGTAAAGCTTCTTGTCAACGAGGAAATATTCCTGCTCGGGGCCTACAGTAGTGGTAACTCTTGTAGCATTGGAACCGAAGAGCTTCAGAACTCTTACAGCCTGCTCGGAAATAACCTCCATTGAACGGAGAAGAGGAGTCTTCTTATCGAGGACTTCGCCTGTGTAGGAGCAGAATGCTGTAGGTATGTAAAGTGTGTTATCCTTGATAAATGCGGGAGATGTGGGGTCCCATGCGGTGTAGCCTCTTGCCTCGAATGTAGCTCTCAGACCGCCGGAGGGGAAGGAAGACGCATCAGGCTCGCCCTTGATAAGCTCCTTGCCTGAGAATTCCATTATTACCTTTCCGTCATCTGTAGGAGAGATAAAGGAATCGTGCTTCTCTGCGGAAAGACCTGTCATGGGGTGGAACCAGTGGGTGTAGTGAGTAACGCCCTGCTCTACAGCCCAGTCCTTCATAGCGGTTGCGATAACATCGGCAACATCGGGATCGAGTGCAGTTCCCATAGTCTTGGTCTTAAGAAGAGCCTTATAAACGTTCTTGGGAAGTCTGGACTTCATTGTTTCCTCGTTAAAAACATTGCAGCCGAAATAATCGGGTACATTCTTAACTCCCTGGATAATACTCTCTGACATAATATTTTCCTCCCTTAAAAATCATCAAAAACAAAAGACACCGACAGACAGTGCCCGCTTTTTATGCGGTAACTGTTTATCGGCGTCATTGCCTTTGAAATATTAACTGTGTTTTAGTATGTTTATATAATACACCATTATTTCCTGTTTGTCAAGCCCTTTTTCAAACATTATTGCAAGATTTATAAAATAGCTTGCATTTTGACATCTTTTTTACGCATTTTGCAGAAAAATCAGCCGAAATACGAATTTTAAAGAGCATTAACATTCAGCATAATCTTTGTTTACGGAAGCAGACGGTTCATGTCTCTGGGGAACATGGAAGCCTGACGGACATTTGCCTGACCGAGAAGCTTCATAACAAGTCTCTCGAGACCGATACCCAGACCGCCGTGAGGAGGAAGTCCGTACTTGTGGCTCTCGAGGTAGCTCTTGAAGTCCTCGGGGTCAAGACCCTGTGCCTTCATCTTTTCAAGCTGCTCGTTGTAATCGTGGATACGCTGACCGCCTGTTGTGATCTCCAGACCTCTGAAAAGAAGGTCGAACTTGCAGGCTGTTCTGGGGTCTTCCTTGTCGTTCATTGCATAGAAAGGAGGCTTGGAAGAGGGGAAGTTTGTTACAAAGATAAACTCTGTACCGTAGTTCTCCTTTGCCCAGTTGCAGAGGAACACCTCGTCCTCAGGCTCCAGGTCAAACTTGTTCTTTGCCTTGCTGCCCTTGATAAGTGTAACAGCGTCCTCGAACTTTACTGCGGGTATCTCGGTGATCTCAGGGATATCTGCATTCAGTATCTTTATTTCATTTGCATAGTTTTCCTTCAGGTAATCCATCAGGTAGCGGAGCATTGCGGTCTCCATATTCATAACGTCGTACATATCGTTGATGAAGCCCATCTCAAAGTCAAGACCGATGTACTCGTTCAGGTGACGTGAGGTTGAGTGACGCTCTGCACGGTAAACGGGAGCGATCTCGAAAACTCTGTCGAAGAAAGCCACAGCAGCCTGCTTGTAGAACTGAGGAGACTGGTTGAGGAATGCCTCGTGATCGAAGTAGTCAAGACGGAAGATGTTTGCGCCGCCCTCTGCGCCCTGTGCAACGATCTTGGGTGTGTGGATCTCGGTGAATTTATTCTTTATCATAAACTCTCTGAATCCTGAAACAACGCCCTCCTGGAACTTGAAAACAGCTCTTTCCACGGGATTTCTCAGGGCAACGCTTCTGTTATCCAGATTAACGTCCAGTGTGCAGCCGATCTTTCTTGCGGAAACGTGGAGAGGATAATCAAACTCGGGCTTGTGGATAAGCTTGATGCCTGTCATGGCGATCTCGATGCCGTTGTAAGCACGGTCGTCCCTTCTTACAGTACCCTTGACTGTAACGAAGCAGCCCTCCTTGATGCCGTCGATGCTGTCGGGGCAGGTCTCGGGGGAATATACGGACTGGATAAGGTATCTTGCTGTTCTGAGTATTACAAAAGCAAATCCGCCCATCTTCTTAACCTTATGAACGCAGGCAGAGATCTCTATCTCCTTGCCCTCGCTGTTCTTGGCTTCTTCAAGGTCAAATTCGCACAAAATGTCATTGCCGTTGATTTTTTCCATTGATATTAACCACCTTTTTCGGCATTTTTCACCGAGAAATTTTTCTTTATAAAAAAGATTATACCACAGCTTTCCGCTGTTGTCAACATTTTTGCCTTTCAGCCCTCAATTTATTCTCCCATAAGCTTCTCTGTGACAGGTCCGCAGGTAGAAATGCAGTCGAAAAGATAAATGCACATCATCAGCCAGAAGGACACGCAGGTGAAAATTATGGGAAAAGTCCTTTTCTTATGGTACTCATTGAACTGAGGGAAGGATATCCTGTGATTAGCAAGCAGCACTATCAAGGTTATGGTGCCGATGACACCGAAGCCCACAATAAGCAGCATCCAGTATATGGAAGCGGACTCCTCGCCCAGATAATACTCCGCAAAGCTGTTGGTCATGGCAGAGGTATTCACGAATATATGCCCTGCTATGGGGAGAATGAGGGAGCCTGTTTTTACCGCAGCGTAACCGAAAACTATGCCGAGACAAATGCACAGCACTGTCTGAACGAAGTTTCCGTGCATAAGTCCGAAGATAAGTGCGGACATGAATATGGCAAAGCTCTGGCTTATCCTGCTGAGGCGGCGGAGAATAACCCCTCTGAACATAAGTTCCTCAGCAATGGGAGCAAGTATGGCGGTGGTCACAAAGCTTACCGCCAGATATGTGGGGCTAAGCTCCTCCTCAGTCAGGTAATCCTCCGATATGGGCGATATGCCTATGGAGAACATTCCGTTTATAAGCAGCGCCTGACAGATAAGCGCCGCAGCATATGCGAACATTACCATTCCGAAGAAAGCAAGAACAGACTTTGAACCAATCCTGTCCGTTCTGAAATAATCACCGGCGGAAGCATGGCTCGTGCCCTTGTCAAAAAGGAAAATACCTATGCAGAACACAATGGACGGCAGACTTCCCGCAATATTGTAAAGCCAGTCAACTATAGCCGTTCCGTCCTCGGTATAGCGGAACTCATATCCGCTGAGGCTCATTATTATAAAGATAGCCTGCGCCATAATGAACGAGCCGACACAGTGCACCATAGCCCTGCCGAATGTGCCGAAATACTGCCTTTTCAGCGCCTTGCGCTCCTGCGGGGAGACCTCGAACATATCTCCGTTCCCCATATTTCCGCTCGGATACTGCGGAGTATAAGGCACATAGGGACGATATCCGCCCTGAACGGGTGCGCTATAACCATTGTTTGCAGGCTCATTGCTGTTCTGCCCGTAATTCTGTCCGTTGAAATTGTTATCCATATTACCTCCGTATCACTCACCGAAGCGTGCTTTCAGCTTGTCAAGGATAAGCCATGCGCACTTGTTGATGTCGCCGCAGCCCATGGTAAGGATAAGGTCGCCCTCTTCCGCATGGCTGCTCACATACTCGGCGCACAGCTCAAAGTTGCGGTCGTGATCCTGTTCGTCCTCAAACCACACAGCGCCCTCGACCTTGTTGCCAAGGTCCTTGTCATAGATATTGTAAGTATTTTTCTCACGGGAGCCCATAATAGCGGTGATAACACACTTGTCGGCGATTTTCAGCACCCTTGCGAAATCGTCCAGCAGAAGTGCAGTACGTGAGAATGTAAAGGGCTGGAAAACTGCCCATACGTGGTTGAAGTTCATGCCCTTTGCCGCCCTGAGAGTTGCTTCCAGCTCTGTAGGGTGATGACCGTAATCATCGCAGACGGTGATGTTATGCACCTCGCCGTATTTTTCAAAGCGGCGCTTTGCACCTCTGAAGGAGTCAAGACCGTTTCTCACCATTTCGCCGTCAGCGCCCGATTCATATGCGGCAGCAGCTGCGGCAACGGCGTTGAGAACATTGTGCTCGCCGGGGACATGAAGAGCCGCATGGGTGAAAAGCTCGCCATTATGGAGAATATCAAACTCGGTAAGCAGACCGTTCTTTCTCTCAACATTGGCAGGCTGCCACTCGCAGCCATCGGAATAGCCGAAGGTTATAATGTTTTCTATGCCCTCAAGAGCGCTCATTGTGTTTTTATCATCGCCGTTGGCAATGACCTTTCCTGCCATGGAGCAGAACTTGCCGAAGGACTTTTTGATGTTATCGAGAGTGCCGAAATAGTCAAGGTGGTCTGCGTCCACGTTCAGCACCACTGCGATATCGGGATAAAGCTTTAAGAAGTGATCCTCAAACTCGCAGGCCTCGCACACCATCGTTTCGGAAGAGCCTACGCAGCCGCTTCCGCCGATGATAGGCAGCTTTCCGCCGATGTAAGCGGTGATATCAATGCCGCCCTGCTTCAGTATCTGAGTTATCATAGAGGTAACGGTGGTCTTGCCGTGGGTTCCGCTGACGCATACGGCATTGGAGTACATCTTTGTGATGATGCCCAGCAGCTCGCTTCGCTCCAGAACAGGAACTCCGCTGGCGTTTGCCGCAATAAGCTCGGGATTATCCTGCATAATGGCAGCCGTGCGGATTATCAGATCGGCGCCCTTGATATTGTCAGCGCTCTGACCCAGAAATACCTCAATTCCCATCGACCTTACAGCCTTTAGGGTGTCGGTCTCGTTATTATCCGAGCCTGTGATATAATAACCCTTTGAATGAAGTATCTGGGCAAGGGGATACATACCGCTGCCGCCAATTCCTATCATATGAATATGTTTTTTATCTTTCAAAATATCATCATCAAATTTTCCAACAAAGTTATTCAAAAGTTTCACCTCAGTTAAGAATAATTTAAGAGTAGTATATTATAATTAAAGCCGTGGGTAGGAAAAATATTTTTCCATGATATATGTATATTGCAGACGGATACTATTCATAATATCCATATCCGAAAGCACAGATTTTAAGGAGGACACTGAAAATGACAATCACAGACATCAAGATCAGAAAGATCATTCCCGACGGCCGTCTCAGAGCCGTTATCTCCATCACCGTGGACGACCAGATCGCTATTCACGATATCAAGGTAGTTCAGGGCGACGCAAGACTTTTCGTTGCAATGCCCAGCCGTAAGGACGAGAACGGCGTATTCAGAGATATCGTTCATCCTATCTCCCCTGATGCAAGACAGTCTATCGAGAGCCAGATCCTTGACGCTTACACCCGCCACATCGAAATGATGCAGGCTGAGGCTGAAGCTGAAGAAGCAGGTCTTCTTTAATTCTGATTACTGAATATATTATCGCTCTTGCTTTCCGCAGCTTGCTGTGAAAAGCAAGAGCTTTTTATTTGCTTATTTGCCGCTGTCAACTATCATTTTTGTTTTGAGCAGAGCTATCTGTGTCTTGGCATCGGGTATCTTGCCGTCCATAACCATCTGCACAGCCTCGTCAAGAGGAACTTCAAGAACGTCAAGAAACTCCCCTGCGTCGGTATGTGAGCTACCGAATTCAAGGTCTCTTGCAAGATACATATGGATCTTTTCGGTAAGATATGCAACAGAGGGGTAGCATACGCCCAGATACTCAAATCTGCCGCAGTGAGCGCCCGTTTCTTCCTCAAGCTCCCTGAGAGCGGCGCTGCGGTGCTCCTCGCCCTTTTCAAGCTTCCCTGCGGGTATCTCGAGAAGAGGCTCGCCGAATGCGTATCGGAACTGGCGCACCATTATCACCTTGTTATCGTTTGTCAGGGGCACAACGCACACTCCGCCCGAATGGATAACAAGCTCTCTTCCGACTACAGAGCCGTCCTCAAGCTCAGCCTTGTCCTTTCTTACCGTAATGATGCGGCCCTCAAAGACAACTTCCTTATCAACTGTTTTTTCGCTCAGATGCACAAAAACCACTCCTCATCATAGGAACTGCTATCCTGCCGTAATGCAGGTCTCAGTTATTCATTATAACACATTTTGACCAATTTAACAAGACAATTTTCAGAATTTTTTTTATTATTTTCTACCGATAATCCTTGTTTTTTACACAGGAAAATATTATAATGATATTGTATGACTTTATGCACCTGCGAACAAGTCTGCAAATACGTTACACAAACAGAAACGGAGACGAATATGGAAGAAAATCTTAATATTCAGCCCGATACCGCTCCCGAGGCAGCAGCGGTAAATACGGAGACTAAAAAGAAAAGCAGCAAGCCTGCACTGTTTTTGAAAAAAATATGGAACTTTATTAAGGAAAAGCGCAGCTATTTCATTGCGTTTTTTATCCCTGCCATTCTCCTTTTCGGAGCATATGCCGCATTCGGTGTTCACCCCTTCGGCGATATGTCCGTGCTGGTGCTTGACCTGAACGGTCAGTACGTGTATTACTTCGAGCACCTGCGTGACGTGCTCCACGGCAGCGGAAGCCCCTTTATCTCATGGAGCCGCAACCTTACCGGTGAGACCGTGGGAATGTTTGCATATTACCTTGCAAGCCCCTTTACGCTGATACCAATGCTGCTCCCCCGCTCTGTAATGACAGAATCCCTGCTTATAATGCAGCTGTGCAAGGTGGGAACAGCTTCCGTTACCTTCAACTATTACCTCAGGCACTCAAAGGGCTGCCGCAACTCCACAGCAATGCTTTTCGGCTTGCTTTACTCTCTTATGGGCTATATGATAGTGCAGCTCATGAACCCAATGTGGCTGGACGGACTTATTTATCTGCCCCTTATCATCTACGGCATTGAAAAGATGATCGACGACGGCGGCTGGCTGCGCTTTATAATCCCCTTGGCACTTATGTATATGGCGCATTTCTACATCGGCTGGATGATAACATTTTTCTCGGTCATCTATTTCCTGTACTATTATTTTGCAGGTCAGAAGAACTACAAGCTTTCGGTGAAGTCCTTCTTCAAGTCGGGACTGAAATTCGGTCTGGGCGGCATAATCGCAGCGGCTTCCGCATCATGGGTGCTTATCCCGCTGTATTATTCCCTGAAGCTTGGCAAGTTTGAGTTTTCCACCCCCAGCTATGAGCTTAAAACTCAGTTTGACTTTATCGACTTTTTCAAAAATCTCCTGCCAAATGTCTATGACACCTGCCGCCCCGAGGGTTCTCCCGTTGTTTACTGCGGCGTGCTTACCATAATCCTGCTGCCCCTGTTCTTCCTTAACGAGAAGATTCGCTTCCGCCAGAAGATGGGTCTGGGCGCAGTGCTTATGACTATCCTGCTCTCAATGTACCTTTCCACCGTTGACCTTGCATGGCACGGCTTCCAGGTGCCGAACTGGCTCCCCTACCGCTACAGCTTTACATTCAGCTTCATTCTTCTGGTAATGGCTGCCATGACCTTTGAGCGCCTCAGCGGCATCACACTCAAGGAAATAGGCTGCGTGTGCGTGGGACTGTGCATATACGCATTCTACATCGGCAGGCAGGATTTTGACGGCGTTACCCTGCTGCTCACTGTCTGGTACACTGTTATATTCACCGTTATCTACTCTATCATTCTCAGATTTGTAAAGCTTTCCGACAGAAAGCGCCGCTCGGTGCTCACATTCATTATCGGCATATTCGTTATCGGTGAGCTTTTCGGAACATCGCTCTCCACCATGGAGGCAATAAACAGCGATGTTGTATATTCAAAATATTCCTCTTACAACAGATACATTACTCTCGGACGTGACACCGTAAAGAAGATACTCCAGAAAGACAGCTTTGATGACGGCGTTTACCGCATTGAAAAGAACCATCACCGCACCGTAAACGACGCAATGGCATTCGGAAGCTACGGCATATCCCATTCCAGCTCCACCCTTAATGCCGCTCCAATTCAGTTCCTGAGAAAGCTGGGCTTCTCCTACGGCGGACACTATACAAAGTATAAGGGCTCCACCTATGTGAGCGACGCTATCCTTGGCATAAAGTATGTTATGGAAAAGGGCGACGCTGAGGACGATATAATCCCCACAAACAAGCATTACGATGACCTGCTGCTCACAAACCGTGACGAAAAGGACATCTGGGCTGTGTATGAAAACCCCAACGCCCTGCCGATCGCATTCATGGCTGACAGCTCCGTTCTTGACGTGGTTCTTGAAAAGGACAATCCCTTTGCAAACCAGAACAATCTTCTCAGCCACCTTGTTTCCGATGAATACACCGAATACTTCAAGCAGATATCCGTCAGCAAGACACTTCCCGAGAATGCAAAGCAGTCAAGCTACGGCGCACACATAAAATACACTCCTATCGTTGAGGGCGAAAACTCCCACATCGAGTTCATCATCAAGGCTCCCACCGAGGATATGATATATATGTATCTCCCCTCCAACTATGAGCGCAAGGTAAATCTCTGGCTCAACAAGGATTTCCTTGACTATTATTTCGAGGGCGGAAACATGGTCATCCAGACCCTTGGCAAATTTGAGGAAAATGAAGAAATATCCCTTATCGTTACCATTACCGAGGACAAAAAGGAAGTGCTTTTCAAGGACAAGCTCTTCTATTATCTTGACGAGGACAAGTTCAAGGAAGCCGTAAGCACCCTAAGAGAACACCCCCTGAACATCTCCGATTTCAGCGAAGATCACATCAAGGGAACCATCACCGCCGACAAAGACGGCGTTATGTTCACAACTATCAGCTGGGAGCCGGGCTGGACTGTTAAGGTCGATGGTCAGAAGGTCGAGCCTGTAAAGGTATGCGACGCACTTATCGGCGTAGAGCTTACCGAGGGCACTCACGATATCGAAATGACCTTCTTCCCCAAGGGACTTTCACAGGGAATCATTCTTTCGGTATGCGGCATCATCGCTATCGTTATAATCGCAATCTACCCCAAAAAGGAAGAAAAGATACTGCTTGACAAGCTCAATGACTGAGTATTAAAGGAGAACTATGAGCAGAAGCTATAAACGTCACGCCGTTTATAAGGACAAAAACTGTGCTTACAGCAAACGGCAGGCATCACGTACTGTACGCAGGCACGAGGTCTCGGGCATCGGTGAATACAAAAAGCATTATTGCTCATGGAACATCTGCGACCACCGATTATATGAAGGCTCATTTGAAGAGAGCCTTGAAATATGGCGCAGACTGTGGCAAAGCTCCCCCATGCTGCAAAAACAGTATCCCGATTGGAAAAGAGCATACAGAAGCTGGGTAACATTTTACAAAAGCAAATGAAACGGAGAATACTATGTCAAAGACCGCACTTATAACAGGCGCATCAAGAGGCATCGGCAGGGAATGTGCAAGGCTGTTTGCGCAGGCAGGCTACAATGTCGCCGCCATATACAACAAAAGCGAGGAAGCGGCTCTCAGCCTTAAAGAAGAGACAGGCTGCGGGATATACAAATGCGACGTTTCCGACTGCAAAGCGGCTCATGAGACTGTCGAAGCTGTTTTCAGGCATTTCGGCAGCATTGATGTGCTGATAAACAACGCAGCCATTGCACAGCAGGCACTTTTCTCGGATATAACCGAGGAAATGTGGGACAATATGTTTGATACCAACGTAAAAAGCGTCTATAACTTCACCCATGGGGTGCTTCCTCATATGATACACGAAAAATACGGCAGGATAATAAACATCTCCTCCATGTGGGGGCAGGTGGGCGCTTCCTGCGAGGTGCATTATTCCGCAGCAAAGGCGGCTGTCATAGGCTTCACAAAGGCTCTGGCAAAGGAAACGGGGCTTTCGGGCATTACCGTCAACTGCATTGCCCCGGGCGTTATAGACACTGACATGAACAAAAATCTTGACTCTGAAACTATGGAATATCTTAAAGAGGAAACTCCCATGAACCGTCTGGGAACTCCCCATGACATAGCACGGACGGCGCTTTTTCTGGCAGATGAACGCTCCGACTTTATCACGGGGCAGATAATAGGAGTAAACGGCGGCTTTATAATCTGACCATGGAGGAACGGCAATGACCGAGATACAGCTTACCGAAATATGCGCTGAATTTGCCATAATGCTTGTCTCATACGGCGCTGAGATATACCGCACCGAGGATACTATCCGCAGGATATGCACTGCCTACGGTCATAAAAATGCGGAAATATACGTCACCCCCGCAAACTTCATCATAACCGTAAAATCTCCCGACGGAGTGCCCATAACCAACTCGAAGAACGTTTCGGGCAGGAACACCAACCTTGACAGAGTGGGCAAGCTCAACGAGCTTTCACGCTTCATCTGCCGAATGAAGCCCGATGCGGAAACTATACAGAAGCACCTTGACACTATCCGTCACAGAAGGACCTACAGTCAGCCCGTGCTGTACCTCAGCTATGCGGCTGCGGGTGCGGCTTTCACGCTGTTTTTCGGCGGCGGAGCTGTGGAAGCGGTTTTCGGCTCACTTCTTGCAATAATCGTTAAGTTCACCAGCGACAAGCTCTCAGCCATAAGGGCAAGCACATTCCTTAACGCCGTAGTCTGCTCAATGGTAATGTCCCTTATAGCGGTGGGGCTTTCAAAGGCAGGGGCAGTCCCCCGCTTTGACAAAATGATAATCGGCGTTTCAATGTCCCTGGTTCCGGGAGTTGCCCTGACAAACTGCATGAGAGACTTTATCTCGGGGGACTTTTTCTCGGGGATATACACCCTTACCGAAGCTATCCTTACCGCAGCAGGTCTGGCTGTTGGCACAGGCTCGGCAGTGGCAGCTGTAATAAAGTTCTGAAAGGTGCATGGATATGGATACAGATATCATAAAAGATGTGGTGCTCCCATGCGTGTTCAGCTTTGTGGGCTGCTTTGCGGTGGGCGTGCAGTTCAATATACGCTTCTGGCACCTGATAGCAGCCTCTGTAGGCTCCATAGTCAGCCAGATGATCTTCTCGGTAATGAGCATGAGCGACTACAACGGCATAAAGTGCTGCTTTGTGGCAGCGGCAGCCGTGGCGTTCTATTCCGAAGTAATGGCCCGTGTGTGCAAGGCTCCCGTTAATATGTACCTCATTGTGGGAATAATCCCCCTTGTCCCGGGCGGACTTATGTATTACACCATGCTTGCCCTTGTGACAGGCGATAATGAGACCTTCCTTGACCGTGCGGCTGACGCATTCGGCGAGGCGGCTGCTATTGCCATGGGCATTTTTGCAATATCGTCACTGGTGCGCATAGCTTCAAATGTGTATAAATATCTTGAAAAGAAATACGGCAGCGCCTACAAGGGCAGCAGTGGAATAAAGAAGATATAGAAAGGACTTTTTATGAATATTAACAGAGATCTCCCAAAGGTGACTGTCACCGAAAAATGCAGAAAACGCACAGCCTACGGCCACCCATGGATATACGACAACGAGGTAGTCTCCGCCGATGAGATAACCGACGGCGAGCTGGCGGACGTTGTAAGCGAAAAGAACCGCTACATAGGCACAGGCTTTTACAACTCAAAGTCCAAGATACGTGTGCGCATAATCTCCCGCAGCACCAACGACAAGTTTGACGAGGACTTTTTCCGCCGCCGTCTGCAGTACGCATATGATTACCGCAAGACCGTTATGTCCCATGAGGATATGACCGCCTGCCGCCTTATTTTCGGCGAGGGCGACAGTTTCCCGGGACTTACCGTTGACAGGTTCAATAATCTTCTTTCCGTTCAGATACTTTCACTGGGCATTGAAAAGCGCAGAGATATCATTCTCCCCGCTCTGCTGGATATTCTCAGAAATGACGGCTGCAAAATTGACGGCATCTATCTGAGAAATGACGTAAATATACGCACCCTTGAGGGCATGGCAGAGGAAAAGGGCTGGTATCTCCGAGAGAACGATGTATCCCCCGTCACCGTCATTACCGAAAACGGCATAAAGTACAATGTTGACGTGGAAAACGGTCAGAAAACCGGCTTTTTCCTTGACCAGAAATATAACCGACGTGCCTCAGCCTCCATTGCCAAGGGCAAGAACGTGGTTGACTGCTGCACTCACACAGGCTCCTTTGCGCTTAACTGCGCCAAGGGCGGTGCGGCTCATGTCACCGCTGTTGATGTTTCCGCTCAGGCGATAGAAATGGCACGCTCCAACGCAGAGCTTAACGGGCTGTCGGGCAATATGTCCTTTGTGACCTCCGATGTGTTTGATTTCCTCAAAAACCGCATTGAGACCCATGACCGCAGCGCCGATTATATTATCCTTGATCCGCCTGCATTTACCAAGTCCAGAAAGACCGTTGGCAACGCAAAGAACGGCTATCTGGAGCTTAACACGCTGGCGATGCGACTGCTGCCCAGAGGCGGATATCTTGCCACAGCCTCATGCTCCCACTTCATGACAGAGGAGCTTTTCGCTCAGATGCTACGTGACGCAGCAAGAGCCGCAGGGGTAAATCTCAGAATGATAGAAATGCGCCGTCAGGCTCCCGATCACCCTATCCTCATGTCCGTTGACGAAACGGAATACCTGAAATTCTACCTGCTGCAGATAATCTGACGCAGTGTTGCGGAAACAGTTACCATAGCCTAACCATATGTGAAAATACTCGTAATAAAATTACTCAGATGTTATTTTGCCATAAAAATACAGTAAATTATTGTGCAGTATAAACATATTCTTCCTTTTATCCTTGTTTTCTTTGTTACAAATAAGTATTGCCAAACTTTCAAATAACTGGTATAATACTAAACGTTGTGTAAGATATATATAAAAGCTATATCAAATCGCAGCAAAATCCTTGTGTGGAAAGCAAGGATACAAATGGGAAAGATTTAAAGGAGAATTTCACTATGAAAAAGACTATTATGGCAATCGTACTGGCATCTGCACTTGCACTTTGTGCAACCGCTTGCGGCAACAATGATACTGCTGAGGACGCTACACTCGGCGAATCTGAGGCTGTTGCTGAGACCGCTACTCTCGGCGATTCCGAAGCTGCTGCTGAATAATCTTTTGTTAGTACATATGCCAAAGCCCGTCGGAGGATCCTCCGACGGGCTTTATTTTGTTGTATTTATTCGGGCTTGTACAGGCTCATTACCGAGCAAGCCTGCTTTACGCCGTCCACTGCTGCGGACATTATTCCGCCTGCATAGCCTGCGCCCTCTCCGCAGGGGTACAGTCCCTCTGCCGAAAGGCTGCACATATTCTCCCCACGCCTTATCCTTACGGGGGAGGACGTCCTTGTCTCGGGAGCTGTAAGCACCGCTCCCCTGTCGCCGAAGCGCTTCATTTTCCGTGCAAACACGCCAAGACCCGTGCGCATCATATCCGTAACAAAGAACGGGAGTATCTTGTCAAGATCGCAGGGAACCGTTCCTATGGCATATGTGGGCGTTACACTCGGAGCTTTAAGCTCTGCCTTTCTGTCAAGAAATGCTCCCACCGTTACCGCAGGGGCTTTGTAGCTGCCGCTTTGCTCAAATGCCGCACGCTCTATCTTTCGTGCAAACTCAACGCCGTCAAGTATGTTCTTTCCGTAATCCTCGGGAGAGACGGAGACCACAAGGGCGGCGTTGGCGTTAAGACCGTCTCTTGCAAACTCGCTCATTCCGTTGGTGACGATAGTTTTCTCCTCACTCTGGCTGGGAACAACAGTTCCTCCGGGGCACATACAGAAAGTGTAAACTCCCCTGCCGTTTTTGGTGTAGCTCAGCTGATATTCTCCCACGGGCAGCGCAGGGTCATCTGCATGAGCGCCGTAAAGGCTCACGTTAACGTCCTTCTGCAAATGCTCGATGCGTGCGCCCACAGCAAAGGGCTTTGGCTCCATAACGATCTCACGGCGGCAGAGCATTTCAAAGGTATCTCTTGCGCTGTGACCTATGGCAAGTATCATGGCGCAAACAGGTATCTCCTCGCTTCCGTTCACGGTAACAGAGCGCAGTCTGCCGTTTGAAAGGGAGATATCCGTCACCTGACTGTTAAACCGAACCTCTCCCCCAAGGCTGATTATACGCCGGCGGATATTTTTCACAACGCCCCTGAGCCTGTCTGTGCCGATGTGGGGCTTTGCCTTTGTAAGTATCTCATCGGGAGCGCCGAACTCCGCAAAGCGTGCGGAAACATATCTGCAAAGGGGGTCTTTTATGCGTGTGGTGAGCTTTCCGTCGGAGAATGTGCCTGCGCCGCCCTCGCCGAACTGAACGTTTGTTTCGGGCGAAAACTCTCCCCCATGCCAGAAATCGGAGACAGCCCTGCTGCGGTTATCCACATCAGCACCACGCTCCAGCACCAGCGGACGGTAGCCCATTTCCGCAAGAACGAGAGCCGCAAACATTCCCGCAGGACCGAAGCCGCACACGGCGATACGTCCCTCAGGGGAAATGCTGCCTGTTATCTTTGGCTCAAAGGGCGTGATATCAACATAGGTGCAGAAATCCTTCAGGGAGCATATCTTTTCCTCTTCCGCTCTGCTTTCAAGCTCCGCCCAGACAGAAGAGACAGTCTTGATATCGTTCTGCTTGCGTGCATCAAGAGATATCTTGTGAATACCCGTCTGAACGGCCTTTTTTATGCCTGCCTTTTTTAGCGCCGCTCCGATTATCTCGCTGCTGTCTGTTCCGACAGGTGAATTTATCCCCTGAATAATAATTGCCATGATAAAACCGCCTTTTTAGAATAAAATGAAAAATTTTCCTGATCTGAATTGTTTAATATATAAAAAGACCCACGAAAGGAACATGACCATGAAAAGGATTTACGCCCTTCCCATTATTGCCGCTCTTATCTTATGCGGCTGCTCAAAGGAGATCACCGTGATACCGCAGGCAGATATACCCTCGGAAACTGCCGACGAAACTGCCGCAAAGCAGACACAGCCGGCAGAAACCACTGAAACACAGGCTCAGACCTCCGCTGTGTCGGAAACCATCATCACCGCAGATATTCCTATTGACGATGATACCGATGTTTTTGACGACAGCGAATTTTCCGATATCACCGACCTTGCCGATGAGGAGCTGACCGACAACACCATGACCGTCACAGTTATGTCCGTAAGCGAAAACGGCTTTATGGCAGCTCTGAGTCAGGACACATTTTTCGGCAAAAAGGATGACAAAGTGTCAATCGGTCTGCCATATGATCACCCTGAGATAGAAAGCGGCTGTGTGCTTATGGTCACTCTTTCCGATGACTGCGAGGTCATGGAAAGCTATCCCATGCAGATAAGCAGCCGGTATGTGGAGTACATAGAGGTGCTTACTTATCCCGATGAATAAGCTCCGCCGCTTCGGGACAGGTGCGTATGTAGTGGAAAAGATACTGCTGGGCAATGCCCTGAACGCCCTTTACGCAGTCGGGCAGACCGTTGGGATAAAAGCTTTCGTTAACACGCTTTATCCACACATCAACGGGATATGCGTCCGTTCTGTACATACCGAAAAGCAATACGCACATAGCCACCTTGGGACCAATGCCTTTGACGGTCATAAGCGCTTTTTCCGCTTCCGTCAGGGGCATTTTCTTTACCTCGTCCAGCGAAAGCTCGCCTGAATTGACCCTTGCGGCACAGTCCTCGATATACTTTGCACGAAAGCCCGCACGCAAAGGCGCCAGATCATCGGCAGTAACGCCCCTCATCTGAGAAAACTGCGGAAATCCGCCGTACATATCGCACAGCCTGCCGATTATCCCCTTTATTCGTGGGATATTGTTGTTCTGAGAAAGAATGAACGATATAAGGCACTCCTCTGCATCCTGCCTGAGAAGCCTTACGCCCTTGGCATATGCGCACGCCTTTGCAAGGGTTTCGTCCTCGGAAAAGCGGCGTTTCAGCTCGCCGTAATCCGTGTTAAGATCAAAGTAATCCAGCCAGATGTTTCTGAAATCCTCCTCGGTAACGCCGTGGAGAATGAATATCCCCTTGTCATATTCCGTCTGGGATATAGTCAGGGGGATATTTTTGTAATATCCCTTGTACGTCCTGAAATAGTCTGAGGTTACGCTTTCCCACCTGAACGCCTGACCGCAGTCAAGGGTATCGTCAAGGGAGAAATTTTCTTCGCAGAGAATGATATCTCCGTTTTTATAAGTATAATCCATATTATCACCGATCGTTCGCAGACCTGCTTATAAGCCTGCCTGAAAATTTTAAGTTACACCTTATTATAACATAATTTTCGGCACATGAAAAGAGGAAAATTTATTATAACATAAAAAGCAGCCATCCGCTACAGATGACTGCTTTTTATGGAAAGATTTTAAGAGAGGATAGTGTGTTTTTTTATCAAAGGTTTGTTTCCTTTGAGTATGTTCTTATTATACACTATTATTTTTAAATATTCAATTCATTTTTTGCACATTATTTACTCAGGATTTTTGGCAGTTATCACATAAAGTTATAATTGGCTCAAATGTTTTTGTGCAATATTATAATTTACCTCACTGTTTTTCTCAACAATCCGCCTTTTCGGCATAATATAAGTATAAAAATAAAGTATCGCCGACAAAGCTGATATTTTAAAGAAGCAGAGCGATACACAGACGGAGGTATTTTTATGAACGAACACTACTTTTTAGGCTCATCTTCCCCATGCGGCTTTGTGACACCTATCAAGGAGCTGCTGGGCGACACGGGCAACACTGTCTATCTCCTGAAAGGCACGGCAGGCTGCGGAAAATCCACACTGATGAAAAAAATATCCGCTGCCTTTTCCGATGAACCCCAGGAAATATACCACTGCTCCTCCGACCCCGATTCCCTGGACGCAGTTTATCTGAAAAACAGAAAAGCTATCATTATGGACGGCACCGCTCCCCACTGCTTTGACCCTGTTTATCCAAAAGCGGTGGAGTCTATAATCGACCTGGGGGCATATCTGGACACCGCAAAGCTCAGGCAGAACAAAAAGGATATCATCACCGTCACCGATGAGTGCGCAGGCTTCCACAAGCGCTGCCGCCTGTGCCTTGCGGCTATTTCCTCGGTAATATCCGATATGCTTTCCGCCGCAGCCGAGTCCCTGGATATAGAAAAGCTGAACGCCTTTACCAGCCGTACATCAAAGAGGCTTATCCCAAGGAAAGCCGAAAAAACAGCCTGCGGCAAGGTAACTGCAAAGCAGCTTTCGGCAATGACCATGAACGGCTACAAGACCTATCTCCCTGAGTATGAGAAGATATATCTGCTGTCCGACAGCTTTATGGCAGGCTCGGATATATTCCTCCGTGACATCTGCGACTCGGCTGTAAGAAAGGGCTATGATGTTATCGTCAGCCGCTGCCCTCTCTGCACCGAAATGTACTACGAGCACGTTCTTATCCCCGAGCTTGGCACGGCGTTCATATCATCGGGCTGCATCAATAACATAACTGTGGAGAGCAGCAAAAAGGTAATAAATTTCAGGCGGTTCTATGTCCCTCAGCCCATGATAAAACAGCGGCTGAGATTCGGCAAAAAAGCGGCTTCCGAAATGATCCGTGAAGCCGCTTCGGCAATGCAGTCCGCAAAAGATATCCATGATACGCTGGAAAAATATTATGTCTCCGCCGCCGATTTCGACAGCCTTAACCGCCTTTCCTACAAGCTTATTTCGGAGATAAAGAGCTTATAAGGCTGTGCCCGAGGTGTTGTCGTCCTTGACACCCTCGGTGCTTTCGGGGATAAAAAGTATCTTAATGGTCATAAGTATAAGCTTTATGTCAAGCAGCAAAGAATACTGCTCAATGTACATCAGATCAAGACGCAGCTTGTCATAGGGCGTGGTGTTGTACTTTCCCAGCACCTGCGCATATCCCGTAAGTCCTGCCTTGACCTTGAGCCTGTAGCGGAATTCGGGCATTATCTTTTCGTTTTCCGAAGCAAGCTCTGGGCGCTCGGGGCGGGGTCCTACTATGGACATATCTCCCTTTAAGATATTCAGCAGCTGAGGAAGCTCATCTATTCTCACCTTGCGTATAACTCTGCCCACAGGGGTGATGCGGTCGTCATGCTCTCCCGCAAGCCTTGCAACGCCGTCCTTTTCAGCGTCAGTTTTCATGCTCCTGAATTTATAGACCTTGAACACCTTGCCGTCACGGGTGAGCCTGTCCTGAGTGTAGAACACGGGACCGCCGTCATACAGCTTGATGCACAGAGCGGTTATGAGCATTATGGGCGATGTTACAATGCAGCCCAGCGCCGAAAGCAGGATATCAAAGGCACGCTTGATGATAAGTGACTCGGCGGAAAGTCCCGAATTTCGGCATACAAGAAGCGGCGTATCGAACAGATGTATCTGCTCAGCACCTCTGATAATGATATCCGACAGCTTGGGAGTGATGTATGTGCGCTTGGAGTTTGCAAAGCATATTTTCAGGATATCGTTCTTCCGCTCGCTGGGAACATCGAAGATGATAACAGCGTCATAGGAAACTATAAGCTCGGTAATAAGGCTGATATCCTCATCGCAGCTTACGGCACGGCAGATCATGAACCTGTCCTCACGGAGGCTCATTTTTTCAACAAGTCCCACCGCCTGCCTGCTTCCGTAGATTATCACCATTTTCTTGGGCGCATAAAGCTTTGAGTAAATGCGGTTGCCGCAGAATGCCCAGATACCAATGAACGCCATGTCCGCAAGAGTGACCCAGAGCATAGGCAGCACATCGGCAACAGAACGCTCCAAAAGACATATCTGCACATATGTTATGCCGTTGATGAACAGCACGGACAAGCACTGGGAATAAATGATGTCCGACACTCTCAGCAGACCTATCCTGAAGCCGTTGTATATCCTTGAAAACAGAAAGATAAGCACCACATACACGCCGAAAATAAGCAGATTTCCCTTCCAGCCGAAATGGTCGGCCTGGATCCTGTCGGAATTGAGCACAAGATTATAGTGAGTGAGCCATGCGCAGGCGTAGCTGCCCAGTAAGAAGATTATCAGCACGGAGGAGATAAGCCCCATTATGAGCCGTTTGTATTTTTCACGTTTTTTTATATTCATATCGGAATTTCACCCTTTAATAATGTTTATGCAGTAAATAAGTATATTATAGCACATCGTAAAGGCAAAATCAAGCGGTTGAGATGGGCTGTTCAGATGAATATTCAGCCGACTAAGGGATAAAATATCATCAACAAATACAAAAAAAGGTCGTGATAATATGAATGAGCCTTCTCCCTGGCTGCAGACCTCCCATTTCGGGCGCAGGCTGACGGTATTCCTCGGCGGCGGCATTATCTACTCGCTTGTCGAGGTGGTCTATCGGGGCTTCACCCACTGGTCAATGACGCTGACAGGCGGCATATGCCTGCTGATAATGTACCTGCGGTATATCAGCCACCCCAACGACAGCATCGTAATGAAATGCTTTTTCGGAATGTGCGTGATAACATTTTTCGAGTTCGCCGTGGGCTGCATAGTAAATCTGCTCATGGGCTGGAACGTGTGGGATTATTCCCATATGTACCTGAATGTGCTGGGACAGATATGTCCCTCATACTCGGGAGCATGGTTTTTGCTGTCATATCCCGTGGCACTGGCATGCAGTCTGGAGTCCCCTGCCGATGAAACACCGAATACGGGACTTTCGGAAAATTTTTCTGTATAAACTTCAAATTAACGGCAAAAATAGTAGCGAGGCAATCCTCAGATCACTATTTGAAAGGACACGATAATATGAAAAATCATTTCAACGGCAAGTTATCGGGCAAGGGAACGGCAGCCATCATCTGCTTCTGTCTGGCGGCAGTGGCAGCACTGGGAATCTTCTCCTACAACAAATCAGCCAAGGAACTGAGAAGCGAGCTTTCGGGCGTGAGCAGTACATCTGAAACAGCTCAGACAGAGGCGGCGCAGGACGCAAACGCAGCGGCGGACAACGTTCCCGTTGAAGAAGCGGCAGCCCCTCAGGAGGACATTATCCTTGAGCATGACGCATTCGGCGGCGAAGAAGCGGAGGTCTCCCCCACCGAGTCGGACGCTATCACAAGCGCAGTGGTACGTCCCGCAGACGGTGAGATACTGGAAGCATTCTCTGACGGCGAACTGGTAAAGTCCAAAACTCTCAGTGTGTGGAAGACCCATGACGGCATCGACATTGCGGCAGCACAGGGCGAGAATGTGAAATCAATCTGTGCGGGAACTGTCTCCGAAGTGACCGACGACCCTATGATGGGCATTACAGTTGTAATCGACCACGGCAGCGGCTACACAGGCTACTACTGCAATCTTGCGGAAGAGGTAAAGATCTCCGCAGGTGACGAGGTAAGCGCAGGCACAGTTATCGGCGAGGTGGGCAGCACTGCTGATGCCGAACTTGCGGACGAGTCTCATCTTCACTTCGGCATCAAGAAAAACGGCTCATGGACCGATCCCGCTGAGATACTCTCGGGCGAAGGAAGCTGAAAATAACATTTCCCCCTTTTGTCAGGCGCACTTGTGTACTTGACTGAAGGGGGATATTTGTGTTATAATGCAGCTTATGTGATATTTAAAAAAATCAAAATGCGGCAGATCGGACATAAAAAGCACAGATTTTTCCCTATATCACGCCATTTTCAATAGATTTTTGCCTCAGAAAATTTCTGAAACGATTTAAGAGAAACGGAGAGAATTAAAGCAAAACAGAGAGAAATCAAGAGTATGAGGGATATATTTCAAAAATCAGCAAAAAAAGTCTTGACAAACCCGTTTCAAGTGTGTATAATAATCAATGTTGTGTAAAGAAGAGGTATGAGTTCCCTGTGATATTTGAGTTGCGTGCAGGGCGGTACCAACGTCTATGCGGCAATTTTTTCGATACTATATTAAAAAGGAGATCTGACTATGTCAACTTATATGCCTAAGGCTAATGAAATCAGCCGTAAGTGGTATGTGCTTGATGCTTCCGGTAAGTCCCTCGGTCGTGTAGCTGCTCAGGCTGCTGCAATTCTCCGTGGCAAGCACAAGCCCACATTCGCTCCTCACGCTGACTGCGGCGACCACGTTATCATCATCAACTGCGCTGAAGCTGTTCTTACAGGAAGAAAGCTCGAGCAGAAGACCTACAAGTGGCACACCGGCTGGATCGGCGGTCTTAAGGAGACCAAGTACAGCGAAATGATGAAGAAGAACCCTGAGAAGGCTATGATGATCGCAGTAAACGGTATGCTCCCCAACAACACACTTGGCAGAGCAGCTCTTACCCGTCTGAGAGTATATGCAGGCGCTGAGCACAACCATGCTGCACAGAAGCCCGAAAAGTTCGATATATAAGGAGGGTGTAAACAATGTACGAATCTAAACAGCAGTATTTTTACGGCACAGGAAGAAGAAAAAGCTCTGTTGCAAGAGTAAGAGTTTACCCCGGCAGCGGCAAGATCACTATCAACGGCAGAGACATTGACGATTACTTTGGTCTTGAGACCCTCAAGCTCATCGTTAGACAGCCTCTCGCTCTCACTGAGACCGCTGAGCAGTTCGATATCGTTTGCACAGTAGCAGGCGGCGGCGTTACAGGTCAGGCAGGTGCTATCAGACACGGTCTTTCCCGTGCTCTCCTCGTTTTCAACCCTGAGCTTCGTCCCGTTCTCAAGAAGGCTGGTTTCCTCACAAGAGACCCCAGAATGAAGGAAAGAAAGAAGTACGGCTTAAAGGCTGCTCGTCGTGCTCCCCAGTTCTCAAAGAGATAAAAGATCTCCTCAGCATATCACATATTTGCGTGGTTTCAAGTCAGTTATCAAAAAATTGGCTTGTTTGGGGATAATAATGATTATTCAGGATCACCCACAGAGCTTTCTGTGGGTGATTTTTTTATCTGCATTGCCCGACAATAAGTAACTCCTTTGATCAAACGTACCCGTCAGACGCTAAGCAACATTTTTTCGGAGAGCAAATGTCTTATTTGGCAGATGATTTTATGTCCGATAAGTATTAGTTATCAACGGTTTATTACACATTTAATTATCAAAGGAGGAATTTCTAATGAGAAATTCAAAGATGAAAGGCTTTACCCTTATCGAGCTCATCGTTGTTATCGCAATCATCGGTGTTCTCGCAGCTATCCTCGTTCCCTCTATGATCGGCTATGTTGGCGATTCCAAGCTTTCTACAGCTAATGCAAATGCAAAGCTTGTTTACTCTAATTCTGCTACATATGCTTCCAAGTGTGAGGTTGCTGGTTATCCTATGACTTCTATGTCTGTTGGTGCTGCATCACTTAAGACTGCAACAGCGACTGGTAGTGCTGCAACACCCTCTGCTACTCCTACCTCAAGCGACCTTACAGTAGCTTTACAGAATCTTATGGGTTCTAATTCTGATGCTGCAGGTGTATGCTCTGTTAATATTGCAGCAACTGGTATGCCTACAAATAGTAAGTGGGCTAAAACAGCTTCTGACCTTTATGTTGGTACATATCCCGAGCCTGCTACTGAAAAGGCTGCAGCTGCTATTTCCTAATTGATAGCTTAGTTAACTAAATCATCATAATGAAAAAAAGGTCCCCTCGCTTTAAAAGTGAGGGGACCTTTTCCTTTTATTAGTTAGTGAAACCTTTTGAACTTAACAAATCATTACTTCTTCGCAGCTGTATCAAAGTCGATTTCAACATCGTCTGCGCCCTTATTCGCACCAACAGCAACAGTAGCAGCTACAGGATAACCGCCAACATACTTATCGGAATCTGTCTTTCTCCAAGCAGTTGCCTCGGGTACAGATGAAGCGTTAAGCTTGATAGCAGCCTTACCGCCGGCAGCAGAACCACCCATCAGAGACTGAAGTGCTTTTTCAAGTTCCTTACCATCCTTAGCATATGTCTGACCAGCATCACCACCAGTAAGATCACACTTAACAACTGTTCCGGCACCATCTACAGTATAACCAGCAACTTCGCAGTTTGTGCAGTATGTAGCGGTATTAGTGTAAGCAAGCTTAGCGTTAGAGTTAGCTGTGGAGAGCTTGGACTGACCAACATAGCCGATCATAGAAGGTACGAGGATAGCTGCGAGAACACCGATGATTGCGATAACAACGATGAGCTCGATAAGGGTAAAGCCTTTCATCTTTGAATTTCTCATTAGAAATTCCTCCTTTGATAATTAAATGTGTAACGAACCGTTGATAACTAATACTGGTCGTTTTATTTTGTCTCGGAACTCTTTCCTTGACTGTATCTATATTATAGCCTATCAAACTGGAAAAGTCAATAGTTTTCTGATATTTTTTCCTGCAATTTTGTGAGTTTGGATATTTTTTCATATAAACGCTTTAAAACAGAACGTTATGTGGCACTTTGCACAAAATATATACAGATTTCAATTTCAAATCACTAATTTTTGCAACTTTTCACTCCTGCGAAAAGTCGCTCAGTAATTTTATAATTGTTTACATTATGAAAATCCCATTTTTTTATAAAAGTATTTAACAACACTTGCAAAAATTACAGTTTTTTTCTACAGAAATTACACTTTGGCAGCGGAATATGTCATTTCATTTTCAATATATGTAATTTGCACTAATAATTACACATTATAGGTCAGATGAATGTAAAATTAAAGCATTGTATGTCAAAGGACAAGTGATAAGTATTAGTTATCGGTCGTATGAAACATTTAATTTAACAAAGGAGGAATTTCTCATGAGAAATTCAAAGATGAAAGGTTTCACCCTTATTGAGCTCATCGTTGTTATCGCAATCATCGGTGTTCTCGCAGCTATCCTCGTACCTTCTATGATCGGCTATGTTGGTCAGTCCAAGCTTTCTACAGCTAACTCCAACGCTAAGCTCGCATTCACCAACTCTGCTACATACTGCACCAACTGCGAAGTTGCTGGTTACACTGTAGCTTCCGGTACTTCTACTTATAACCTCGCTTCTGGTTCCGCTGGTCAGAACTACTCCAAGGATGGTTCTCACCTTTCTGAGGCTCTCGTATCCCTCATGGGTGGTTCCGCTACTTCCGGTCAGGCAACTGTTGTTATCTCCAACGTTGGTGTTCCTGAGAAGACCGCTTGGGCTAAGACTGCTTCTGATAAGTACGTTGGTGGTTACCCTGTAGCTGCTACCGTTGATACCAATGGCACTGCTTCCGGCGAAACAAGCGTAGTTCTCTCTACCGCTGTTGCTACAACTCACTAATCGGAGCTTGTAAATCAGTATAATAACTGAACTTTAAAAACAGTCTTGCAGCTTAACAGCTGTGAGGCTGTTTTTCTTTTGCCTGTAAATATATTTATATAGTATATCCCCCGATTGCCCGATTGATCGCTATACTATACTTATTGCAGAAAAGATAGATCTGTCTTTTCTGCTTTTTAAGCTGTCACACTTTTCTATTACCCCGCAAAATACTGTGACAGATACACAAATAAATATTGATTTTCTGCCGAAAATATAGTATAATATAAAACAGCTGATTGCAAATACTACCACAGGAGACCTGCCGATGCTGTTCACACCAACCCGTGCTTACAAGAGCATACTGAACGTTACTCCGGAGATACTTTCCGAAATGGGCGTCAGGGCGCTTATCCTTGACATTGACAACACCATGACTACCCACGATAATCCCGTTCCCGTTGAGGGGCTTTTCGAGTGGCTGGACAACATGCGCAGCCACGGAATAAAGATGATGATAGTTTCAAACAATCACCCGCCGAGAGTTATCCCCTTTGCAAAGCTGCTGGGGCTTGAATTTGTGGCGGAGGGTGCAAAGCCATTGCCCAAGGGCTACAAGCAGGCGGCAGAGAAAATGAACGTGCCCAAATCGGAGATATGCACCATCGGCGACCAGCTTTTCACGGACATTCTGGGGGCAAAACTTTTCGGTATAAAATCCATTCTTGTCCCACCTATCGAGCCTGAAAAGACGGTGTTTTTCAAAATAAAAAGAGCGGCGGAAAAGCCTTTTCTGCCTAAAAAATATATGTAAGTGATAACATAAAACGGAGGTAATAAAATGAGCGCAGTTTTTGGCCCCGCAGGCACTGCGGAAAGCTTCAAGGCTATGGGCTATAAAAAGTCAACTCAGCTTCCTGAGTATCTGAGCAAATTCGGTCTGACACACTTTGAATATCAGTGCGGTCAGGGCGTAAGGATATCCGAGGACACAGCAAGAGAGATAGGCACGGCGCTGAAAAACGGCAGCATAACCGTTTCCCTCCATGCTCCCTACTTCATATCTCTTTCGGGCACAGATGAAGAAAAGAGAATGAACTCCATAAACTACATTCTGGCTTCCGCAAAGGCTGCAAAGGCTATGGGTGCACAGAGGATAGTTATCCACAGCGGATCATGCGCAAAGATATCCCGTGAAGAGGCTCTGGAGCTTGCCAAGGACACTATGAAAAAAGCCCGTGAGGCTCTTATTTCAGAGGGACTGGGCGACATCATCTGCTGCCCCGAGACCATGGGCAAGGTAAATCAGCTGGGCACGCTGGAAGAGGTCATTGAGATATGCAAGGTAGATGATACTTTCCTCCCCACAGTGGATTTCGGGCACCTGAACGCCCGCACCTTCGGCGGCATCAAGACCAAGCAGGACTATGCGGATATGCTGGACAAGCTGGAAAACGGTCTGGGAATTGACCGTGCAAAAGTGTTCCACAGCCATTTTTCAAAGATAATGTTCACCGAAAAAGGCGGCGAGAAAATGCACCTGACCTTCGGCGACAATCAGGGCTACGGCCCCGACTATGAGCCTCTGCTGGAGCTTATCTACGCAAAGGGCTGGTCACCCACATTCATCTGCGAGAGCGCAGGCACTCAGACTGAGGACGCTCAGACCATGCAGGAATATTACAGAAATCTCGGCAAATAAGCCATGATTGACATCTGCTCTCTGCGGTTATATAATATTATTAAAGCTATTCTGAAAGGATAATTACTATGAACGTACTTATTATAAACGGACCTAACCTTAATCTTCTGGGCGAGCGTGAACCCGGCACATACGGCAGCGACAGCTATGACAATATCTGCGCACTTATCAGGGCAAAGGCAGAGGAGCTGGGCTTTTCCGAGTGCGAGTGCTTCCAGTCCAACAGCGAGGGCGAGATAATCGACCGTATCCATCAGGCACGCCTTGACTTTTCGGGTATCGTTATCAACGCAGGCGCATATACTCACTACAGCTATGCCATAAGGGACGCCATTGCTGCAGTGAAGATCCCCGTTATCGAAGTGCATATGTCCAATATCCACAAGCGTGAGGAATTCAGGCATCATTCCGTTATCTCCCCTGTCTGCGCAGGTCAGATAGCAGGCTTTGGCAAGGAAAGCTATATCCTGGGTCTCCACGCACTGAAGAATATTCTGGAGGAAAAGGAATATGAACAGGATTGAACTTTTACAGCAGCAGATACCAAATAAAAGCTGTGCGCTCATTACGTCAGACGTAAACAGGCGGTATTTTTCGGGAATGAAATCCTCTGCGGGAACTATCATCGTTTTTCCCGAGCAGGCGTATCTTATCATTGATTTCAGATACATTGAAAAAGCAAGGGAAACCGTGCAGAACTGCGAGGTAATTTTGCAGGAGCGTCTTTATGACCAGCTGAACAAGCTTATCAAGAAGCATGACGCTCACAGCCTGATGATCGAGAACGAGACCATGACCGTTGCCGACCTTGACAGGCTTTACGACCGCATTGACCCCGATGTGGATATTGATTCGGGCGATACTCTCAGCGGCATCATCACCGATATGAGAGCAATAAAAACTCCCGAAGAGATAAGCATGATGACCAAGGCTCAGCGCATTGCGGAGGCTGCACTTGAAAACACGCTGAACTACATTAAGGAGGGCGTTACCGAAAAAGAAATTGCCCTGAGCCTCAACGAATATATGCTGAGAAACGGTGCGGAGGACCTTTCCTTTGAGACCATCGCCCTCTGCGGCGAGACTACCTCCATGCCCCACGGCGTTCCCTCGGATAAGCCCCTTAAATCGGGCGAGTTTATCCTTATGGACTTCGGTGCGGTATATAACGGCTATCACAGCGACATGACCCGTACAGTAGTTCTGGGCGAGCCTACGGAAGAGATGGAAAAGGTATATAACACCGTCCTTGAAGCGCAGGAAAAAGCAATATCCGCCGCAAAGGCAGGCATCACGGGAGTTGAGCTTGACAAGATCGCCCGTGACTATATAAATTCCTGCGGATACGAGGGCTGCTTCGGCCACGGACTGGGTCACAGCGTTGGCATGGAGATACACGAGTCACCCTGCGCCAACACCAGAGACGAGACCGTATTTGCCGAAAATATGATAGTTACCGTGGAACCCGGCATCTATCTGCCCAAGAAATTCGGCGTGCGCATTGAGGATTTTGTAGTAATAAAACAAAATTCCTGCGTCAATTTGACAAATGCACCCAAAAAACTTATAAAATTATAAAAAGCTATTGCAATTAGCGAAAAAATGTGGTATCATATATTTAATTGATGATATTTATTCAGCAGGGAGCGTTCGCTCTCAATCTTAAACAAATTTTTGGAGGTTAAATATGATCACAGCCGGCGATTTCAGAAACGGAATGACTTTCGAGGAGGACGGCAACGTTCTTCAGATCGTTGAATTCCAGCATGTAAAACCCGGAAAGGGCGCTGCTTTCGTAAGAACCAAGATCAAGAACGTTATTACAGGCTCCGTAGTTGAAAAGAGCTACAACCCTTCCGCTAAGTTCCCCACCGCTTATGTTGAGAGAAGGGATATGGAATATTCCTACAACGACGGCGACCTTTACTACTTTATGGACCCTGAGACCTATGAGCAGCAGCCTATCAGCTCCGCTGAGCTTTCCGACAACTTCAAGTTTGTCAAGGAGCAGATGATGTGCAAGGTATGTTCCTACAAGGGCAAGGTTTTCGCTGTAGAGCCTCCCAACTTTGTTGAGCTCCAGGTAACACAGACCGACCCCGGCTTCAAGGGCGATACTGCTACCAACGCTACCAAGCCTGCTACTCTTGAAACAGGCGCTGAGATCAAGGTTCCCCTCTTCATCAACGAGGGCGACATGATCAGAATCGATACACGTACAGGCGAATACATGGAAAGAGCATAAGCTCATTTCATGCGGATCGTAAACATTCATTTTTTAAGGAGGCTGTAACCTATGACGCTTACAGAAAAAGTTGCTTATCTTAAAGGCCTTATGGAAGGTCTCAACACCGATGACAAGGTTATCGGCCTGATCGCTGATATCCTGTCCGACATGGCAGGTGAGATCCAGGGTATGCAGGACGACATGGAGGAGATCTCCGAGGTCGTTGATACCATTGATGAAGATCTCGGCGAGCTGGAAAAGGATTTCTACGATATCGACGAGGACGAATGCGGCTGCGGTCATCACCATTATGACGATTGCTGCGATGATGACGACGATGAGGACGATGACGAAGAGCTTTTCGATGATGACGATGAGCTTTATGAAGTTACCTGCCCCACCTGCCATGATACTATCTGCCTGAATGAAGCAATGATCGAAGACGGTTCGATCACCTGCCCCAACTGCGGCGAGCTTCTCGAGTTTGATCTCGATGACGAAGACGACGCTGAGGCTCCCACTCCCACTGAGGAATAATCCTCAGACCCACAACCGAATAAAATGCAATTTGTTTCAGGGCGAGGTGAAATTCCTCACCGGTGGTATAGTCCACGAGCTTTTCCGAAAGGGAGAGCATGATTCGGTGCAACTCCGAAACCGACGGTAAATGTCAGGCTTACGCTTGTCACAAGTCCGGATGAAAGAAACACAGCGCTTTTTACACTGCGTAAACCCGCCGCCCGTGATCCATTTTAATGTTTCACGGGCGGTTTGTTTTATCAGAACAGATTGCTTTTATTATATCAATTTTTTTAATGGAGGAATCTGTATGAAAAACAAGATTTTCAGCCCCAACACCGAAACACCCAAGGTAAGACAGCTTACCGTAACTGCCCTTATGGGCGCAATGTCAGCGGTGCTGATGTTTATTCAGCTGCCCGTGCCAATGTTCATGCCAAGCTTTATAAAGTTTGACCTGTCAGAGCTGCCTGCGCTTATCGCTTCCTTTGCAATAGGCCCTCTTTCCGGTGCCTGCGTGTGCCTGATAAAGAACATCATCAACCTGTTCTCCACATCAACTGGCGGAGTCGGTGAACTTTCCAACTTTATCCTCGGCTGCGCTTTCGTAGTTCCCGCAGGACTTATCTACAAGGCAAAGAAAACCAAGACCACCGCAATAATCGGCGCCCTTTCAGGCTCTGTGTTCATGGCGCTTCTCAGCGTGGTATCAAACTACTTTATCGTATATCCCATTTACACAAACTTTATGTCCATGGACGCTATCATCGGAATGTACAAGGCACTTAACCCCAAGGTAAACACTCTGCTTGATGCCCTTGTTATGTTCAATATGCCCTTTACCTTTGTCAAGGGTCTGACAAGCACACTGTTAACTCTGGCAGTTTACAAGTACATCTCCCCTATCCTCAAGCATGGCACAAAGCAGAAGTCAGCAAAGCAGGCAGGCTGATAACATATACACAAAAGCAAACGGAGCCGTTTTTGCGGCTCCGTTATTTTTTTATTATTTATTTTTCTTCCGACTGTGCAGCTTCATCTGCTTTGGCTGCATTTTTCTCAGCCTTGGCGATCTTATGCTTCTTAACCGACTTTGCAATGAAAATAACCACTGCCGCAACTATTCCAAGGAAAACAAGGTACGGCGCAAGGTAGATGATAACGAACAGCAGCCATTCAAGGAACGACAGGAAGCCCTCGCCTGCGCTGCTGAGGGTACTGCTCAGTCTTTCCGCAAATGTATCGGTCTTTACAGGCTCTGCCTCATATTCCTTTACCTCGTTCAGAGTGAAATACACGTAAGAATATGCCACATCTGTCTCGATAGTGTTCATTCTGGTTTTAAGGTTTGCTATCTGTATCTGAATGTCGGTAAGCTCTTTTTCGACCGCAATGGCGTACTCGTCCTCGGTGATATCCGCAAGCAGCGCAAGGTAGCGTGCTTCCTTTGCCTCATATATGGCAAGAGTGGTGGAAAGGTCGCTGTATTCCTGGCTCATATTTGTGACGCTGGCGTTCTTGCTGCGCAGATCACCCAGTCCCCCTGCCGCATTACAGAAATTATCATAATCCTTGCTGGGTATTCTTACTGTGGCAGTATAGGATTTCCACTTTTCCTCACTGCTGCTGTACCATCTGCCCTCGGAGCCGCCGTCGCTGAAATTCTCCTGCTCAACAAATCCGCCGTATGTATCAAGTGCGTTCCTGAAACCGCTCAGCGATGTTTCAAAATTCAGCGTATCAACGCTCATTGTGCAGGAATAAACCAGCATTTCCTTTGATACCGCATTTGGTTCGGCGGTGCTGTCCGATGCAGCTGCGTCATATGAGGGCACATCTGCCGAATCGTAATCCTCTGACGCATATGACTCATCGGAGGCATAGGAATAATCATCTGAATAATATCCGTTTGAGTCTTCTGAATATGACCTTGACTCGCTGATTCCGTTTGCATATCCAATGGCGGGCGCCGTATCAGATGCTGACTGAGAACTGCCGCAGGCTGTGAGAAGAAGCATACATAACGCTGATGATAAAATTAAACTCTTTTTCATAATATGACCGTCCCTTCGCATGATATTTACTGATGTATATACGAATGAGGATAACCGAATTTATGGCAGAAATTGTTATTTTTATGTTAACATATGCTGAACTTTTATATTTTGCTGTCTGCCCACCCTTTTCAATCCATTCAGAAAGCGCTAAGAAACTGCGGCAGCACCGTTATTTTAAATAAATTCGGCTTTTTTTCATTTATTTTAATGTTCAATTTTTTTATTGCATTTCATTTGGTAATGTGTTACAATATAAGCTATGAAACTATATGTTCGGAGGCAGATGTCATGGCTGAAAGCAATGAGATGTATAAGAAAAAAACCGCAGATAAGAATAATCGTCCTCAGTTCCCCAAAAGAGCAGTTATAACAGGCGGTATGCCTTACGGAAACAAGACCCTCCACTTCGGTCATGTGGGCGGAGTGTTCGTTTTTGCCGATGTATATGCACGCTTCCTGCGTGACAGGATAGGCAAGGAGAACGTTATCTTCGTTTCGGGAACAGACTGCTACGGCTCCCCTATCGCCGAGGGCTACAGAAAAGCCTGCGCTGAACAGGGCTTCACAGGAACTATCCGTGACTATGTTCAGAGAAATCACGACGCTCAGAAGAAAACTCTCGATGATTATGACATCAGCCTTGACCTGTTCGGTGCTTCCGCTCTGGGTGACACCGCAGAGTGGCACAACAAGGTCTCCGACGCTTTTATCAGAAAGCTTTATGAGATGGGTCATCTGAAAAAGATATCCACCGCTCAGTTCTATGACGAAAAGGCTGGAATGTTCCTCAACGGCAGGCAGGTCATCGGCAAGTGCCCCGTTCAGGGCTGCCAGTCCGAAAAGGGCTATGCAGATGAGTGCGATCTGGGTCATCAGTACAATCCTATCAACCTTATCGACCCCAAGAGCACACTGACAGGTGAAACTCCCGTTATGAAGGACGTTGTAAACTGGTACTTCAAGCTTCCCGATTATAACGATCTGCTCAAGGAAATGGCTTCCGAAATGGAGAAGCAGGACAATATCCGTCCCGTTGTCACAAAGACTGTAAAGGAATTCCTTGAGCCTCCAGTTATCTATATAATGAACGACTATATGGACACCTACAAGGAGCTTGCTCCTCAGATGGCTGAGCATGAGCTTATCGTTGAGCCTAAAAAAACATCCTTTACTATAGTTTTCAAGGAGCTTTCCCAGAGAGATGATGCCTGCAAGCTGCTCAACGAGCATCATGTACGTTTCAGAGAGGGCAAGACACTTGTTCCCTTCAGACTTACAGGAAACATCGAGTGGGGCGTTCCCGCTCCCGAGCTTGAGGGCGAAAAGGGTCTGACAGTATGGGTATGGCCCGAATCACTGTGGGCTCCTATCTCCTTTACCGTGGCATACCTTGCTTCTCAGGGCAGGGACACCGAGGAATGGAGAAAATACTGGTGCGACCCCGATGCTAAGGTATATCAGTTCATCGGTCAGGACAATATCTATTTCTACTGCGTGGCTCAGACCGCAATGTGGATGTCCTTCCAGGGCGAAAAGCTGGAGGATATGTCCCCCACTGATACAAAGGGGCATCTTACAATGCCCGTTCCCGTGGCTAACCACCACATTCTCTTCCTTGACAAGAAGGCTTCTTCCAGCGGCTCCGTAAAGCCTCCTATGGCTGCCGACCTGCTGGACTACTATACCGCTGAACAGCTGAGAATGCACTGGCTGGGTCTCGGTCTCGGCATGAGAAGCGTAAGCTTCCAGCCCAAGCCCCTTAACCCCAATGCAAAGCCTGAGGACAGCGATCCCGTAACAAAGGAAGGCTTCCTGCTCTCCAACGTATTCAACAGAGTTATCCGCACCTGCTTCTACGATGTTCAGAAGTATTATGACGGCGTAATGCCCGTGGGCGAGGTATCCGAAAGCGTTATTGCCGACTCCGAAAAGGCTATCCTCGAATACGAGAGATTTATGTACAAGACCGAGTTCCATCAGGTAACATATGTTCTTGACTCCTATATCAGAAAGGCAAGCAAATATATGGCAAAGGCAAAGTCCGAGGCTGATAAGTCCGATGATGATGCTCTCCGCCGCCGTTACCTTATCGACACATTCCATATGATAAAGACCGCCGCTGTTCTTCTTCACCCTCTTGCTCCCAAAGGCACAGAAATGGTAAAGGATTACATGAACCTCGACGAGTCCGTATGGAGCTGGGATCATATTTTTGACACTCTCCAGACTATCTGCGGCGGTGACAGGAAGCTCAAATTCCTTGAACCCAAGGTGGATTTCTTCAAGCGTCATCCTTCTCAGTTCAAAGCTGAATGACATTTTTAGCGATCTTTACTAAAAATAATGCAGGATTATTTATGCTATTGTGCAGATTTCAATAGTTGTTATAGGTTTTTATATGCAGATACTATATTGATTTCAGCTGTAAAATTATAGTATAATATAATAAAGCGAGCGCAGAATTTCTCGTTTGAGGGATTCTGCGCCAAAAATTTTAATACGGATGTGAATTTGATTGAGCAGCAAGAATAATAAAAAGAAAAAGAAGTCTCAGGCTCCAAAGACATCTGCTCAGGCTCAGAAGCCCAAGGCAGCAACGGAAGAGGTTGACGAAAAGAATATACCTGTCCAGAGTCTCAGCGAGATGCTGGCGTTTGCTCACGAAGCGGAGGCCGACCTTGATAAAGCCGAGGAAAATGAGATTGATATAATAGTTCCCACTAAGAAGCCCGAAGAAAAGGCAGAAGCTAAACCTGCTGAGGCTCCCAAGGCAGAAGCAAAACCCCAGCAGCCCAAGACTGAGGCTAAGCCTGCGGAAGCTCCCAAGGCAGAAGCAAAGCCCCGGCAGCCCAAGACTGAGGCTAAGCCTGCGGAAGCTCCCAAGGCAGAAGCAAAGCCCCAGCAGCCTAAGGCTGAGACTAAGCCTGCTGAAGCTCCCAAGGCAGAAGAGCCTAAAACAGAAACTAAGCCCGTTTCGGGTCCTCCCATATCTGCGGAGGAGGCTGCAAGACGAGCAGCTTCCGAGGACGCTCTTGACAGAGACCTGGAAAACGCCCGCCGTCAGAAGCTCAAGGAAGAAGCATATCTCAAGCATCAGCGTGAGATGGAGCTGAAAAAGGAAGAAGAGCGCCTTGCAAAGGCAGAACAGGCAAAGCAGCGCCAGATATCCGCCATGGAAGCGGCTAAGAAGCGTGAGGAAACAAAGGCTGCCGAGGAAGCTCAGCAGAAGGCGGAAGCTCCCGCAGCTGCACCCGCACCTGCTAAAAGCACCAAGAAAAAGAACGCCACTGCAAGATACTTCAACCGCACCCTTATGTCCATGAACGCAGCAAAGGGTCTGGCAGTTGCACTTGTTGTTGTACTGCTGGCTTACGGCGGCGCATTCATCTATGTAAACTCCCAGAATGAGGAGATCTACTCCGACCTTGAAAAGAAGCTTACAGGTCAGAGCAGACTGGTTTCCGATTCAAGCATACAGTACGAGATACCTGACACCTCTCCCCTTTCCGCCGAGGAAAAGACATCTCTGGGACTTAACGAGGGTCTGGAGGATTCCGACTGCGACGGTCTCACCGATTACTACGAGATAAACGTATCCAAGACCGATCCCGCAAATCCCGACTCCGACGGAGACGGTCTGCTGGACGGACGTGAGATAAGAGCGGGTCTTGATCCCCTTAATCCCACATCCGACGGCTCAACTCCCGATAATGAAGTTATCCGTGACAACACAGTTGCCGCCGAGCAGGTAAGGGCTGAGATAAAGGGACAGCTCAAGACTGCATATACCACCGTTTCAAAGGTGAATAACAACAGTATCCAGGGTACTCCCGGACTTGTGGGCTATGCTTATGAGTTCTATACCGACAAGAATTTTGATTCCTGCACCCTGACCTTCAGCTACACCGATAACCAGGCGGAAAACAAGAACGTGAACGAAAGCAATCTTTCTATCTTCCGCTTCAATGCCGACAAGCTGAGCTTCGACCAGCTCACCAGTGCCGTAAATTCTGACGCAAACACCGTTTCCGCCGAGATAACCGAAAATGGAATCTATGCCCTCTGCGACACAAGCATTCTTTCGGAAAAGGGCAGCACAAACGTGTTCTTCCTCATCGACAACTCAGGCTCCATGTACCCCGAAGAGCTTTGTGCTAACTCCGAGGAAAATGACGTTGAGTTCAAGCGCCTCGACTTTGCCGTAAACCTTATTGATATGCTGGGCGTTGAAGCAAATTACGGCGCAGGCGAATTTTCGGGCGGATATGCAAATATCACTCCCATTTCAAATGATGTCAACACTGTAAAGCAGAAGATTTCCGATATCAGAAACAAAAATCAGGTGTTCTCGGGAACCGAGATCGCAGGCGCTATCACCAATGCGGTCAAGGAATTCGGCGGAATATCAAGCGCTGACAGGAACTACATAATCCTTCTGACCGACGGTATGCCCTCCGTTGCAAATGCCGCAAAGGACAAGGCTGCCATCGACGCTGCAAAGGCTGCAAATATCACAATATTTACTATCGGTCTCGGAAAATACATCGACGCTGAGTACCTTTACAGCATTGCCGAGCAGACAAACGGTCAGTTCTTCCAGGCTTCCAACGCTGACGCACTGGAAAACATCTACGAAAAGATCCAGAGCTTTATGTCCTACAATCAGGTAACATTCGAGGAAGAAAGCGGCACAAAGGGCTATATCGTTGCTGATTCCGGCTTCAACGTTCTCAAGGACGGTATCGGCTACAACAACTTCCGCTCCGACTTTTCTCCCAACGGCGCTGACGTGGGAATTGCAGGACTTATCCGTGACTATTACACCGGCTCTCTTGAAATGTCCCGTGAGGGCTACACCACCGATGACGGCACATCAGTTCCCAGCTATGACATCAGCTCCATTTCGGGCATCACAGACGGCAAGGCAGACCTTAACAGCGTTGAGCTGGGCGCTCTTGCTTCCTACAATGAGTATATCCAGCGCAGCGACAAGTGGAACTACCGCAGCATAAAGGGCGGCACTCTCCACTACACAAACGATACCAGAGCATTCATTGACGAGGCAAACCTCAAGGTAATAACCTCTCACTATGATTATTCCGCACCCGAGCAGAGCGGATTTATGAAGTTCCTGCGTACAATCACCTTCAACAAGATAAAGGACTTTACCGATTATGAGTGCGTTCTTATCGACAGCAAGAACCTCCAGGGTGACGATCTGGCGATAATGAATATGCTCCGCTGGTACTGCGCAATTCCCGATGCGGCTGACAAGTGCAATATACTTGACTTCGGATACAATGGCGATGAGGCATTTGACGAGCTTATCAACGAGCTTACCACAGGTACTCCTGCGCTCATCACCTACGGCGGCTCCGCTAT
Organism: Huintestinicola butyrica; assembly: GCF_025567215.1. Lineage (NCBI taxonomy): Bacteria > Bacillati > Bacillota > Clostridia > Eubacteriales > Oscillospiraceae > Huintestinicola > Huintestinicola butyrica. The sequence continues at coordinate 339,321 of NZ_JAOQKB010000002.1, forward strand.
GAACGCTATCAGGATAATCCGTGACGAGGAAAATCCCGACCTGTTCGTTATTGACGCATACGACAGCAACAGCCCCGAAAGAAGCACAAGAATAACACTCAGAAGAACACCCGTTTATGACGGCGACACCATTCCCACATATCAGTATTCCGCTTCCAGAGGATCGGTAACGGAGCCTCTGAGAATAATTGTTGAAAAGTAATAATAACTTACAGGCTCCTGTCGGAAACGGCAGGAGCTTTTTTGTATATATTTTGCAATATTTTTTCACCCCTCCCTGCATATAATATCTCAAACCACATCAACTTTATCAGGTTACAGAATGAAAACAAAACGGTTTCAACAGCAGTAAAAAATGTTAAAGCATGAATACAAAAGGCTGACAATTCAGCAAAAGTCATTGACATATCGGGCTTTGACTGGTATTATAGTATAGCAGACTTATGTTTGCACGATGTTTATGAAGGGAGATGCGAGTTTGGCTGATCTGAATTATAAGCTGTGTATGGGCTGCATGGAGCCAAAGGAGACCGAGGGCGCTTGCCCGCTTTGCGGTTACTCGCCCGATGTTCCGTATCTGCCGGCATATCTGCCTCCCAAAACCATTCTCAATGACAGGTACATCGTCGGCAAGCTTCTGAGGTATAACGGCGAGGGCGCTGAGTATATCGGCTTCGATACCGTTACCATGTCAAAGGTCACAATCAGGGAATATATGCCCGATACACTTTGCAGCAGAAATAAGGACAGCACGGTAATTTCTGTTAAGCAGAACTGCGTTGCCCAGTATAAAGCCTTTATGTCCGAATTTGTTGAGCTTAACAAGATGCTTGCAAAAATGCGGACTCTTAACCACATAAATCCGCCTATTGATATGTTCGGCGAGAATAACACAGGATATGTTATTTTCCGCTACATCGAGGGAATGAACCTGGCTAAGTACCTGAAAGAAAACGCAGGCGAGCTTACCTGGGAGGAAGTAAAGCGGATGTTCCCGCCTATCTTCACCACACTTTCCCTTGTACATAACGCTGGTCTTATCCACAGGGGCATATCCCCCGATAATATAATCGTCGGCGAAAAGAACGAGCTTAAACTCATAGGCTTCTGCATCGCTGACGCAAGAACTGCCAACACCGAGCTTGCTTCCGAGATATATCACGGCTATGCGGCTCCCGAGCAGTACAGCTCAAGCAACTGGCAGGGCACATGGACAGATATCTACGGTATCTGCGCACTGCTCTACAGAATGCTCACAGGCACTACTCCGATGGACGCTATGGTGAGAATGACAAACGACACTCTCCCCGAGCCAAGGTCACTTAATCCCAATATCCCCGTCAACGTTTCAAAGGTCATTATGAACGGTATGGCGCTTTCGGGCGAAATGAGGATACAGACCGTTACCGAGCTTGTGACCCAGCTTTTTGAAGAGCCTGAGTTCAATAAAACAAGGACTGTATCTGCTACCCAGACCATAACTATCCCCAAGCAGCACAGCACAAAAGGCCCCGTTGAGGAACCTGAGAAAAAGCCAGCAAAGAAGCCTATGAGCAAGCACAGAATATTTGTTATCGTAGGCGTGTGCGCAGCGGTTCTCCTGTGCGTTATAATGGGCATCATGATGATGGTGCTTGACGACAACAGTTCAACCGTGGCAAACGGAATAACCACTGCTCCCCAGGCAACTATCCCTGAGATCGGCGATATCGAATCGGAAGCATCGGGCAGTGTGACCTCCGCTCCTGACGGTTCGGCTCTCCCCAATGTTTCAACTATCCCCACTCTGTCAGTAACGGTCTCCGACTCGGATACAAATCCTGCGGCAAATGAATCGCAGACAACTATCAAGGCAGGCGCTACCGTTTACATCATGAACGACCTTGTGGGCAAGAATTACGATACCGTAAAGAACACCTCCATCAAGGACAATCTTACAATCACACCCGAGTATGTTTATACAGATGAATACAAAAAGGGTATCATATTCGAGCAGTCCATCGAAAAGGGCTCCAACTACGAAAAGGGCGCAGAGCTTACGCTGAAAATAAGCATGGGCCCCGCAAAGGTAGTAGTCCCAGACTTCTACGGACTGAACAAGAAGGATTATTTCGCTATCCTCAACAGCGAAGGCATCAAGTACGAGGAAAAGGCGTATGAGACCACCAACACCCTCAATGACTACGTTGCATGGATAAGCATTGAACCCGGTGAGTACATCGACCTAGAAGCAGGAGAAGTGCTTTCCGTATTCGTTGCGGTAAATCCTGACAACACCGCCCCCTCCGAGACGGAGACATCGCCTTCGGCAACAACTGAGACAACTACCGAAAGCACTCCATGGGTAACTACCTCCGTCCCCGATTTCACCCTCTGGACAGAGTTCGAGACAACTCCTGCCCTTACGGATGAACCCGATATCACAATCAGATACGACTACTGATGTGATGAACTATTAAGCTTGTGAAGAACAAAGACAAGGAACAACACGGAAAAATAGAAGCTCCGTCCCGTAACAGAAAAATAACGGGACGGAGCTTTGTGTTTTATTTATAATGCTGTGCGGGCACATTTTGAATTTTGTCCGTACCTGCACCTTACGACGGGAAGCAAAAATATTTTTTTCAAAAAGCGTTTTATCAAATCAAAAGCCCGCACTCACAAAGAGTACGGGCTTTTATAGTGTCAAATTATAAAAACAATCCCGAAATAAACACCGCAGCGGCTGCCACAAGAGCAACCACGATAAGCGGCATATCGAACAGGGCAAGTATCACTGCCGCAGCCGTTCCGATAACTGCCTGAACAGTAAATTCATCGCCCACACAATAAAAAATTGCGGGTATGGTCATTGCGCTCAGCACCGCATAAGGGATATAATAGAGAAATCTGCGGAAGAACTTTGACTTTATCTCTTTTCTGAAAAGGGTGAGGGGCAGCATTCTTATAAGATATGTAACGCCTGCCATTACCGCAACGTATGCGACTATGCTCATTCTTCCTCAGCCCCCTCTTCGTCCTTAAAGAGCATTGCTCCCAGTGCGGAAGCGCCTGCACCGCTGATTATGATAGCAAATCCGCTGCTTACCATGGTAAGCACATATTTGAACATCAGCGACAGTATTGCCGCAAATATGGCGACGGAAAGCACGCTCTTCTTGCGCTTCGCAACGGGGATAACTATTGCAATGAACATTCCGTACAGCACTATTCCCATGGCGTTTATTATGGACTGGGGAAGTATCTGACCCGAAAATGCGCCGATGAACGTGCCTATGCTCCAGCCAAGGAACGATACAAGTATCAGCCCGTACATATATTGCGGAGATACTTTTTTGGGCTGTGCGGATGCCACGGCGAATATCTCATCGGTGATGCCGTAGGATACAAGCATTCTCCTCGGCGTATTAAAGCTGCTGTCCAGCTTTCTTGACAGCGACAGACCCATAAGTGCATATCTCAGGTTGATGACAAGCTGAGTCAGCGCCATTTCAAAAAGTGAGCCTCCTGCTGCTATGACCGTAACGCCCATTACCTGACCTGCGGAGGTAAGGTTCGTTACCGATATGCCCACTGCCTGAGCCACTGTAAGCCCCATATTAACGGCAAGTATGCCAAATCCGAAGGACACGGAAAGATATCCCAATGCTATTGGTATGCCGTGCCTCATTCCTTTAAAAAAATCCGAACTCATAAAAAATCCTTTCCAAACGCAGAAAAACAGCCGACTTGCGGTCGGCTGTTGATTTCAGTCGTCTTTGACCTTCTGTTTATGGAAATATCAAAGCTTCCAAAGCTCTTCGGCATACTGTCTTACAGTTCTGTCGGAAGAGAACTTGCCTGCGCTTGCAATGTTCATCCAGCACTTCTTGCTGAATACGTTTCTGTTCTTGTAATCGTAGAGAGCACGTAGCTTGGTGTCAACATAGCCCTCCAGATCGGTGAGAAGGAAGTAGTTATCGGGCTTGTGCCAGCTTGCGCCGTTGATAAGGGAGTTGAACAGCTCGCCGAACATTCCTGTATCGCCGTCGTTGAATGTGCCGTCAACCAAAGTATTTACAACACGCTTTACACGATCGTTGCGGTTGTATATCTTCTCCTTGGGCTTGTAAGTTGCCTTGATAGCGTCTATCTCCTCAACTCTTGCGCCGAAGATATACTCATTCTCCCAGCCTGCTTCCTCAACGATCTCAACGTTAGCGCCGTCATAGGTTCCAAGAGTAACTGCGCCGTTGAGCATAAACTTCATGTTGCCTGTACCTGAAGCCTCCAGACCCGCTGTAGAGATCTGCTCGGAGATATCTGCTGCGGGAATGAGCTTTTCAGCGTAGGAAACGTTGTAGTTCTGAACGAAGATGACCTTCAGCTTATCCTTGGTATCGGGGTCGTTGTTAACAAGCTTTGCCACCTCATTGATATACTTGATGATGCCCTTTGCTCTGCGGTATGCGGGAGCAGCCTTTGCGCCGAAGATGAACGCTGTGGGCTGGAGATCGGGCAGCTTGTGATCCTTTATCTGGAAGTAAAGGTCCATAATGGAGAAAGCATTGAGAAGCTGTCTCTTGTACTCGTGGAGACGCTTTACCTGGATATCAAAAGCAAAATCGGGAGAAAGGTCAATGCCCTCATGCTCCTTGATGTAAGCGCAGAGCTGCTCCTTCTTGGTTCTCTTGATAGCCATGAAGCGGTTGATGGTGTCGCCGTCATCAACGAACTTTTTAAGACCTGCCAGTCTGTCAAGGTCAGTCTGCCAGCCGTCGCCTATCTTCTCGGTGATAAGAGCGGAAAGCTCGGGATCGCATAGACCCAGCCATCTTCTGGGGGTAATACCGTTGGTCTTGTTCTGGAAGCGGTCGGGGAATATCTCATACCAGTCCTTAAGAACATCGTGCATAAGGATATTTGTGTGGAGCTGTGCAACGCCGTTGGTGTGTGCGGAAGCGAAGATAGCCATTCTTGCCATGTGGATAACGCTGCCGTCAACAATGAGCTTGGAGTTTATCTGCTCCTCGGTCTGACCGATAGACTTAAGGTACTTTTTGAGGTAGTCGTTTATCATGAGAATGATCTCATAAACTGTGGGGATAACGCTCTTGAACAGGTCGATGTTCCACTTTTCCAGAGCCTCGCCCATAACGGTGTGGTTGGTGTAGTTGCAGGTCTTCTGAACGATATCGAATGCTTCCTTGAAGGAAAGACCTTCCTTGAACATGAATATTCTGATGAGCTCAGCAATGGCAACTGTGGGGTGAGTATCGTTGAGCTGAAGAGCGTAGCACTCTGCAAAGTGGGAGAAATCCTCGCCGTACTTTGCCTTGTAGCGTCTGATAACGTCCTGAACGGAAGCGGATACGAAGAAATACTGCTGCTTAAGTCTCAGTCTTCTGCCCTTTTCGGTGTTATCGTTGGGGTAAAGAACATCGTTTATGGCATCAGCCATGATGTTGCTCTCGGAAGCGCCCATGTAATCCTGGTTATCGAACTTCCAGAAATCAAAGCCCTTGATGCTCTCAGCCTGCCAGAGACGGAGAGTATTTACAGCCTTTCTGTCGTAGCCGATGATAGGTGTATCGTAAGGAACAGCCTTTACGGTCTGATCTGCAAATTCAACTATAACAGCGTCCTTGTCGCATCTTACGCTCCATGCGTCGCCGTAATCCAGCCAGGGATCGGCAGACTCTCTCTGGAAGCCGTTTTCGATAGACTGCTTGAAAAGTCCGTACTTATATCTGATACCGTAGCCGTTGAGGGGTATATCGCAGGCAGCTGCTGAGTCAAGGAAGCAGGCTGCAAGTCTGCCGAGACCGCCGTTGCCCAGGGAAGCGTCCTCTATTTCCTCCAGGCAGGCAATGTCAATGCCGTTGTCGGAGAATATCTGCTTTGCCTCATCAAGAAGACCTGCGCAGTAAAGGTTGTTGAACACTGCTCTTCCCATAAGGAACTCAGCGGAGAGGTAATATGCTCTGCGCTTGGAATTATGTCTTTCCTCTGTTTCATTCCAGAGAGGGATAATGTCGCTCATAACAGCCCTTGCAACAGCGTTGTGAAGCTGGCGGGGAGTTGCGTGGCTTATGTCTGTTCTTCCGTCGATCATAAGATTTTCATTGATCTTTGAGGTAAACTGTGATTTATCCATCTGAATAATCCTCCCGAATATATTTTGCCGCACCTGCGGCGAAAGAACTGTAAAACAAATCAATAAATATAGTGTACCACATTCTGCAAATAAAATCAATAACGGATTTAACAAAATAATTTTTTTCACATTTCGTAAAGAAATCTATACAGATATATGCCGCTTAAATGCGTTCCACGAAAAGTCTGTAAAGGCTGCTGTACATATTTTTAAACAGATTTATCATATTTTACGTAAATTTTACAATAGGACTATTTGAAATTCACTTATTTGTGTTACAATAACTGCGTGTGAGAAAATGTGTTTTTTTGATGAAAAGTACCGTGCGGTTTGGGAAACCGCTAGGATACGCAGTCAGGCGCAACGGTACAATGAAAGGATGAGCATTAAATGTCAGTGTTCAATGTCATTCAGCTTTTCGGCGGTCTCGCAATGTTCCTCTACGGAATGAGCCTTATGAGCGACAAGCTTGAAAAACTCGCAGGCGGAAAGCTGGAGCAAATCTTCGAAAAGCTAACCTCAAACCGCTTTAAAGGCCTTCTGCTGGGTGTTCTGGTAACGGCTGTTGTACAGTCATCATCAGCGACCACAGTAATGCTGGTAGGCTTCGTAAACTCAGGCATCATGCGCCTCTCACAGGCGATATCCATTATAATGGGCGCAAACATCGGAACCACAGTCACCACATGGCTCCTGAGCCTCTCGGGTCTGGAGGGCGACACCATCGCCATTCAGCTGTGCAAGCCCGAAAACTTTGCTCCCGTACTCGCACTTATCGGCGTGGTCATGCGAATGACTACAAAGAACGGCAGGAAAAAGGACATCGGCGGCATTCTCGTTGGATTTGCCCTGCTGATGATAGGTATGGACACCATGGGCAACTCCATGGCTCCCCTTAAAGACTCCGAATCCTTTGAGTCTCTCCTGACACTTTTCAAAAACCCCCTACTCGGCGTAATGGTTGGCGCTCTGCTTACAGCTATCATTCAGTCCTCCGCCGCTTCCGTGGGTATGCTCCAGTCCCTTTCCCAGAGCGGAAAGATAACATTCGGCACCGCATTCCCCATTATCCTCGGTCAGAATATCGGTACCTGCATCACCGCAATTCTTTCCTCGGCGGGCGCAAACAAGAACGCCAAGCGTGTTGCAGCAGTTCATCTTTACTTCAACATAATCGGAACAGTGCTGGCGCTGACTGTTTATTACACACTTGATTATTTCATTGATTTTTCTTTCAAGGATTCCGCTGTAACAGGTTTCTCAATCGCACTGGTGCATACAATATTCAATATCTGCACCACCCTGCTGCTGCTCCCCTTCACAAACCTGCTTGAAAAGCTTGCATACCTCACTATCCGTGACGAGGTGAAGGACGACAGCGAATCCCCCGTTCTTCTGGACGACCGTTTCCTCAGCACTCCCGGCGTTGCTATCGAGCAGTGCAGAAACGTTACCAACAGAATGGCTTCCCTCGCAAAGGATACTATACTCATCGCATTCGATGTCCTGAAGCACTACGATGAGGACAAGGCCCAGATGATAATTGACAACGAGGACAGCATAGATAAGTACGAGGATATTACAGGCACATACCTTGTAAAGCTTTCGGGCAGAAGCATGACAATGGACGACAGCAGAACGGTATCATGTCTGCTCCACTCCATAGGCGATTTTGAAAGAATATCCGACCATGCGGTGAACATTCTTGACACCGCCAAGGAGATACACGAAAAGAATGTTGAGTTCTCCGACATGGCAAAACGTGAGCTTCAGGTAATGTTCAAGGCTATTGAAGATATACTTGATCTTACGGTAAGAGCCTTTGAAGCAAAGGACATCTCCCTTGCAAGGCGTGTTGAGCCTCTTGAAGAGGTTGTCGATACCCTGCGAAACGAAATGAAAACACGACACGTTGAGAGACTTCAGGAAAAGATATGCACCATTGAACAGGGCTTCATCTTTACCGACCTTCTCACCGATCTTGAAAGAGTTTCCGACCACTGCTCAAATGTTGCTGTAAATCTTATCCAGATAAACGACAACAGCTTTGATAATCACCAGTACCTTAACGAGCTGAAGAGCGAGGGCAATGAGGATTTCATCAAGCAGTACAAGGAATATTCCATAAAGTATGTTCTGCCCAAGGCAGCAGAAAAATAAATAACTCGCTGAGGCTATAACGCCTGCACGATATGCGAGTAAGTAATAATAGTAACAGAAAGCGTATCGGCAAATCCGATGCGCTTTTTAATTTCCTGTGTAAAATCCGTGTAATGAAAAGGAGAAATTCATATGGCAACCATTTATTGTGTTGAAGATGACGACGGCATCAGAGAGCTTATAACCTGCGCCCTTAAAACAGGCGGCTACGAGGTAAGCTCATTTGCAGAGGCAAAGTCCTTTGAAGAGGGTCTGAGAAGAAAGATCCCCTCCCTTATCCTGCTTGATATAATGCTTCCCGGAAAAGACGGCCTCAAGATACTCAGCGAGCTGAAAGCAGGTATGTATGCAGATATCCCCGTAATAATGCTCACAGCCCGCTCCACCGAGCTTGACAAGGTAAACGGCCTTGAAGCAGGTGCGGACGATTACATTACAAAGCCTTTCGGCATAATGGAGCTGCTCTCCCGTGTGAAGGCAGTCCTCAGAAGAGCAGGCGGCACAGGCTCCGCTGCGGCTGAACAGTACATAGTGGCAAATCTCGTTCTTGACGCTCCCAAGCACAAGGTGACTGTGGGCGAAAAGGACGTGGAGCTTACATACAAGGAGTTCGAGCTGCTGCTGTGCATGCTCCAGAACAGGGACATTGTTCTCACCAGAGAACAGCTCATGGAGCGTGTATGGGGCTATCAGTTCGCAGGAGAATCCCGCACTGTTGACGCTCATGTAAAAACTCTCCGCCAGAAGCTGGAGCAGGCAGGCTGCGCAAACATTATCCATACCGTCCGTGGCGTAGGCTACAAGATCAGCTTATGACCCTGAAAGGAAAAGCAAATGCAGAACCGAATTTGTAAAGCCATAAGCACTATTGTGATGACCGCCGTGCTTGTACTGGGAATACTGTTCATGCTTATCGGCTACGAGCTTTATTCAAAAGAAGCAAGGGACGCTCTTATGTCCTCCGCAGACACAGCCCTGAGCTTCACAGACAAGCCCGAGGAAATATACGACGTAATGAAAAACGCCGTCAGCTTCGACGTCCGTGTGACTATGATAGATAACGACGGAAATGTTCTTTACGACAGCACTTCTCCCGCAGCTCTCAGCGAAAATCACCTTGACCGTCCCGAGGTGCGGCAGGCAATAGAAAACGGCAGCGGCACTGCCGAGCGTTACTCAAACACCCTTTCAAGGCGCACCTACTACTATGCCGTAAAAACTGACGGGGGAATAATCCGTTTCTCCTGCAATACTCAGGGAATTTCCGCCATTTTCCTTGGTGCGATACCCATTTTCCTTGCGGCATGGGGTCTGGTAATGGTGGTGGCTGTGGTGGTTTCCATGAAGCTTTCGGAAAACATCGTCACCCCTATACGCAAAATGATTAAGTCCATGGACGTTTTTGATGACACCATTGAGGAAAGCATCGCCGATTACGGCGAGTATGAGGAGCTGCTCCCCATGGTAAAGCTTGTGGCCCGCATGAAGCGTGAGATAAAGGACTACATCGCCTCGCTTTCCGCCGAAAAGAACACCATTGGTCTCATAACCGCAAACATGACCGAGGGCATGATACTCATTGACCGCAACGATGATATCATCTCCATCAACCGCAGCGCCTGCGATCTGGTAAACCCCGTTTTCCCTGCGGAAAGCGGACGGAACATCATTGAATTCTGCCGAAACACCGATTTCATGGAGCTTATCGAGCAGTCAAAGTGCGCTGCCAGCGTTACTGGCACATTTTCCTCCGAGGGACGTTTCCTCAGGGCGTTCATCAGCCGCATAAGCTCCGAGGATAAGCTTTCGGGCGCTGTTATAATCATCGTCGATGAAACGGAGATACATCTGGCAGAGGAAATGCGCCGTGATTTCTCCGCAAATGTTTCCCATGAGCTGAAAACTCCCCTTACCACCATAAGGGGCTTTGCGGAAATGCTGGGCGGCGGAATGATAACCGACGGCGACGATATCCGCAGATACGGCAAGCGCATATATGACGAGGCCAACCGCCTACTGAACGTTATAAACGACATCATCAGGCTGTCGGAGATAGAGGAAAATCACTCGGAAATTTTCACCGAGACCAACCTTTCAGCTGTTGCAAAGGAGGTCGCCGAAAATCTCGCCGAAAAGGCAAAGCGTCTGGAAATAGACCTTTCTGTCAGTGGCAGCGACGTTACAGTTCAGGCAAACGGCGGCTACATCTACGAAATGATATACAACCTTACCGAAAACGCCGTGAAATATAACCGCCCAGGCGGAAAGGTGCTTGTAGATGTGAGCCGTGCAGGTGACAAGGCTGTTATAACCGTGGCAGACAACGGCATAGGCATACCAAAGGAGCATCAGGGACGCATTTTTGAGCGTTTCTACCGTGTTGACAAGAGCCATTCCAAGCAGACAGGCGGCACGGGACTGGGACTTTCTATCGTAAAGCACATCGCAGCCCTCCACCACGGAAGCATTTCCGTTGACAGCGAGGACGGCAAGGGAACCGTATTTACGGTAATGCTCCCCATGACCCAGCAGACGGCAATGGCACCCGTTCAGTAATACAGCAAAACAGCTCCCGCAGCAGTGCGGGAGCTGTTTATAAATTACGCACCTGTTTTTACTTCAGATGCAGCATTATATCTTGCCCCAACAATTATTCATCATCAATATTTACAGGTATTTCGTCATCGCTGTTAACGGTATCCTCTGACTCAACTATGCCAATATCATCGGTAATAACGCTTGATGACGTTTCTGAATATATTTGAACGGGTTCTATATTTATGGCAACACCTGTATAACTTGACAGCTTATCTGAAAAAGCAGTTCTTGCCGCTTCCGTTAAGTTTAAATTTGCGTACATCGGTACTTTTTCTGCAAGGTCTTCCGCATTTATACCTGCGGCTTCATAATCGCTTTGTGAATGCGTATAGATCCATTCAGGACTGTAGATGTTATCACCATGCACTATAGAATACTTCGACGCAAATGTTTTTGTAATCAATTCAATATTGCCGGAAAATAATATATTAAATTGATCCTGAGTTATTCTTACACTTTCATATTCTGAATCAATGTAATCTTCAAGTGCAGATGCCGCTTCTTCCTTGGTTACACTAAAGTCAGTAATAAATGAATACACATTCAGATAATCTTTGATACTCGATACCGCACCTTTTCTCGAAAAATAATTATTAAGCCATTCGTCCACTTCGCCCGACGGTCTTATATCAAGCAATGAACCGGGAACACTATCGAATTGTGATATACACGGCTGATAAAAATCAGAATTCATATCGCCCCCTGAATCGCCGTTATTATCAAAAGGCTCAGGCATTTGCTCATTGTTTTCATCAAGCTGATCATTGTTATCAGCCGCCTCCTGAGCATACGATTGAACAATATCGGCTGATGATGCTTCGTAATTTTCCATAACGGAAGATTGAGTATTTTCCTGTGATGTTTCAGCGACAGTTGTTTCATTTGCTTTATCGCACGCTGTAAATACAAGCACCGATAATATTGCAAAAGCCCATATTTTTTTATTTATTTGTTTCATAATGTTTCCCTCTCTATAGTTTTAATTATTGTGAAAAGCCAATTTGCGGAAAAAGTTTTTTGGGATCTATTGTTGTACTACTATTAACTGCATTATTTCCGCTTCCTCCTGATGTCGCATTTACTGTATTAACATCCAGATGCAAGTGCGGACCAGATGATTCTCCAGTATTACCGACATAACCAATAAATGTTTCATAAGTTACAACATCATCTTTTTTTAGTGTAGATCTACTCTGCATATGCAAATATCTTGCTGTATAACCTCCGTCATACAAAATTGCGATATAGTTTCCCGCCGACTGGGAAGGACCTTCAAATAATACTGTTCCACTTCCAATTGAATAAATCTCTCTTCCATTAATAGAATTAGGATAAGTATCAATAATATCTAGTCCATAATGACTCGCACTGTATCCTCTTGACAAAGCAGTGGGGACATTTGTACCTCTAAACGGATAGGAACAACCTGTCGAAAATTTTCCATTTATAATAATTGAAGCTGATGAGTTGTTTTGAATTTTAACTTTGTGAATTCCCTCTTCTTTTATAATAAAACTCCTCTGAAGTTTTCCAGATACCCCTGAAGCATATCGAAATTGGTTAGATGGAGTTGAAAGTCCAAACCAAACACTTGCATTACTTGGTGTGTAAGTAAAATTCAAATACACAATATCGCCTGGATAAAGATATAGTTCATTGCTGTATCTAACATATGTATTTGCTGAAATCTGTTTGTTATTTACTGCAGCAACATAAGGAATAGTGCAGGAAACCTGTGCATTTACAATTATTCCAAAGTTTGACAAAACCAAAATTAGAGCAAGAATGATTGACACGACTTTTTTGACATTAACATTTAAAATTGACATTTTATAAATTCCTCCTGTTTAATATTAATTTTAATTTTCACAATAAATTTTCCTCCATATTATAGATGATACACTTATAACTTCAAATATTTTCCGAATAGATTAAATACCAACTTTTACTCAGCAAAAATAACATAAGTCACTTAATTAATATGTCTTAGAAGTCACTTCTCCTTTCTGCAATAAAACAGCATTGATTTTTATAATTATTTATTTTAGAGACAGTATATAAATTTATTATTTATTTGCAAGTTTTAGAAACATAATTACTAACATCTTCTGCCCTGTTATTTTTATTAACTTTGGCAGAAAAAGTTAGAGTATATGTTTCACCTTTTTTTAGACCAGTAGTGGATTTAGAAACAGTAAGTTTATCACTATTAGATGATAGATTGCTCCAATTAGCTACAACTGTTCCCTGGCTGTCTGTTAATATAAGATATCCATTTGTAATACTTGTTGTTCCATTTGCACCTGTGACTTTAGCATCGCAATAGGCAGTTGTACCGCTAAAAGCCAGCCAAACCGAAACACTGCTAGTATTAGATAATCGAGTTTCAGCAGCCGAAGCAGTTGTCACCGTACAAAACATTATAATAAGAACCGCAAAAATCGAAATAAAACTTTTGACTTCTTTTTGCATAAAAATCCTCCTTTTTACCTGTCTCTATATTAAAAGACGGTTTAAAAATAAAAAAGGCTGCAAAAAAAATTGTTTATTTTACATTTTTGGCGATTTTTACTAATTCTTCTTTAGGCAAATGTGCAAGTACGCTAAATGAGTATCCATCCTTATACCATACAAGAGTATTATAAAAATCGTTATCTTTACTCTCATAATAATGATACTCTATATCATTCACTATAAATTTACTGTATGAATTATGCTCGTTATCATAGATAGTGCTTGACCCATCAGCTATACCATAATCAAACATTATTTTATTATCATTTTGATCTATATAGGTAAGGGATACAGAAATTCTTGAGTATTCACCATTGGTCAAATAATACCCTTCAGGAAAATATCCTAAACGAATGTTGTTATTAAAATTATCAACTGTCAATTCATCACCCCCAAAATCATATTTGTCATAATTTTTAAAAACTGTTTGTATAACATTTTGAACGGCAGCATAAACAGCAGGCTGAGTAAGAAGTCCACCAAAAACAGCTCCCATTATTGCTGCAGTGGTCACAACTAATTTTACAAAAATATATGTGCATTTTTTTATTCTATCACTTCTGCCTATAGAATTTGCCGTTTTCTTATTTTTCCTTTCGAATTCGGCAGAAAATTTATAGTCATCATATTCGTGGTAGTTATCAAGCGCCTGTATTTCCATATTCCAACAAGTCATAAGAGCATCAGTTAAAATCAAGTCAAATATTTTTTCTTTAGTTTCACTTTTCATTATAAAATCCCCCCAAACGTTCCCTCAGCATTTTTCTTCCACGATAGATGCGTGATTTTGCCGTATTTTCAGATATATTAAGCCACGAGCAAATTTCATCAATACTATATTCGTATATAAGCTTTAATGTCAACACATCACGATATATAACATCAAGACTTAATATTTCCTGCACAAGCCTATTATATCCTATATCCGATAGAATCTTACCTATAATATCATCTGAAACTGGCTCTTGTTCATCTATGGGTTCAATCTTATCTATATGCTCCACCTTAAGATTATCCAAAGCTTTATTCCTTACCATAATTATAACAAGTGCTTTTGCCTTTTTCGTTCTTACAGCAGGAAAATCTGCAATAATCTTAGCAATTTTAAAAAGGCAGTCCTGAACCGTTTCATTGGCAAGCGCTTCATTATGCGTTATAGACATAGCTGTTTTGTACATTAGAATACGGTATGTTTTGTATATTTCCGTAAATTTTTCTTTATCATTTGGTTGGTCTATTAGTGCAAGATAAAAGCCTAACATAGTCATCACATCCAATATTACTTTTTGATAATCTTTATATATAATATACTATATTTGTTTATAAAAAGCAAGAGCACCACCATAAAAAGTGATGCTCCTGCTATAAAAAATGTAAATCAGATATTGTCGAATATAAATTCAAATATAAATATTATATTCGTATTTGTTCAATCCATTGCGGCTTGTTTTATTATATTTTTAATGTTCCGCAAGAATTGTTCTGCTTAGCAGCCCTATTTCATCATAATAATGCAGTGTGCGCACACTGACACCTGTAAGCCTTGCAAATTCACTGATCTTATACATGAGTATCTCCTTTCCTGTCTCCGTAAACTCAGTATATACTATGACGCAGCGTCAGTGTCAAGGGGTTTTGAAAAATTTTTTTCAGTTCATTTTCCGCAGTATTTGCTGCCCTGCATGGTATCGTCACGGGCAAGTTTTTTGTCAATCTCGTTCATGACCACAAACTTTTTAAGGCTCCACAGCGGGGCTATCAGAGTGTCCCTTGCGCCATCACCCGTAACACGCTGGATAATAAGCTCAGGGGGCAAAAGCTCCAGCTGGGCGCAGATGATTTCCACATATTCCTCCAGCGTCAGGGCGGCAAACTCCCCTCTCAGATATTCCTCCGCCATGGCAGTGCCCCTGATGATGTGCAGCAGGTGGAGCTTTATGCTGTGAAGCTCCAGCTTTGACATCTCGTAAGCCGATTCGAGCATCATCTCACGGTTTTCCCCGGGGAGGCCGTTTATAAGATGCACGCAGACGTTTATGTCCTTGTCCCGCAGGCGCTTATAGCATTCCAAAAAGTCATAATATGTGTGACAGCGGTTTATTCTTTCGGCAGTTTTATCGTGAACAGTCTGCAAACCAAGTTCGACTGTAAGATATGTCCGCCTGCTAACATCGGCAAGATAGCCCAGAACATCGTCCGAAATGCAGTCGGGACGGGTGGAAATGGCAATGCCGCAGACATTTTCAAGGGTCAGCGCCTCCTCCACCATGGCCCTTATCTTTTCAAGAGGGCCATAGGTGTTGGTGTTTGCCTGAAAGTACGGGATATACAGCCCCTCGTGCCATTTCATGTTCATTTTCGCCCTGACCTGTTCAAACTGCTCTGTGACCGAAAGTGCACAGTCCCCCGCAAATTCCCCGCTGCCCGCAGAGCAGTATGTGCAGCCGCCAACGCCCTTTGTGCCGTCGATATTCGGGCAGGTAAAGCCGCAGTTGAGGGATATTTTCATCACCTTGCAGCCGAACCTCTGTTTAAGGTAGCTGCTTTGGGTTCGGTAGCGCTTATTTGTGTCAGAATATTTAAAAGGGCTTTGCATAAAAACACTCCTATGCTGCATTTATAAATAAGCTTTTAATCTCATATTGTACGCAGATTAACTTTATTGGTGAAAGTTATTGCGCCATATTGCTTCAAGCTGTGATAACATTCAGTATATCACTTTTTTACAATTTCTTCAAGAGAAATTGCTCAATATTTATGCTATGTTCCAATAAATTTAAGAAATACAAACCAAAATCTTATTGATTTTTCTGATACAGATGGTATAATATAATAAATGAGATAAATATATACTATTTATCGGCATTTTATCGGAAGGGAGAGATTTTATGAAAACTATATTTGTAACCGGCGCTGCGGGAATGATAGGAAAGGCTGTTGTGGAAATGCTCCTGCAGAAAGGCTATAACGTTATAGGAACCGATACAGCTCCCGCTCCTTTTGAAGATAATGACAATTTCAGCTTCGTTCAGTGCAATATTACCGACAAGGAAAAAATAACAGGCGTTCTGAACGGCAGCAAGATAGATATGCTTATCCACCTTGCATGCACAGTTGATAACGACTTCCCGGACGTTCTGTCCTCCGATGAGGAAAAAACCAGCGCCGCTGTGGATAAATATCTTTACAAGGCTGCAGAAGCTGCTGGAGTGGCTGACATACTTATGCTCAGCACACACCAGATCTATGCGCCTCAGCGTACAAGAGAGCCTATACGTGAGGCAGCTGCCGAAAGGCCGTCCTCCATATATGCAAAGCTCAAGGCCGACTCTGAAAAGGCTCTTGTAAATGCTCTCAAGAAATCCACTGGCACAAAGGGCGTTATCATGCGCATATGCCCCATTTACACCAAGGATTTCACCGAAAATCTGAAAGCAAAGGTATATGATGCAAAGACCGGCTGTGCGTTCGTTTACGGCGGCTACGGCGATTACGGATACACTTTCACCTGTCTTTACAATCTTGTGGATTTCATATACGGCATACTTACCTGCCCCGACACTATTACATATCAGGGTATTTACAACGTATGCGACACCAAGCCCATTGCTGCAAAGGACATCATTGAGCTGCTGAGAAACGATCACAAGATCGGTGCAGTAATGTCCAGAAACTACGGAAGTGATGCTGCCAAGGGCGGAGTTACCGCAATATTCGGCTCAAAGGAATCACGTACCGATTACAGGTACAATGATCTGAGCGTTGCGTGCAGCAACATTTCCTACGATAACACCAAGGCACAGCGAATCGCCACATTCCGCTGGAAGCTTTCAAACACTAAGTAACACGTATAAATTTAAATGTCCTGCGGATTTTCTGCAGGACATTTTTTATTATTATATTGAGGTTTGGGGATATGAAAGTGAACGGTTAATTTGTCCGTACCCGCACAAAAAAAGCAGCGCTCAAACGCTGCTTTTTTACTCTTACTTTTTCTTTCCAAGCTCGTCCTGCTCATCGTGCTGGGTCTGATTCTCGGAGATAGCCCATGTCTTAACGATGATCTTGCTTCTGTCGCCGCCTGTTTCGATAACAACGGTATCGTCATTCTTACGAACGATAAATCCAACTATGCCGCCGATGGTTGTTACCTGATCTCCCACCTGGAGAGAATCTCTCATCTGCTTCTGCTCCTTGTCCTTCTTCTTCTGGGGACGGATAAGCATAAAGTAGAAGATCGCCATGATAACGACGAGCATTACAATGGAGGATACCAGCTGAGAAGTTGCTGCTGCCTGTGAATCAGCTGTATTTGCTGTTGCAGCTGCCAGAACTGAAAAATATGTGTTGAGCATTAAAGTTATCTTTCCTTTCTTATTTTACCAGAATAAAACTATATACTATTTATTATACCAATTCCAACTGAAAATGCAATAGCTTTTACAGAAATTTAAGATTTAAAATGTCACGGCGTATAGTCAATATCCGCTTTTCTTGCCTGCGATTTCTGATAAGGGCGCTTGATGCGGTAAAGTCTGCCGTCTTTGAGGAATCTTGCCCCTGTCTGGTGGAATGTGAAGCTGACCCCTGCGTCAACGCACTGGCAGCGCAATGAAAGTATCCAGTCATAGCTACATATCCTTGCTTCATTGCCAGATTCTCCGCCTGCGGACACGCTTTCTATCCGTTTTGGGTCGAGGTATGTGCTCAGGTCTATGCTCTCCAGCAGAGGTTCGCATACTATGAGCCTGTGCTTTATTGGCAGGCTCAGGAACACCGGCAGCCGTTCATCGGCACGCTTCTGATTTTCGCAGGTGCAGCCGATGATAACATTGTCGTAGCCCTCTCCCCAGTCCTCGGGCAAACACTGCGCCAGACGGGTTATACGCTTGGTGAAAAATATAAAGTCCACGTCGCTGCGTTCACGCATAAACTGCCATGCTTCTCCCCGCCTTTCGTCCGCCTCGTCAAGGAGGAAGTCGGAGGTAAAGCAGGTGAAAAGCACTGCTCCCGAGTGCACCTTATATTCACCGTTCTTTTTCCTGCGCACGGGCAGGTCAAAATCCTTGTTATATGACAGCAGGCTGCCGTCCCTGCCGTGTTTCTCGTCTGTGCGATACACGTAGCAGTGGCGGCAGCCCTCGCTTATCTTTTTGCAGCCGTGCCATGGGTTCCATGAAACGTCCATATCTGCTCCTTTATGGCTTTTCATCGGGGTGCTTTTTGTAATACTCCTCCGATATCTTCTTCTGATAACGTGCGTCAATGTGCTCCTTGACAGCTCTGCCACCCCTGCCTGCCAGCTTTGCCAGCATAAACAGTCCGTAAACCAGCGATATTGCGGGGATTATCAGCAGATATACCGAAGGACCTGCAAGTATCTTGCCGATTATCTCGGCGCTGCGTGTGCGGTTCTCGTACCATGGATAGCTGATATTTGTCGTTACCATAACGCTCTCACGTATCTCCCTGAAGCCTGTGAAAAGCTTCAGGAGACCGAATCTGCCAGTCTGGTCGATGAGAACGCTTGAATCCTCGGGGACGGTGTTTATATCCTTCATGACCCCGTAAGCGTAATCCTTGACGATATTTGGCAGGCACACCTCATATGATGTGAGCACAAAGCTGTCGTTCAGCTGCTTTAACGATTCATAGGGCATATACACTCTAGGCTTTGTGCCGTATGCGGTCTTATCAACCTCATTATCGGGTGACTCCACAACAGCCGCCACGTAAAACACCTTGTTGTTTATTTCCAGCGGCATTCCCACGGTGTCCATGGAGCCGAACAGCTGCCATGAGCACTGCTTATCAAGGATTATCCTGTCAAGGTTGATGTCCTCCGATGTGTAATAGCTGCCGTACATTATGTCCTCCGGGTGGAAGATGAAGTAGTCCCCCACCGTGCCTGTTACGGCAACATCGCAGCTGCCCATTTTTCCTGCAATGGAAAGTGTGGAATCGCCTGAGGCACAGTCTATCCAAAGCCTGCCCTCGGGATTATCCTCCGCATCAAGGACGGAGCTTTCTTTCAGCTTTTCCTCGACACTTTTCCTCATGGAGTATATCCCCATCATGTCAAATCCATTGGAGGGAGACACATAAAGTGATATCTGGGAGTATTTATACTTGTCGTTATCCCACATTTCCTTTGCCTTGTCAGATGAATAATCCCTTGAAAGCGATGATATCCGCAGGTAAATTATCCCGAATACCGACAGAAGAACGGCGTTTATTATCAGCAGAATTATATTGAATTTTTTCAGTCTGCTCATTCACGTCACCCCGATCAGCTCTCGGCGGGACGAACCTGATCGCCTGCCTGAATGGGCTTGGTAGATGTGGTGATAACGTACTCGCTTCCCATAAGACCGTTTACAGCGGTGTTGTTGTCGTCCTTTGCAAGGACTTCGATATCATATCTCACAGCCTTGTAGCGGTTGCCGAGAGGGCTGCTCTTTGCTTCCATAACGAGGACGAACTTTCCGTTAGAGTCCTCTCTTACCGCTGCGTTGGGAACAACTGCGGAATAAGGCTGACCCTTGCTGCCCATGGAAAGGGTAATGGTCTGACCTGTGGAGATATCGGAGCCTGTAACGTTGAATACGAGAGTTTTCTGTGTCTGGGGATTTGCAGTGTCGGTCTTTACCTCGCTGAGTGTTGCGGAGAAGCTGTCGCCCCAGTACCAGCTTGTTATCTCTGCCTTGTCGCCAACCTTGACCTTCTTAGCCTGGTCATTCTTTACGGAGAAGGAAACGGTGTAGCCAAGGTCGGACACGCTGATTACTGCTGCCACTGTGCCCGCAGCAACCTCGCTGCCTGCTGTAACGGAAACGCTTTCAACAGTACCGCCCATTTTTGCGGTAACGACTGCGTCAAATGCCTCGCTCTTAAGCTTTTCGACCTTTTCCTTCTGTCTTTCGATGTCCTTTTTCTTTGCTTCAAGGTCAAGCTGATTGCTTTCGTTGGTAACGCTGTCGGTCTGCTTCTTTATTTCAAGTGCTGCATAAAGGTTATCAACGGTGTCCTTCTGCTCGGATATTTTAAGCTCCAGCTGTGAAGCGGAAAGATATCCTGCTGCGGTGGCATCGTCCTTTGCAGTGCCTGCGTTGGTGAGCTTTAATGTAACATCGTCCAGCTCTGCTGTTACCTTGTCGAGCTTTGCCTTTATTTCAAGCTTTATGGAACGAACATCGTTGCTCAGGGTGTCCTTGGCGCTGTTCAGGTTCTTCTTTGCCTTATTGAGTGTGCTTTCAGCATTTTTCAGCTTTGTTTTGAGAACTCCGCTGGTAGTGGATTTTGCAAGATAATTGGAAAGGTCTCTCTGGAGCTGGTCTATCTCCAGCGACTTTGTTGCGATGGAAGCTGAGATAGATGTGGTATCATCATCAGCCTTTGCGTTGTACAGGGAGATATAAAGCTGATTAAGCTCAACTGTTGCGGACTCGATAGACTTTCTTGTCTCCTCGATCTTGGAAGCATAGTCGGTATCTGCGCCAACGTCCTTGCTCAGCTCGTCATAATCGGACTGAGCTGTCTCGACCTTTTTTTCAAGCTCGGTAACACGGTCCTTGTCAGCTCTGAGGGTGTCGTAATACGCACCTGTAAGGTTTATCATATCATCGGATGTATCCGCATTTACGGCGCTGAGCTGATTGTTAAGGTCTTCCTTTTCCTTGGTAAGCTTATCCGATCTGCTTTTCAGGGAATTATAATCGTTGAGTGCGGAGGAAAGAGGGTCAGTGCCTGCAAGGGCAGCCTGATACTTTGCCTGAAGCTCGGAAAGCTCCTTTTCGGCTTTCTGTATCTCCAGATAATCGGACTGATACTTGGAGCTGTCGGACTGGGCAAGAACTGCCTTTTTGTAGTCAAGCTCCTTGTCCTCCAGATCCTTCTGGGCCTGAGTAAGCTCGTCGGAGTCGGAGTCCTCCAGCTCAAACAGGGTATCGCCTGCATTTATGGTCTGACCTGTCTTTACGGCAACGCTCTTGATAGTTCTTGTCTGGTCGAATTTTACCTCGTAGCTCTCGGCAGCCTCAACAGTTCCGCTGCCTCTTATCTGCTCGGAGATAGTACCCTGACTGACATAAACGGCAGATACCTGCGGCAGAGTGTAATTCATAAAAGTATTTGAGAAGAATGTAAGCACCAGCAGAACTGCCAGAAAAACAATGGCAATGTTCTTGATGACTTCCTTTCTCGGAGATCTGTTTTCATTATTCATCTTTATGATCATTCCTTTCGTGTAATAGATCAGCCCTTAATTCCGCCTGAGTAGGTGATTCCCTCAACCAGGTAATCCTCACCGTACAGGAACATGAGCAGCGACGGCATCATGTAGATAACTGCCACCGCAAATGCAAGTCCCGTATCGCCTGAGTTTATCTTTGACAGGAAAACCGACAGCGGGTGCATACTTTCGTCCGAGAGCAGTATAAGAGGCTGCTCGACCATGTTCCAGTAGTCAATGAACACCAGCATGAGCACGGAGAAAACTGCGCTTCTTACCATGGGGTAGCAGATGCTCGTGAATATCTGGAACTCGTTGGCTCCGTCCAGCATAGCTGCTTCAAAATATGTCTTTGGGATACGCTTCATTGCCTTTGTTAGCAGGAACACCGCAAAGGGCGAGAAAATTCCGGGGAGGATTATCGCCCATCTGGTATCGAGAATGCCCAGCTTTTCGGACACAAGATAGTTTGGAACCAGCGTTACCTGATAGGGCATGAGCATAAGTATGATATAGACAAAGAATATTATCTCTTTAAGCTTTCCCGTGAGCCTTGAAAAGCCGTAGGAAGCAAAGAGCGCCACCACCGTCTGGAATATTACGATAGGCACTGTAAGTATTGCTGAGTTCCAGAATTTCAGCAGATAATCGGGAGTCTTGAACAGCACCGAGAAATACTGGCTGAAGCTTACTATGTCGGGAATAAATTTCAGATTGACGGTCTTTGAGATAAAGGTCTTGCTGTCGGTAACGGAGTTAAAGACAACGCCGTAGTTTGCGTTTATCTCCGTCTGGGACATAAATGAGTTTGTGATGGTAAGCACAGTGGGCAGCAAAAATATCACTGCGGCAACAGCGGCAAATATGGTCATGAGCACCAGCAATATCTGCCTGAGTATTTTCTGGGGAGAAGGCTTCTTCTTTTTTGTCATTCTTCCACATCCTCTCCGAATTTATTGTCGATGATGAACAGCGCTCCGATAATTACCACCATTACCAGTGACATTATCATAGCCGCCGCAGAAAGCTTCTGATAATCCAGCGACTTGAAGGTGTTGTTCATAAAGTGCTGCAGCAGGTAAAGATCCTCAAAGGGATAATCGCCTGTCAGCAGATACACCTCTCGGAAAAGCTTGAAGGAGTTTATCAGCGAGAGGATAGTTACAAAAAGGATAGTCGGCGAAAGATACCTGAGCTTTATGTGCAGAAGCCTGTACAAGGGGCCTGCGCCCTCCAGCTCCGCAACCTCAAGGCAGTCACGGGGGATATTGTTCAGCGCCGCAAGGAAAAGTATCATGTTGTAGCCCAGATTTTTCCACAAAAACAGCAGAACGACCACCATAAGGCACTTGCTGGATTTCATCCAGTCAACCGGCTGTGCCTGGAACCATTCGCCAAGCACCGCATTGAGGGTACCGTTATAGTCAAACACTACCTGCCATATCAGCACGACGGAAGCCACGGGAACCATCATGGGGCAGAGGAAAAATGTTCGGAACATACTTTTTCCCGGTATCTTGGAATCCAGCAGGCTTGCCAGACCCAGCGACAGCACCACAGCCAGCGGAACTGCCACCGCCGAAAGTATCAGTGTGTTTTTTGCCGCAGTGATAAAGGCGTTGTTTTTGAAAAGCACCTGATAATTTCTCAGGAAAACAAAGTCTTTATTTATGGGATTATCGAGGAATGAATACCAGATAACGATCATAAACGGAATGATAAAGAATACAAGAACTCCCGCCAGGCTCGGAACTAACAACAGCCGTGCAAATGGCGTATTTGTGTCGGTGAGCTTTGATACACGAGAGCGCTTTTTTCTGTCCTGTTTCATAAAAAGCCTCCAAAATGACAGCGGGATAAATATCCCGTTTTATTCTACATTCAATTATACAATGTGTTTTGTAAAATTGCTACACCTGTACCAAACTGTAATCAATTATTAACCGAATATAATATCCATGGGTATCAATACGTAAATTATGCAGATAATAGTTACAGCGAACGTCACAATAACAACGGAAATGAGGAAAGAAAATGAAAGAAATGTTTTGCTTCCAGTGCCAGCAGACAGCTCACAACGTCGCCTGTGACGGCAAGGTTGGCGTGTGCGGCAAAAAGTCGGACACTGCAAATTTTCAGGACGAGCTTACAGGCGCTCTCATAGGGCTTGCAAGGGCATCAAAGTCGGGCAATCCCACCGATAAGACAGATGTTCTTATTCTCAAAGGGCTTTTTACCACCATCACCAACGTTAATTTCAACGATGTTACTATTAAAAAGATGAAAACAGAGGTCGAGCAGGAAAAGGGCCGTGTGAACGCCGAAAAGTTCGAGGACTATGACATGAATATGATATGGGACGCACACGAGGACATACGCTCCCTTAAATCCCTTATCCTTTTCGGAATAAAGGGTATGGCGGCATACGCATATCACGCCTATGCGCTGGGAAAGACAGACAGGACTGTGACCGATTTTCTGTACGAGGCTCTTTACGCTCTTGGCGAGGATAAATCCCCCGATGACCTGCTGAAGCTGGTACTCAAAACGGGCGAAGTGAATTTCAAGTGCATGGAAATGCTTGACGCTGCCAACACCGAAGCCTACGGTCAGCCTGTGCCCACAGAAGTTCCCCTGACCATTGAAAAAGGTCCCTTTATCGTTGTCAGCGGTCATGACCTCCACGATATGAAGCTTCTTCTGGAGCAGACACAGGGCAAGGGTATAAACATCTACACCCACAGCGAGATGCTCCCTGCCCACGGCTATCCGGAGCTGAAAAAATATCCTCACCTTAAAGGCAACTTCGGCACAGGCTGGCAGAACCAGCAGTCTGAGTTCCACAACATTCCTGCGCCTGTCCTTTTCACCACAAACTGCATCATGCCCGTGCGCCAGAGCTACTGCGACAGGGTGTTCACTACGTCCATCGTGTCATATCCCGAGCTGTGCCACATCGGCGATGACAAGGACTTCACCCCCGTTATCGAAAAGGCGATAGAGTGCGGAGGCTATGACGAGGACAAGCACATGACAGGCATGAACGGCGGAAGCACAGTCATCACGGGCTTTGCCAGAAATGCCGTGCTTTTCCACGCAGAAAAGATAATCGAGCTTGTAAAGGCAGGAAAGATAAAGCACTTTTTCCTTATCGGCGGCTGCGACGGCGCATCTCCCAGCAGAAGCTATTACACCGATTTTGCAAAGCTCACACCGCCAGACACTCTTATCCTAACCCTTGCCTGCGGAAAATACCGCATTAACGACCTTGACCTGGGCGATATCGAGGGTATCCCCAGAATACTTGACTGCGGTCAGTGCAACGACGCATACAGCGCCATCAAGATAGCCCTTGCCCTTGCGGACGCATTCGGCTGCGGCGTGAATGACCTGCCCCTCACCCTTGTGCTGTCATGGTACGAGCAGAAGGCGGTCTGCATTCTGCTGACCCTTTTGTGGCTCGGCATAAAGAACATTTACCTTGGCCCCACTATCCCCGCCTTTGTATCGGACAATGTGCTTTCAAAGCTTGTGGAGCTTTATAACATCACACCCACAAGCGAGCCTGCCGACGATCTGAAAAAAATTCTCGGCAGCTGAAAATTATAATAATATAATAAAAAAATCGGAGCTGTTGCAGCATAACTGAAACAGCTCCGAAATTTACATATAAATGCGACTAAGCCGATAAGCCGGGTTTTGTCGTGTGCGGAAATCTATCTGAGCGGATCGTCGCCGAAACGCTTTAGCCGTCTTTACGGTACGCCTGCCGAGCAGACATTGACGTACACGTACCAATAGACGTTGCATCGGATAGGGTTTACATGGCAGCAGCGTCTCCGCTGCCCCGGTGAGCTCTTACCTCGCCTTTCCACCCTTACTGAAAAAATCAGCGGTATATCTCTGTTGCACTTTCCCTAAGGTCACCCTCGGCTGCCGTTAGCAGCTACCCTGCTCTGTGATGCCCGGACTTTCCTAACGCAAAAAGCGTTCAACCGCATAGCTTACTCGCATTTACTATTATACCGTTTGCACGGTGATTTGTCAAGTGAAAGATAAAAACGGCGGCAGATAAACTGCCGCCGCCTTGAACTCAAGCGATACGATATAAAATATCAATATTTACGCTTACGAGCAGCTTCGGACTTCTTCTTGCGCTTAACCGAAGGCTTCTCATAGTGTTCTCTTTTACGAACCTCAGCGATTACGCCGTCCTTAGCGCAGCTTCTCTTGAAGCGCTTAAGAGCGGTTTCCAGAGTCTCGTTCTTTCCAACATGAATTTCTGCCAACTTTGTTCCCTCCCTTTGCCCTGCGGCAGAGGATTATATACGATATAACTTTTACATTATACAATATATCAAGCCATTTTGTCAAGTGTCTGCATTAAAAAGAACGCAGAATTTTCAGGTGCTTTTTTGTGCAAATTGATTACTTTGCAACAATATTTACAATTCGACCCTTTACGTAGATCTCCTTGACGATATTCTTGCCCTCGATCGCTGCTGCGACATCGGGATTTGCCTTTGCCTTGGCAATAGCGGAATCCTGATCCTCGTCAACGCCTACGTTGATCTTGCCTCTTACCTTGCCGTTTATCTGAACAGCAATTTCAATGGTATCAACAACAAGCTCCTTCTCGTCATAAACAGGCCATGGCTCGTAAGCGATGGTATCATTATGACCCAGCTTCTGCCACATTTCCTCGCATACGTGAGGAGTTATGCAGGACATCATCTTGATAATGCCCTCGGCATATTCCTTGGGGCACTTGCCTGCCTTGTATGCAGCGTTCATGAAAATCATGAGCTGGCTGATAGCGGTATTGAATGCGAGAGCCTCGAAATCATCGGTGACCTTCTTCACTGTCTGATGATATATCTTGGTGAGAGCACCGTCATTATCATCGGTCAGATTAGCAGGCTCGGTAAAGAAGTTCCATACTCTTACGATAAATCTCTTTGCACCCTCAACGCCTGCGCTGCTCCAGGGCTTGGAAACCTCCAGAGGGCCCATGAACATCTCGTAAAGACGGAGAGTATCAGCGCCGTAGTCTCTTACGATATCGCTGGGGTTGATAACGAACTCGGGATATCTCTTGCCCATTTTGATGCCGTTCTCGCCCAGGATCATACCCTGGTGAACCAGCTTCTTGAAGGGTTCCTTTGTAGGAGCAAGGCCCTTATCGTACAGATATCTGTTCCATATTCTTGAATACATCAGATGACCCACAGCGTGCTCAGGGCCGCCGATGTAAAGGTCAACGGGCATCCAGTGCTTTAAAAGCTCCTGATTTGCAAATTCCTTGTCATTATCCGGATCAATGTATCTGAAATAATACCAGCTGGAGCCTGCGCTTCCGGGCATGGTAGATGTTTCTCTTGTACCCTTTATGCCGTTGTGGTCATACTTCTTCCACTCAGTGGCATTTTCAAGGGGAGCCTTTCCGTTCTTGCCCTTGTAATCCTCAAGCTCGGGAAGGATAAGAGGAAGCTCATCATCATCAAGTACGTGTATTCCGCCGTCCTCGGTGTGAACTACAGGAACAGGCTCGCCCCAGTAGCGCTGACGTGCGAATATCCACTCTCTGAAATGGTAGTTTGTTGTCCTCTTGGCAACGCCCATCTTTTCAAGCTTTACAGTGATGGCTTCCTTAGCCTCTTCAACGGTAAGACCTGTGAACTCCTCGGAGTTGATAAGTCTGTAGCCCTTTCCGAGGTAATCGCCCTTTTCAAAAGCCTTTTCGGAAACATCAACGTGTCCCAGCTTTTCATCGCCGTCGATTACCTGTATCATGTCGATATTGTGAGCAACAGCGTACTCAAAGTCTCTCTGGTCATGGGAAGGTACTGCCATTACCGCACCTGTGCCGTAGCTTGCAAGAACGAAGTCACCGATGAACATTCTTACTTCCTTGCCGTTTACGGGATTTATGCAGGTAACGCCCTTAAGCTCGCAGCCTGACTTGGTCTTGTTGAGCTCGGTGCGATCCATATCGTTCTTTTTGAGAGTTTCGTCGATATATGCCTGAACCTCTTCCTTGTTCTCGATACGGGGCATAAGGTCCTTGACGATCTGTCCGTCAGGAGCAAGCACCATAAAGGTGATACCGTAAATAGTTTCGATACAGGTGGTGTAGATGCTGAACTCTCCGCCGCCGACGATGTTGAATTTTACCTCAACACCTGTGGATTTGCCGATCCAGTTTCTCTGGATAGCCTTGGTGGATTCGGGCCAGTCTATCTCGTCCAGACCTTCAAGAAGCTTTTCCGCAAAAGCAGGCTGATCTATTACCCACTGCTTCATGTTCTTTCTTACAACAGGGAATCCGCCGCGCTCTGATTTTCCGTCAATGACCTCATCATTGGAAAGAACAGTACCCAGCTCTTCGCACCAGTTTACGGGCATATCAACATACTTTGCATAGCCGTCAAGATAAAGCTGCTTGAATATCCACTGGGTCCACTTGTAGAACTTGGGGTCAGAGGTAGCGATCATCTTTGACCAGTCATAGTCAAAGCCCAGCTCCTTGAGCTGCTTTGAGAATGTCTCGATATTCTTCTGAGTAAATCCGTTGGGGTGATGACCTGTAGTTACGGCATACTGCTCAGCGGGCAGACCGAAAGAGTCATATCCCATAGGGTGAAGGACATTGTAGCCCTGCATTCTCTTCATTCTTGATACTATGTCGGTTGCTGTGTAGCCCTCAGGGTGTCCCGCATGGAGACCTACTCCCGAAGGATAGGGAAACATATCGAGGGCATAGAACTTGGGCTTGGAAAAGTCCCAGACATCTGTTTTGAATGTCTCATGCTCCTCCCAGTATTTCTGCCATTTGGGTTCAACCGAGGCAAAATCGTATCTTTCCAAAATAATCATTCCTTTGCTTTATTTGATGCGGAAAACCGCAGGTATAACATTATTTGAAGCGTCTTCTGCGCCTGCCTATCTTTACGCCGTGGCTCAGAATATCGTCTATCTCGTTTTCGGGATCGGAGCAGTAGGTGCTTATCCTCCTGTTGAAGAGCAGGAAAACGAACAGTCCCGCTGACACTACCGCCATTATGAGGTATGCTGTTTTCTTGAAGTTGTCGGGAAGAAATCCCCTTATGTGTATCTCTGTCATGAACCACGCAAACCTGTCAAACGCTCCGCCGAAGCCTGCAGCTCCCAGCGCAGAATTTATGGGCAGCATTATCAGCAGCATGAGCCGTGCTATCTGGCTGCCCCTTACTATGAGCCATGCAATTCCTGCCTCAACAAGAGCAATGCACATAGGCAGAGGCGTTGGGTCTGCTGCCAGATATATGAGCGCAAGTGCGGTAAAGCAGCCAAAGAACATTACTGCGTCCTTTTTGAAGGCCTGCAGCTGTTCACGTTCCTTTTTCAGCTCATCAAGGTACTCCTGCCGCCTTTCGGCAGCGCTTTTCTGAGGCGGAAGCTCCACCATTTCCCTGATAACGGTCTCACGGCGGTTGGCGCTCTTGTAATCCTCCGCAGGAGGCGGCTCGGCAGGATTGCCGTCCATATCGGTCATGCTTGGCGCTGCCACAGCTTCAGTCAGATCATCGGCTGCGGCTCTGTCATTTTCCTCGTCAATATCCCCCACCTCGGAGGAAAACACCGTTTCCTTCGGAAGAGGCGGAAGCTCAAAGTCGTCGTTCATATCATTCATCGGCTGTCATCAATGGTATAGTCATGAACAGCGGAATTGAACATAAAGAAATATGTCATTACGCCGTTGAAGATAATGCCAAGGATATATATGAATCTTGTCACGCCTATTAACGAGGACGCTTCAATTCCCATATCATCTAAGAGCTGATTTGCGTTTGCAAGCATTATAATTCCACGTATGCAATCAATAAGATCCCACACATAGAGCCATGCCAGTATGCGGCGTGATTTTTCGCTCTGCTTCATGAATTTCAGGGCATGGTAGATGATAAGTCCGCCCAGTACAATGCCCAGAAGTCCGACTAAGCTTACCTCCAGGTGTCCGAGAATGGTAAATGCACCAAGGACAATGGAAATGATGCCCAGCACATTTGCCTTGCCGTGACCTCTTTCATATTTTTCGGCATTCATCTGCTCGGTTGCGGCAAAAAAGTCGTTTGTTCTCTGAGCCGAACCCTGATCGTTCCTGTTGTAAACACTGCTGTAGCTTGCTGCGCCGTTGTTCTGAGTGCCTGTGCTTGCAGTGCCGCCCGAAACGGGAGTATATCCGCCCGATACGGGAGCCGCAGGCTGAACATTTCTTTTTGGTGCGCTGTATGAAGATGCGCCCATTTCGGAAATGCCGCTCACGGAAGCTGTGCCTGTCATGCTGTTTGCGGCAGGACTTCCGGTTGCGGAAGTATTGTTTGACGAAGCACCCATTTCAGAAATTCCGCCCATAGGAGAAACGCCTCCCATTTCGGATATCTGAGCAGATGTCTGCACAGATGCCTGTACAGGCGCCTGCTTCTGAGGCTCAGCCTTTACGGGCTGAACGGGAGCAGAGCCGTCCATCTCGCTGAGGACAGGCATTTCTATATCAGAAAGGTCCTCCCCTGCGCCAAAGGCAGGCGATGTGCGTGCAGGCTCGTCAAGCCCCTCAGATGCGTCGGGAACGTCGCTGTAGTCATGTTCCATCTCGGGAAGATCAAGAGAATCCATATTAAGTTCGTCCATTATTATACCCCTTTTCATTTATTGCTGTTAAAATATGCTCTTACACTTTTGTCAATCAAAGTAAACCACAAGGGAACGAAGCTTATCGCTGTCACAATAAGCTCAACTGCGATATACGAGCTGACGCCGTTATGGGCATTGCCCGCTGCCACAATTAACGCACCAAAAAAGCCAAGTACCTGAAGTCCGAAGTCCACTGCCGCCAGCACGCCGATAATGATCCTCGATACGTTGCTGCCCAGCATATATGTGACTGTCAGCACCATATACAGCGCAATAGGTATAAGCAATAAAAGCGCTATGACCGTTTCCACCGAGCCTGATGTTGTAAAGCTCAGCATCAGCATTGCGAAAAATGCCACCACCGCAGGAGCGGTAAGTATCACGCCGATTACCCTTGTCTTTATCATTCCCTTTTTTATAAGCTGCGGGTCATAGGTGTATATGACCTCCTCAGCCTCAGGCGGAAGCACTCCCGGAGGAACAACATCGCCCTTTGGATTTTCGTCGCCGTAAAGATTAGCATAGCTGTTGTTATTGTTGTCCATATTTACCCCTTATGTCAATCAGTCTATCATAGATGAAATGTCTATCTCCTCGCCGTCTCTCCAGAGGCGCTCCAGATTGTAAAAATCCCTCTGGTCTCTTGAGAAAACGTGCACGATGATATCACCGTAGTCAAGAACTATCCAGTTGGAACCGTTGTTGCCCTGTATCTGATTTGGTGCAAGTCCCGCTTCCTTTAGCCTGAACTCGACCTCGTCCGCCAGCGCCCTGGTCTGGGTGCTTGACGTACCATCGGCTATTACGAAATAATCCGCAAGTACGGAAAGCTCCTTTATCTTTATTACCTTGATATCCTCGGCTTTTTTGCTGTCAAGAGTTTTTACGATAAGCTCCAGAGCTTCATTCTGCGTCATCTGCATTACTCCTTTCACTTGTCCTGTTTAATGAGTGCTGTATAATAATTGTATGTCTGCATGGAATTTTCGGGGATAAACGAGCCTTTGGCGATAACGTCGCTGAGAGTAAACCTTGCGGCTTCCAGCATTGCGCCGTTTATATCCTCAAAAGCAAGCCGCCTCATTCTTCCCACGTCCTTATATGTCCTGTCCTCGGAAATAAGGTCGGCAAGATACACACATTCCTCCAGGCGTGACATTCCTGCTCTGCCTGTGGTATGGTAGCGGACGGCATTGAGAATATCCTCATCATGGATATGGAGCACATTCTCGCCGTACCATGAGCCTGCCGCCGCATGATAAAGGGCAGGTATCTTCTGCTCCGTTTCATCAATGCCCTGATGGCACTTTTGAGCCATGGCAAGCTGTTCATCGGTGGGAACTTCCTTGCAGATATCATGCACCAGTCCCGCAAGGTAAGCCTTTTCGATATCAGCGCCGTATTTCTCCGCCAGCTTCAGTGCGGCGTCAGCCACATTAAGGCTGTGGGTGTATCTTTTCTTGGAAAGCCTTATTTTAAGGATATCCCTTAATTCGTTTATATTAACACTGCACATCTGAGCATCCAAAACTATCACCGTTTCTGTAAATTTTATTACACACTATATATTTTACTACATCTTCCTCAATATAGCAAGATATATCCTGATTGTTTAAAATTTTTTCACGAATTTCGGTTGACGAGATGTCAAAGGGTCGGGTCTTGATGATATGCACCACGCCGCCCAGCCGCCTGATATTGTCCGCATAGCCGTTTATCCTGCCCATATCCTCATCGGAGCGTGCAGCCGCAGCGATCTCAGCCATCTTTATGATATCCCCTGCCCTGTGCCATCTGGGGAGCGACTCCAGCGAATCGCTTCCAACTGTAAGTATCAGCCTGTCACCCGGATATATCTCACGCAGATGCTCCAGCGTTACCGCCGTGTAGCTTACTCCGCCCTTGCTTATCTCGTAGTCGGATACCTCACAAACAGGTATGCTCCCGAAAGCAAGCCTGCACATCTCCATACGGTCTTTACCGTCAGCGGGAGACATGGCATTTGCCTTGAAGGGGTTCAGGAACGCAGGCATAATGATAACTCTGTCAATCTGCGGGATAGTATCCAGCAGCGACCTTACGGCATTGACGTGCCCCTTGTGAACAGGGTCAAAGCTGCCGCCGAAAAGTGCTGTTATCACTTTTTCTTGTTTGAGGAAGGAAGCTCAATCTTAGGCTCCTGGGGATTTCTCTTGAAGAGTGTGAGCTTGTTGCCTATTACCTGCACTACCTCGGACTTTGTGCCCTCTGCCAGAGCTTCAGCAGCCTCCGCAGCGGAAAGCATTGCAGCGTCCAATACCTTTATTTTAACGATCTCTCTTGCCTTGAGAGCATCTCTTACCTGGTCGATGAGATTTTCGCCGATACCGCCCTTGCCCACCTGAAAAATGGTGTCTTCCTTAGCGGCAATTCCTCTTAAATAAGCTCTTTGTTTGCTTGTAAGCATAATTTCATTTCCTTTCAGCCTTGTATAATATATGCGGCATATCCATGCCGTAATAATGCTTCACGAAAGTACCCGCAGGGGTCATTCCGTTCCTTTTTGCCACATTCTGTGACGGTATATTGTTGTCTCTTATGATAGAGTATATCTTATTGAAGCCCGGCACATTGAAAGCATATTCTCTGCAGGCAGAAGCCGCCTCGGCAGCATATCCCTTATGCCGGCAGTCCTTTCGGAAAAGATAGCCTATCTCGGGCACCATTCCCCCGCTGACAAGCTCCTCGGGAACTTCCTGCATCGTAATGCCGCACTGACCTATCATACATTCATTCTCTCTGAGAATGACAGCCCACTGCCCGAAGTCGTATTATTCATACCGCTTCATCTGGCGGTCAAGCCACTGCTTTACCTCTCCGTCCGAAAAAGCGAGCTCATAAGCGTACATAACGTCCTTATCCTGCAAAATGGCACTGAGCGGCGCAATATCCTCATTGCCCATTCTTCTCAAATAAAGACGGGGCGTAACGATCACTGCTCCCTGCATTTGTTTCTTTCCTCCGTTTCTCTCATGGAAAAGACACAGCCGCAGTAATTCTGCCTGTAAATGCCGTATATTTTTGACAGCTCTGTTGAACGCTTGTAGCCGTTTTTCTTCTTGAAATCGGAGAAAAGATAGCTTACGCCGTATTTCTCCGCCAGCTCCCCGCCTATCTCATTGAGCTTCCCGGCGTTCTTGTGAGGACTTATGGAAAGCGTGGTGGTAAAGTAGTCAAAACCCTTTTCCGCTGCAAGCTTTGCCGTTTTTTCAAGGCGCAGTCTGTAGCAGGCAAAGCATCTTTCGCCGCCCTCGGGTATTTTTTCAAGCCCCTTTACCGTTTCATAAAAGCTCTCGCTTTCATATTCCGCACCGATGAAGCTTATGGGATTTTCCGCAGGCATCAGCGAGATGAATCTCTCCTGCTCCGTGCGGCGCTTGAAAAACTCCTCGGGTGGGTAAATATTGGGGTTATAATAAAAAACCGTTATTTGGAAATAACGGGAAAGATACTCCAGAACATAGCTTGAGCAGGGAGCGCAGCAGCTGTGGAGCAGCAGGGACGGCGTTCCGTCACGGGCTGCGATCGTTCTCTCAAGCATAGCCTGATAGTTTATATTATCTGTCATTTAAAAAATTCCTCAATGGGTAATTACTTCTTTTTGGTCTCAGATGTTTTGGTATCCGAGGTCTTTCCGCCTGTTTTGCTGTCGGAAGCACTCTTCTTCGAGCTTGCGGCAGGTTTCTTTTCATCGGCAGAAGTGCTTGTAGTCTCTTCTGCAGCTGCGGAAGTCTCCTCAGTCTCTTCGGGAGCGGTTGTTACCTCAGCTTCATCGGAAACGGCGGTCTCAGCCTCTTTCTCGGCTTCCTCAGCCTTGGTTTCCTCAAATGCGGTCACATCTGCCTGGATCTTTGAAAGCAGTGTTCTGTATGCAGAGGACTTGAAGTGCATTCCGTCCGACTCGGCATAGGAATAATTGAAATATCCCGTGGAGCTTTTCAGCACGGAAGCCGCATCAACAAAAAGCATATCCTTTTCTGTGCAGTAGTCGCTAAGGCTGTCGTTATACTCGTTTATCTTTGCCATAACGTCAATATCCTTGACGGTAGCGGCATACTCTGGAGTAACGGGAGGCACGCTGATTATCATGACCTCTGTATCGGGGCAGGCGGTCTTTATGAGCGTTACCAGAGTATCGGTGGATTTGAGCATATTATCCACAGAAAGCCACTGGATACCGTTGGAGCCAAGCATTATATACACACGCTTTGGTGTGGTATATGTAAGCATATCTGAAATGCCGATGTCGCCGAAGCAGGTGGAAACTGTTTTTGTAAGCACTGTTGAGGGGTTAAGACCCACCTTTGCAAAAACGTTCCTGTCATTCAAAAAGCCGTAAAGGGAATAGCCTGTAGAAATAGAGTCGCCGATGAACAGATCTTCCGAGAAGAACTCACTGTCATAGTCCGTAGGCGCAGCTGTTGTAACGGGCACCTCTGCCATTGGTACCGAGCAGTCGGTAACGACCTCAGATGCGTGAGCAGCTGTAGTTGCGGGAACGGTAGTCTCAGCAGGGATCTGAGGAGAAGTCTCGGTCACTGCGGGAGCAGTTGAAACCGTGGTCTCGGCAGATATCTCGGTCACAGCCTCAGTCTGGGAGCTGGCTGCCTTTTCCGCCGACACTGTTTCGGAGTCAACAGTCTCATCTTCCAAAATTTCTGTGACAGCCTCCGTCATGGTCTCGGAAGAACCGAGAGTAGGCTCAGTCTCAGCCTCTTCCTCGGAATAATATTCATAATCCACAGCCTCATCAAAGTCAGCCGTCTCATTTTTGCCTGCGCAGCCTGCCAGCATTAAAACGGACAGAACGGCAGCCGCAAGAGCCAGCATTCTCTTCGGGGATATCGCACACGCTCCGTCGTTGAAGTTATCGGACATTTCTGTATTCCTCTCTGTTTCTCAGAAATATTATATGTAAAGCAAATAGATTCTCACGTACAAAGATATTATAACATATATTTGGCAAAAGTAAAACTGTCATTGATACAGAAAATGGTGCTAATTTTTCGGTAATTTTCTATGATTTTTGATAAAACGCCGAAAACACAGGGCAAAGATTTTCGTAAATATGACGAACCTTTTCAAAATCTGCCGCATATACTAATATTAACAGTTTATACTATAAGTTTTAACGCAAATTTCATCTATAGCTATGTAAAATAAGTATAATAAAATTAGTAAAAAAATTGCAATTTCAGGAGGACGGGGAATATGAACAAAAAGAAATTAAGGGGCTTCACGCTTATCGAGCTGATAGTGGTTCTTGCCATCGTTGCAGCGCTTGCCGCAATACTTATCCCGATGATGATAGGCTACACCCGTCAGGCGAGAGCGCAGACTGCCATTGCCAATGCAAAGAACGTTTACAGCGGTGCGGCGCTGGCTCTTCTCGATATGCACACCAATGACGAAGAGGTCATGTCGGCAGGCGACAGCGATGTTTTCATGGGGGCAAACAGCACTGTTGCACAGACATCAAGCGGAACTCAGATAGACATAAGCAAATTCATGGGTGAGGATTTTTCGGGCTACTACGGCTTCAAGATATCCGCTGACGGAAATTCCGTGGAATACGCTGTCTGGAGCAGCAAGCCCATAAATGCAACTCAGGTGGGCATTTACACGGAAGACCAGATACTTGCCAGCGCAAAAAGCCAGTGCATCGGCAGCTGCCCTGTGGAGTAAGGAACAAAAAAAGCAAAGGACTTCGTAAAAACAAATACTTGCGAAGGGCGGAGCTTTTATGTCAAACGGTGCAGTACGGCTTGGACTGCGGCTGATGATATTTTCATTGGCAGCTTCATACATACTGATGCGAGTGCGCTGTATTGCGGGCATGGAAACATTCAGCGAGCATTTCTATGCGGCGCAGACGATACTTCTCATAACCGCATGGATAGCCGGGCTTATAACGGCAGGCGGATTTATCTTTGCTCCTCCAAGGTACAAGGGCATATGCGGAGTTCTTGCAAAGCTTGCGGCAGCGGTGCTTTCTGTGGGGATAGCTCTCCTTGTCGTATGGGCAGTGACAAAATTCGGCGGAGCCTCTGCCTGCAATATAATATTTTTCTGAAAATCAAAACGGGTCGATACATTTTGTACCGACCCGTTTTGATTTATTCGCTATCCTTATTTTCACTTTCATCAGGCTTATCAACTGTTATTTTCAGCCTGATTATCCTGTTTTCCTCCGCTTCAAGGACTTTTAGTGTAAAGACGCCGTCCTTTACCTCGTCCCCGGCCTGTGGGATACGTCCGAAAAGCTCCAGCGCCCAGCCGCCAAGAGTATAGCTCTCGCTCTTGATGGTATCCTCGGGAAGTCCCAGCTTTTCTTCAAACTCTCTCAGGTTAAAGTCTGCTGCTGCGTCATACTCATTGTCGCTTATCTTGATAAAGGAGTGATCCTCCTCGTCTGTCTCGTCGTATATCTCACCCAGAAGCTCTTCAATAAGGTCCTCCATTGTTACCATGCCGTAGGTTCCGCCGTACTGGTCCTTGATTATCGCCATATGTATCTTTTCCTTCTGCATTCTTGCAAGGACTTCCGATACTGTCTGGAACTCGGTGATATAGATCACCTCATGGATGATCGACTCGATGCCATCGGCGTGCTCGTCGCTTACTGTGAGCTTGAAGAAATCACGCTCGTGGATAAATCCGATTATGTTGTCGATATTTTTCTCATACACGGGCATACGGGAATACTGTTCGGTGAAAAACAACTCTCTTATATGCTCCAAGCTGTCGTTCTTCTCCACGGCAGTTATGCGCACACGGGGGATAAGCACCTCGGAAACGTTCTTGTCATCAAACTCCAGAGCGGAGCGCACAAGGTCGCTTTCCTGCTCCTCCAGAACGCCCTCTTCCTCGATCTCGTCGATGATATATTTCAGCTCGTCCTCGGTTACAGAGGGAGCGTCGCTGCCTGATTTAAAGAGCTTTGACACCAGATTTTTCAGTCCTCTGAAAATGAATGTGACAGGTGTCAGCACCACAATGAACACATTAAGCAGTCCGCCGAACGAAAGTGCGAATTTCTCCGCATTTTCCTTTGCAAGGCTCTTGGGCATTATCTCGCCGAAGATGAGTATAAGAACTGTCATTGCCGCTGTTGCGATTCCCACGCCCTTTGCGCCGAAAAGCTCTGTACATATCACAGTGCCCAGCGATGTGGAGAGGATATTTACGATATTGTTTCCTACCAGGATAGTGGTAAGGGTCTTGTCGAAATTTTCAGCAATCTTCAGCGCCCTTGTTGCTTTTTTATTGCCGTTTGATGCCTCATGCTTGAGACGAATTTTGTTTACCGATGAAAATGCTGTTTCGGTCGCCGAAAAGAATGCTGACATGATTATCAGCAAAATTATCGCGGCATATTCCATAAAATAAAACCATCCTTTTTAAGTCAAATGTATTGATAATATGTTTAAAAAAGCCTAATAAAAAAGGCACCCCCGAAGCAAGGCTCCGAGGGCAAGATCATGATATAGGATTATGGGGGATTCTCTGCGAGGTAGGGGTAAAACCCCGCAGAGCAAATTTGGGGTTCTTTTATAAGACCGTGCGGGGTAAACACAATCTTTATAAAAGCTTGAAATGAAATTCCGTACTCTTTTTGAGTACAGTTATATAATACCCTGCCATTGTGTAAATTATGTGAAAGCTGACTGAAAGTAAAATGAAACACTTTTTTCGACATTTTTCACATATCCTCATAATCTTTGCCTTTATGAAGCCGTTATATTGCCTTATTTTTTTACTGTGCGAGCCTGTATATCTCCTCTGCGTCATCTACTGTGAGACGGACGTATGAGCCAAGCTTATTGTGCTTTATCCTTACCGCATTCTCCGCCATTTCCCTGAAATGCTCACATCCTATGTTTATGTCGGACAGACGTGTGGGCATTCCTATAGAACGGAAAAATTTTTCAAGCTCGGATATCATCATGTCGATGACCTCATCGCCGCTTCCCTCAAGATGAAAAACTCTTCTGCCGAACTGCTCCAGCTTTGCGGGATTTGACTTTCTCACAAACTTCATCCATGCCGGGAAGATTATAGCCAGTCCTGCGCCGTGGGCAATGTCATAGTATGCGGAAAGCTGATGCTCCAGCTGATGGGAAGCCCAGTCGCCGCCTCTGCCGATATCCTCTCCCCTGCCGCAGTCAAGCAGATTGTTGTGAGCAATGCAGCCTGTCTGCATAAGCTCCGCACGGATATCATAATCCTCGGGAGACTCCAGTGCAAGAGGAGCAAACCTAATGACCGTCTGAGCCGCTCCCTCAATGAGCCTGTCGGTAAGGTCGCAGCACTTGGCGTTGACGAAATATCTTTCCATAAGATGCGCCAGCATATCGGACGCACCGCAGGCAGTCTGGTAAGGGGGAAGAGTGTAGGTGTTCTCGGGGTTCATCACCGCAAACCTCGGCAGATAGCACTCAGCCGAGCAGCCTATCTTCTCGTTGGTCTCGGGATTTGAGATGACCGAAGCCATGGAGCTTTCAGAGCCTGCCGCAGGAATGGTAAGCACCACGCCCAGCGGAAGAGCCTTGACAGGCTTTGCAGCGCCGCTGTAGAAATCCCATGGGTCGCCGTCATAAAGAGCGCCTGCCGCAGCAGCCTTTGCCGTGTCGATAACGCTTCCGCCGCCCACAGCAAGGATAAGTGAGACATTCTCACGCTTTGCGGTCATGGCAGCCTCACGCACCTTATCAATGCGTGGATTGGGCTGAACGCCCCACAGCTCCGTGAACTCAACGCCGCCTTCATTCAGCGAAGCAACGACCTTGTCATAAAGCCCTGACTTTTTGGCGCTTCCGCCGCCGAGCAGCAGCAGGATCTTTCCACCGTCAGCCAGAGCCTTGCATTCGCTTCCGATATATTTTTCGGCTGACCTGCCGAATATTATCTTTGTGGTATTGTGATAAATATAGTCGTTCAAGAAACATTCCTCCGAAAATTTCCATTATAAATATGACTTTACAGATTATAATATCACACTTTTTTCACTTTTTCAAGTGATTTGCGCATTTTATGCAAGGTTTTACGGCAATTTTACGCATTGCGGCAATTTTCCGATGAACACGGCAGATACATAATACTAATCACCAATAAAACTATAGACAAAAAATCATCGCATAATCCATATACGCAAGATTATGCTCAATTTTTTGTATAGTTTTTAATTGGTGCTTAGTATAAAATAACAGCGGCACTCTTTAGCCAAAAGAATGCCGCTGTTATTTCACTGATACTTGTTGTCACTGCCCTTTATTTTGTCAAGGGTGTTTTTTTCCAGGCGGGAGACCTGCGCCTGGGAAATGCCTATCTCCTTTGCCACCTCCACCTGAGTGTGTCCCATGAGGAAACGCAGGTAAAGTATCTTCTTTTCACGCTCGTTCAGCGATGACAGCGCATCTTTAAGAGCAAGCTCGTCTATCCAGCCTGCACAGCTGCTGTCGTCGCCTATCTGGTCAAGGACATAAAGGGTGTCGCCTGTGTCGGAATAGATAGGCTCGTACAGCGAAACAGGGTCGGATATGCTTTCCAGCGCAATTACCACGTCGGCCTTCGGGCAGCCCACAGCCTCGGCTATCTCGGTTATATCAGGCTCACGGTGAAGCTTTCCCGTCAGCTCCTCCTTTGCCTGCATTGCACGGTAGGCAAGATCTCTCAGGCTCCTTGATATACGTATGGGAGTGTTGTCCCGCAGGTATCTCCGCAGCTCTCCGCTTATCATCGGCACCGCATAAGTCGAAAACCGCACATCAAGCTCGGTGTTGAAGTTATCAATCGCCTTGATAAGACCTATGCACCCCACCTGAAAAAGGTCGTCGGGATTTTCTCCCCTGCCTGTGAACTTCTGTATCACGCTGAGCACAAGGCGAAGATTTCCTTTTATCAGCTTGTCACGGGCACTTTTGTCACCTGCACGGTATTCTTTCAGCAGCTTCATTTTCTCCTGCTCTTTCAGCACTGTCAAAGATGATGTGTCAACTCCGCTGATATCAACTTTGTTGTAATACATATGATCCCGCCTTTGCAATGATCTGCTAAAATTATTGCCATTGCAAGGGCGGGTTATTCATTTATGGGCAGGGGGAAAATCTGGAAAGATATTGAAGCCTTTGATCACATTTCACGGCATAACCGCTCTATCCATTCACGCTTGGCGATCAGTGACTTCCACTTTTCGGGAATATCATCATAACCGTAATACAGCCCGGCGATCCCTCCTGCTATCGCCGCAACAGTATCAGTGTCACTCCCCAGATTGACCGCTTTCAGAACGCAGCTGCGGTAATCAGATGTATTTGCTGCACACCACACCGCAGCCTCCAGAGAAGACACAACATAACCCGAGCTTTTGATATCGCTGTCAGTCAGTTTTGCAAACTCCGCCATGCTCCTCATTGATTCGTAATATGCAAGTTCCGTTAAATTTGCAGGATCAGCCTCATAAAAAGCAAAGCCGCTGTTAAAGCCTTTCTGCAGCCTTTCGGAAATACTTCCGCTACCGACTATTATTTCCTTTACAAGGAAATAATATAATCCGCAGGCTATCATACTCCTCAGATGCGAATGAGTAAGAGCCGAAACAGCATGAATATTTTTTATTATCTCATTTGCCGATGACCTGCCGCTGACCTCTTCATTGCAGAAATAGATACATGCAGGAAGAATACGCATAAGAGAACCATTGCCGTTCTCATATTCTCCGCCGCAGCCGCAGGTATTGATGTTACCGCTTTTAACATAATTTGAAATAGCAGTCCGACAGGTAAAACCGATATCGAATACCTCTCCGTAAGGCGTGTAGTTTCGGTTATAAAGCCAATCTGCGAAATTTCTCATTATCGCTTCCAAATCGCAGCCATTTCTCAGAGCGTCAAGCGTGGCGAGAGCCATACTGCTGTCATCTGACCAGGTACCTGCAGGCACGTTATATGTACCATATCCGATCATATCTGTCGCAGACTCTGCTTTCATTTGTTCTCTTGAACGAAATTCATAAGGAACTCCGAGAGCATCGCCCACAACTAAGCCCATCATTCCGTCAATATAAGCATTCCTATTCATAACATCACCTCAGAACTATTATTATCACTTTTATAATAGCACATGACCTGTTCCAAAATCCGCCCAGTAAATATCCAACACTGTATAAGCAAATAATACTTTCAGCATTTAGTTTTATTTGTTCCTTCCGTATGAGAAGTACTTTGATTTTCTGTTTTACTGCTATTGGTTCCATCAGTATGTGACTTACTGTTTGACTTTGCCGTTGCTTCACTGCTTGACAGAGAATCTGACTGTGATTCTGTTTCTGTTACAGATGAATTTTCCGTATCAGCAGTAAAATCAGTTACCGACATATTCTGTCCATTTTGTACTCCTGCACTTGCCCCGACATTTATGCCAACTGTCGCAGAAGACCCCTGCGTATTATTTTCGGTATATGTGTAATTGGTCTGCCAGGAAGCATATGGTGTCATTCCTGAATAGAATTCCCCGATTTTAAGTTTGCGCTCCTCAACATCTTTGATAGGCGTAGCCAACAAAACTATGGTATATTTCTCCTTGGCAAATATTTATTATACAATATAGGTATAATTATACTCTCTGCATTGTTGATTGTCAAGGTCAAGGCAAAATAGATGTTTACGTTTCCGTGAGCCTTATGCAGATGTATTTCACCGCCCTGATATGTGTCATACTTATATAATAGTACAGATATAACAGGAGAATAAGCCAATGTCAATAGCAAAATCAAAAAAAGTCGGGGAAATGTATGGAAACGCCAATGAGCATATTGACAGAAGTACAATATGCTCATTGATCGCATTTGATATGCAAGTTTATTTGAATTGGCACAAAACATCACATATCTATACGAATTGCAACAAACAATTATATTTTAATTCAAATATTTGCTTTTTAACGAAACAAAAATCCCCCAGACAGCATTGCTGCCTGAGGGTCATGGTGCCGGTGACCGGGCTTGAACCGGTACGGGTCGCCCCGGCGGATTTTGAGTCCGCTACGTCTGCCAATTCCATCACACCGGCGTGTGGTAATGATACTTTAATATTATACCGTAATTTTTCATTCTTGTCAAGCATTTTTAACAAACCTTTGTGCCAAACCGCTCCACTTTTACTCATATCCCCTCCCACAGCTGCATAAAATGTACTATTCAGTGCAAATCAGTACAAAGGAGGGCTTATATGCGCTTGTCACAGCGGTCAGCCGCCCGACGTGAACGTCTGGTCACGGCTGTTATATCAATATTTGCAGGGGTCGGGGCGCTGGCTCTGGCTTCCGTCTTTCTTTCATTCTTTGCCGCTTGGGGCGATATGAGCGCAGGCACGGTAAAGGCAATGTCAGGGGCTGCCCTTGCCGCAGGCTGCTTTGCCTGCTCCTTCGTATCCGCCAACCGCAGGCGCAGGAAAGGACTTCTCTCGGGGCTTATCTGCGGCGCAGCCGTGTTCTGCCTGACGCTTATAATAGGCGCATTCACCGTCCGCATATTCTCCGCAGGAGGATTTTTCTGCAAGCTGCTGATAGTCCTTTCCGCATCGGCTCTGGGCGGTCTTAAAGGCGTAAATACCCGCCCTGTTTTCGGTGATTAGCAATGCTTACAAAAATATTGCAAGAAAAAACTGTGAAAAATGACGAATATTGCGTTTGATATTGAAATTGCAGGAAAACTGTGATATAATTAGTTTAAATTATTTTTTCGGGAGGAAATTTAAGATGAAGCACATCAAGACCATCAATAAGGCTAACCTTAAGCAGACTGCTACTAAGGGCGGCTGCGGCAGATGCCAGGCTTCCTGCCAGTCTGCTTGCAAGACTTCATGTACTGTTGCTAATCAGAAGTGCGAGTGCGAGAAGTAATTTTATCCGCATAGGGTTCGGTATAGAGGATAGAGGTCTGAAATTTCCGGCCTCTGTCCTCTAACTGCTATTTAAGGGTCTGTGACCCTCAATCTTCTATCCGATGATCTGAAAGGAATTTGTAAAATGATCCATAAATACAAGCTGGGCGGTTATAATATTGTGCTCGACGTTCACAGCGGCGGCGTGCATATAGTGGACGAGCTTACATATGATATGCTCGATAATGTACATCCTCCCTTTGCCGAGGTATGTCCCGAGAATGTTATCGAGAAGCTGTCCAGATTCTATGACAGGGAAGAGATCATCTCCTGCTATGAGGAGGTAAAGGAGCTTCACAAGGAAAACATTCTGTTCTCCGAGGACGATTACGAGAAGTTTGCGAAATACTCCGTTGCCTCCCCCGTAAAGGCAATGTGCCTGCTGGTCGCTATGGACTGCAACCTGCGCTGCGAATATTGCTTTGCAGGCACAGGCGACTACTGCATGGGCAGAAATGTCATGAGCTTTGAAACAGGTAAGAAAGCACTGGATTTCCTGCTTGAAAACTCCGGCAACAGGGAAAATCTTGAGGTGGATTTCTTCGGCGGCGAACCTCTCATGAACTGGGAAGTTGTAAAGCAGCTGGTTG
This sequence comes from Huintestinicola butyrica, assembly GCF_025567215.1. NCBI lineage: Bacteria > Bacillati > Bacillota > Clostridia > Eubacteriales > Oscillospiraceae > Huintestinicola > Huintestinicola butyrica. The sequence goes on from NZ_JAOQKB010000002.1 coordinate 383,202, forward strand.
AATACGGCCGCTCCAAGGAAGCCGAGTACGGCAAGAAGTTCCGCTTCACCATCACCACCAACGGCATGCTCCTGGACGACGAAAAAATGGACTTTATAAACAAGGAAATGTCCAACGTCGTTATGTCCATCGACGGCAGAAAGGAAGTCAACGACCGTGTCCGCAAGCGTGTTGACGGCACAGGCTGCTATGACAGGATAGTTGAGCGCTACAAGCGTCTTGCCGAGAAGCGCCATTACCAGAATTATTATGTAAGAGGTACTTTCACCAAGTACAATCTTGATTTCTCCAACGATGTGTTCCATCTTTATGACTTAGGCTTTGACCAGATATCCGTTGAGCCTGTTGTATGCGACCATAACGAAAAGTATGCCCTCACCGAAAAGGAGCTGCCCGCTATTTTCAGCGAATACGAAAGACTGGCGGAGCTTATGCTGATAAATGAAAAGAAGGGCAAGCACTTTAATTTCTTCCACTTTATGCTTGATCTGGATCAGGGTCCCTGCGCTATCAAGAGACTCAGAGGCTGCGGCTCGGGAAATGAGTACGTTGCCATCACCACCGAGGGCGATATTTACCCCTGCCACCAGTTTGCAGGTATAACCGAGTTCAAAATGGGCAATATCCACACAGGCGAGTTCAATATGGATATGAAGAAGCAGTTTGCTTCCGCTCACATCTACACCAAGGAAGAGTGCAAGAAGTGCTGGGCAAAGTTCTACTGCTCAGGCGGATGCAACGCAAACAACTATCTGTATGCAGGCAGCATTCTCAGCCCCTACAAGATGTCCTGCGAAATGATGAAAAAGCGTCTTGAATGTGCCATAATGATAAAGGCAGCCCACGCTGAAGAGGCTGCGGAAGAAGAATAATTAAAGGAGTATTGACCTCATGGCAAGAAAAAAGGAACCCAAAAGCACCACGAAGGCACAGCCTAAGATAAACGCATATATCGCAGGCAGCGGCGAGGTGGTTGAGGAGAGGATAACCGACACCCTCGAAAAAAACTATATGCCCTATGCCATGAGCGTTATCGTTTCCCGTGCACTGCCCGAGATAGACGGCTTCAAGCCCTCTCACCGAAAGCTGCTTTATACCATGTATAAAATGGGTCTGCTGGAAGGCAACAAAACAAAGTCCGCAAACATAGTCGGTCAGACAATGAAGCTCAATCCCCACGGCGACGCTGCCATCTACGAAACAATGGTGCGTATGGCAAAGGGAAACGAAGCCCTTCTTCACCCGTATGTTGACAGCAAGGGAAACTTCGGCAAGGCTTATTCAAGGGATATGGCATATGCCGCTCCCCGATACACCGAGGCAAAGCTTGCACCTATCTGCGCCGAGCTTTTCAGGGATATCGACAAAGATACGGTGGATTTTGTCCCCAACTACGACAATGAGACCGTTGAGCCTACCCTGCTGCCCGCAAGCTTTCCCTCCATTCTGGTAAATTCCAATGTGGGAATTGCGGTATCAATGGCAAGTGCGGTATGCTCCTTTAATCTTACCGAAATATGCGAAGCGACCATCGGTCTTATTAAAAATCCCGATTTTAATCTGCTTTCCGTCCTCAAGGGCCCCGATTTCCCCGGCGGCGGATATATGATATACGACGAGCCTGAGCTGGAAAAGATATACCGCACAGGCAGAGGCTCGGTGAAAATCCGCTCAAAGTACAACTTTGACCCCGATTCCAACTGCATCGAGATAACCGAGATACCTCCCACCACCACTATCGAGCAGATAAAGGATAAGATAGTTGACCTTGCCAAAACGGGCAAGATAAGAGAGATAACCTATATTCGTGACGAATCCGACCTGAACGGTCTGAAGATCGCCATAGACATCAAAAAGAACACTGACCCCGACGCTCTCATGAAAAAGCTCTACAGAATGACATCGCTGCAGGACACCTATTCCTGCAACTTTAACATTCTCGTCGGCGGATATCCCAAGGTAATGGGCGTTTATGAGATACTTACCGAGTGGACGGCGTTCAGAAAAGACTGCGTAAAGCGCAGAGTTTACTTTGACCTTAACAAGAAAAAGGACAGGCTCCATCTTCTTTACGGTCTGCGGAAAATTCTCCTTGACATCGACAAGGCTATAAAGATAATCCGTGAGACGGAAGAGGAATCGGAGGTAGTTCCCAACCTGATGATAGGCTTCGGCATTGACGAAAAGCAGGCGGAATACGTTGCCGAGATAAAGCTCCGTCATCTCAACAAGGAATATATCCTGAACCGCATTTCCGACGTTGACCAGCTGGAAAAGGACATTGCCGAAATGGAAGGCATTCTTGCGGACGATAAAAAGATACTTGATATCATCATCTCCGAGCTGAAAGACGTTATCAAGAAATACGGTCAGCCCCGCCGCACTCTGTTCTGCTATCCCGACGAAAACGAAGAGGCAGAGCCTGAGGAGGATATTCCCGATTATCCCGTAAACCTCTTTATCACAAGGGGCGGATATTTCAAGAAGATAACTCCCCAGTCGCTGAGAATGTCCTCCGAGCACAAGTTCAAGGACGGCGACGAGATGGACGCTTCCTTTGAAGCCACCAACCGCACCGAGCTGCTGTTCTTTACCGACAAATGCCAGGTGTATAAGTCCCGTTCCTCCGACTTTGCGGACACAAAGGCTTCGGCAATGGGCGAATATGTTCCCGTAAAGCTGGGCTTTGATGCTGACGAGAATGTTATCTCCATGATACCCACCACCGATTACACAGGCTTCCTGTTCATGGTTTTTGAAAACGGCAAGGCGGCAAAGGTGCCCCTCTCCGCATTTGAGACAAAGACCAACAGAAAGAAGCTCACCAAGGCGTTCTCCGACAAGTCACGGCTCGTAAAGATGTTCTTCATCGAGGACAATGCGGATATAATGATAACCTCCGACAAGGGCAGGGCTATCATATTCAACACGGCGCTGGTGCTTCCCAAGACCACCCGTGACACTATCGGCGTTCAGGTAATGACACTGAAAACCAACGCTCATGCGGACAATGCCTGCATAGTCTCCCCCGAAAAGCTTGCAGAGCTTAAAAAGTACGTGATGAAATCCATACCCGCCGCAGGGTGCCTGGCAAAGGACATCACCGACCCCGACCAGCTTACTTTATAACATAACAGCCGTCTCCGTTTCGGAGGCGGTTTTTGTTGTCCGCCTTGACTTTAGGCTCCACATATGGTATTATAACTTAGTACAAACAAGCGGTTCCGTGAGGAGGATCATTATGAACGCCGATATTACTGCCCGGGAGCTGGGCAAGCTTGATAAAAATACATATCTTCTTATAGACATACGTGACAGCGCCGCTTTCGAGCTGGGTCACATTGACGGTGCTGTGAATATTCCCCAGAACGAGTTTGAGGAAAAGAAAAGCACTTTTCCAAAGGATAAGGACATCATCGTATGCTGCAAAAGCGGCATAATAAGCAGGGACTTTGCGGACGAGCTGTGCGACGAGGGCTATTCAGCCGCAAATCTGGCAGGCGGATATGTTCAGTGGCTTGCCGAAAAGCTTGAGCACGAAAACCGTGCGGAGGAGATAGAAAAGAGCATCCGCAAGAAGTTCCACCGCTCCATTTTCAGCAAGTTTGCAAGGGCAATAAACGAATACGAGCTTATAAAGCCCGGCGACAAAATAGCTGTCTGTATCTCAGGCGGCAAGGACTCTATGCTTATGGCAAAGCTCTTTCAGGAAATACACCGCCACGGAAAATTCCCCTTTGAGCTGGTATTTCTTGTAATGGACCCAGGCTACAGCCCCGAGAACCGTGCCATTATCGAGGGCAACGCCAAGCTCATGAATATCCCCATAACTGTTTTTGAGACTAATATTTTCAACTCCGTTTATAACGTGGAAAACAACCCCTGCTACCTCTGCGCCCGCATGAGAAGAGGCTATCTTTACAGCAAGGCTAAGGAGCTGGGCTGCAACAAAATTGCGCTGGGTCATCACTTTGACGACGTTATCGAAACTATCCTCATGGGCATGATATACGGCGGTCAGGTGCAGACCATGATGCCAAAGCTCCACAGCGACCATTTCGAGGGAATGCAGCTTATCCGCCCCATGTACCTTATCCGTGAAGAGGAGATAAAGCACTGGTGCAGATACAACGACCTGCATTTTATCCAGTGCGCCTGCCGCTTTACCGACACCTGCACCACCTGTGACCCCGATGGCCGCACCGTTTCAAAGCGCATGGAAATAAAGCGCCTCATTTCGGTGCTTGCAAAGGGCAACCCTCAGATAGAGAAAAATATCTTCCGCAGTGTGGAGAGCGTTAACCTGTCAAAAGTCATATCCTACAAGAAAGATGGGGAAATCCACAGCTTCCTGGACGGCTATGACGACTGAATAAACGCAGATTTATCCAAATTCTACAATATAGGCACTTTAAGTTGAAAGTTTTTTGTGTATCAAACTACTAAATGCCTATTGACAAAGTATGATTTATATGGTATTATAGATACATCAAATAAAACAAATCTAAAAATGAAAGGAAGCGGAGAACATGATGGCAATGATGATGTGTAAGTGCTGTGAAATGAACATCGAAAAAAGTGCTGTGTCCTCCGCTTTCTGTGAATAAATGCGGAAATCTGTAATTGCAGACAGGCACGGCGATGCCTGTTATTTTTTTGCTGTTTGGAGGAAACATCGTGATAGAAATAAAAAATCTCAGCAAAACCTATCAGTCCGCAGCAGGCGAGATAACTGCTCTGCGTGATATCAGCCTGACTATAAATGACGGTGAGATATTCGGCATAATCGGTCTTTCGGGCGCAGGCAAAAGTACACTTGTCCGCTGCATCAACTATCTCGAAAAGCCCACCTCGGGTCAGGTGATAGTTGACGGTCAGGATCTGGGAAAGCTTTCAAACAAGGAGCTTTTAAAGACCCGACAGAACATAGGAATGATATTTCAGGGCTTTAACCTCTTAGCTCAGAGAAATGTTATAAAGAACATCTGCTATCCCCTTGAAATTGCGGGAGTAAAAAAAGATGCGGCTCTCAAAAGAGCGGCAGACCTGCTGGAGCTTGTAGGACTTTCCGATAAGGCAAAAGCTTATCCCTCACAGCTTTCGGGCGGTCAGAAGCAGAGAGTTGCTATTGCAAGAGCATTGGCAGCAGAGACAAAATATCTCCTCTGCGATGAAGCCACAAGTGCTCTCGACCCCGACACCACACGTTCCATTCTGGAGCTTATGAAAAAGATAAACGAGACCATGGGCGTTACCATTGTGGTTATCACCCACGAGATGAAGGTAATAAACAGCATCTGCGACAGGGTGGCTGTTCTGGATAAAAGCCGTGTGGCTGAGCTTGGTGCGGTAAGCGAGGTATTCGCAAATCCTCAGTCGGATATTGCAAGAAGGCTTGTTCTCCCCGAGTCAAAGACCACTGCAGAGGTAACAGGCGGAAAGAAGATACGCATTATCTTCAACGGTGAAAGCTCCACCAAACCCGTTATCGCAAACATGATCTTCGAGTGCGGCGTTCCCGTGAATATTCTTTACGCCGACACAAAGGACCTTGACGGCAAGGCATTCGGCGAAATGATAATCCAGCTTCCCGATGACAGCAAGGGCTCAGTAAGGGCTTTTGAATATCTTAAACGCAGCGGCATTGACTATGCCGAAATATAACAACCGAAAAGGAATGGTCATAAAATGAACGATCTGCTTACACAGCTCTGGGACAAGGGCATTATACAGCTTGGCGTATGGGAGACCATATACATGACCTTTATTTCCGCATTTTTCGCCTATCTTGTGGGGCTTCCCCTGGGCGTTCTCCTTTGCGTCACCGATAAGGAGGGCATTCACCCCATAGGCTGGCTCAACAAGCTCCTCGGAATACTGGTCAACGTTTTCAGAAGTATCCCCTTTGTTATCCTGATGATAGCAATGCTCCCCGCCGCAAAGCTCATAGTCGGCACCAGCCTTGGCAACAAAGCGATGATAGTTACGCTGATAATCGCAGCTATCCCCTACGTTGCAAGAATGGCTGAATCCTCCATCAAGGAGGTTGACAGCGGCGTTATCGAAGCGGCTCAGGCAATGGGAACATCTTCATTCAAGATAATCTGCAAGGTGCTTATCCCCGAAGCAAAGCCTTCACTTATAGTGGGTGCGGTCATCTCGCTGGTAACTATTCTGGGCTACTCCGCAATGGCAGGAACCATAGGCGGCGGCGGACTTGGAATGATCGCCATCACCTACGGCTATCAGCGCTTCAACAATAACATAATCTGGCTCTGCGTTCTGCTTACAGTCATCATCGTTCAGGTGATACAGGAGCTGGGTATGCTTATCGCAAGAAAGACCGATAAGCGAATAAATAAGTAAAAGGGGCAATTTTTATGGCAGGCTTATTTGAAAAGCTGTTAAGAGAGAACTTCCGTTACGGACGAATGTGTTGACGCTGTCAGTCAAAACAAGTCAGGATTTGTCCGTAATAAAAATAAATAAAGATTTTAAGGAGTTAGATCATTATGAAAAAGTTATCATCTGTTATTCTCGCACTTTCCCTCGCTGCACTTTCCCTCACAGGCTGCGGCTCTACAGGCACAGCTGACACCACCACAACCGCTGCCGACACCACTGCCGCTGCTGCAGCAGAGGATACCGCAGCTCCCGCTGATGACACAGCTGCCGATACCGAGGCTGCTGCCGATGAAACCTCCGACGGCGACAACGTTATCAGAGTAGGCGCAACCTCCACACCTCACGGCGAGATCCTCAACTTTGTAAAGGACACTCTCGCAGACGAGGGCTACACCCTTGACATCGTTATCTACGATGACTACGTTCTCCCCAACAAGGCTCTTGCAGACGGTGAGCTTGATGCAAACTACTTCCAGCACACACCTTACCTTAACAGCTTCAACGCTTCCAACGGCACTGACCTTGTAGCAGCTGCTTCTATCCACTACGAGCCTTTCGGACTTTACGGCAACGGCGTTGCAAGCGTAGCTGACGTTAAGGAAGGCGCAACAATCGTTATCCCCGCTGACGACAGCAACGAGACAAGAGCACTTCTCCTCCTCAAGCAGGAAGGCCTCATTGATCTTCCCGAGGGAGCAAATGCAACAGACGGCGTAACAACTCTCGATATCACCGATAACCACGGCTACAACATCGTTACCGTTCAGGCTGATACAGTAGCTGCTCAGTTCAACAACAGCGACGAAGGTTCTCTGGCAGTAATCAACGGCAACTATGCACTTGCAGCAGGTCTTTCCAGCTCCGATGCTCTTGCAGTTGAAGATGCTTCCGGCGATGCAGCTCAGACCTATGCAAATGTCATTGCTGTAAGAAACGGCGACGAGAACAGTGCAAAGACTCAGGCTCTCATCAAGGCACTTGAGACCGATGATGTTAAGAACTTCATCGACGAGACCTACAAGGGCGCAGTTGTTGCAATATTCTAATTGAATAATGGCTTGATAAAAGGGCTGTTGCAGAGATGCAGCAGCCTTTTTGTATTTTCGGGAAATTTATGGCAAATTTTATAATTTGTCCGTTCCTGCGGCTACAGCGACCATATGGCTCCGCCCTCTGGACACCCGCTACCTTTGAAAAGGCGGGCTAAACTTTTTACCTTTGTGCTTATTTGTGCTGATTTTTTAATTTGTACACTTTCCCCCAAAAGGCTGTTTTTATGCACATTCCCGCAGCTCCTTTATCCTCTGTCCCATGGGCTTTCCGCCGAAAAAGATGAAGAACACCGCAGCCGCAGTCATAATGAACACGATAAGGCAGGCAAGCTCTCCAGAATGAGCCGCATGAGTGAGCCGCACTGCAGCCAGTCCTGCCATGCAGCATATCACCCCCTTGGCAAGCGGCTTTATGCAGTAGCGCAGCCAGTCGAACCGCATCTCCGACTCACGGCATACAACGATTATTCGTGCGATATTGCTTATCACGTTGCTGGCATAATAGGATATAAGCACTCCGCCAAAGCCTGCCCTGCCCACAAATATCATAACGCAGGCTATCCGCACGGCATATTCGCAGAGGGAGTTCACGGTGGAAAAATTCTGCCGCCCCATACCCTTCAGCAGCCCCTCCAGCACAATTTCAAGGTAGATAAATGGGATAACGGGGGCAAGTATCACAAGTGAATCCCCCACCATCGCATCGGAGGGGCAAAGCACTCTGCCTGCCCATTTGCCGCAGAAGAAGAACAGCGCCGCAATGAAAAAGGCATAGGTAAATGACTTTTCAAACACACTGTCCGTCAGCCGACAAAGCCTGCACCGCCGTATCTCTTTGTCCTCACAGCGGTTCGCCAATGCTGCCTCGGGAATGATTATGCCCGAAAGGCTGGTGAGCACCGCCGACGGGAAAAACACCGCAGGCATGATGATAGCTTCAAAGCAACCGTAGCAGCTGAGAGCCTCCTCCGTGCTTTTGCTGTATCTCAGCAGAGCCGCTGGCACAAGCAGCTCATTTGCCGTTGACATGAGCATCTGCACATATCCGCTGAGAAGAATGGGGAAAGTGCTTCTGATATATCCCTTGGGCGTGTCCGTCAGAAGAGGTGCAGAGCACAGGGGACGGACACGGAAATGCTTATATTCATCAAGATATTTTGCGCCGTAGTAACAAAAGCTTATGAACTCTCCCCCGAGAATGCCCGCCGCTGCCACTGTGTAGAAATATTCCGTTCCGCCGAAAAGGATAAGTCCGCCGAACAGCACAGTCCATTTTGCGGCAAATTCGATAAGGTCGCCCCGCATAGGCACGCTGACCTGTCGGATACCGTGGAAATATCCCTTTATGCACGACCCTGCGGAAGCAAAGGGCAGTGAAACGGCAATGAGCCGCACCGATATGGAAAGCTGCCTGCTTTTAAGTATGGTCTCTCCAAGAAAATCTGACAGCAGAAATGCCCCCAGCCCGAAGCACAATGACAGGCACAGGGAAAAAGTAAGGGAATATCTCATAACAGTGCAGAAATTCTCATGCCCCGCTCCCCTTGCCTCCGAGACAAATCTGCCTGTGGAGGTAAGGATATTTCCGTTTGCAAGCACCATAATAAATCCGAACAGCGAAAATATCAGCGACATCAGCCCCACGGCGGAGGTGCCTGCCATATCGGAGAGTTTTACATTGAATATCATGCCCGCAGTCTGCATAGCAAGGCTGAGGAGCGTCATTTTTGCAGCGTCCTTTGCTATCTGCTTTTCTGAAATTATCTTAACGTTCATCAGCATACGACCTTCTTTCGGACAGGTTATGATTATTTATATTTGAAAGCCGGCGGAAATATGCAGCCTTAAAAATCCGATTGACAGCCGCTTTTATAAGTGATATACTGATAATAAACCAATTACTTTGATATACGGAGATGTCCTTATGATAAATCCCATCAACATTTACAAGCACCTGAGAACTGTAGGCCGCCACAGACGTGAGGTAATGAAGAACTGCTTCCGTGCAGGTCTTTACTGGCAGGGTCTTACGCACGACCTGTCAAAATACAGCCCCGAGGAATTCTGGATAAGCTGCAAAATGTATCAGGGCACCCGCAGCCCCAACGAGGCAGAGCGTGAGCTTAAAGGCTACAGCACCGCATGGATGCACCACAAGGGCAGGAACAAGCATCACTTTGAATACTGGAACGACTACAGCCCCAAGACAAAGCGCAATGAAGCCGTTAAAATGCCGCTCATCTATGTTGCGGAGATGTTCTGCGACCGTGTGGCTGCAAGCAAGATATACATGGGCGAGAACTACACCGACGCTTCTCCGCTGGCTTATTACAGGAGGGGCAATGCCGCTCAGAGGCTCATTCACCCCGACACCGCAAAGCTCATCGAAATGCTCCTTGTAATGCTTGCCGAAGAGGGCGAGGATTACACCTTTGCTTATATCAGGCATATACTGCACAGGTGATGTAACTTTTCCACAAACTAATATGCCTGCCTTATAACACATAGCCGCCATAAAAACTCACACGTTTTTCATGGCGGCTTTTCTTTTATTTTTGTTTTATATCATAATTATTTATATTTACTTATAAAATCTTGACAGCATAAATGGTATAATAAGCAATGTATGTAATTAAGGGAGGTATTTATTTGAAAAAGCTGCTTGTATATCTTAAAGATTATATCAAGGAGAGTATTTTAGGCCCGCTTTTCAAACTGCTTGAAGCGCTTTTCGAGCTGTTTGTCCCGCTGGTCATCGCTGCCATAATCGATACGGGTATCGAAAACGGCGATACAGGCTACATCATCAAAATGTGCCTGGTACTTGTTCTGCTGGGATTTGTGGGTCTGGCATTCTCCATCACCGCTCAGTATTTTGCCGCAAAGGCTTCCGTTGGCTTTGTAAGCAAGATACGCCACGTACTTTTCGGTCACATTCAGTCGCTCTCGTACTCAGAGCTTGACCAGATCGGTACATCTACCCTCATCACCCGAATGACCAGCGACATGAATCAGGTGCAGAACGGCATGAACCTGGCGCTCCGCCTGCTGCTCCGCTCCCCCTTTGTGGTTTTCGGCGCAATGATAATGGCGTTCACCATCGACGTTCCCTCCGCAATGATATTTGTTTATGTCACTATTGTGCTGCTTATCGTGGTATTCGGCATAATGCTCGGCTCCATTCCCCTGTACAAGAAGGTACAGCAGAAGCTTGACGCTGTTATGACCGTCACCCGAGAAAATCTTACAGGCGTAAGAGTTATCCGTGCATTCTGCAAGGAGGACGAGGAGACCGACGATTTCATAAACAAGAACAACGAGCTTACCGCTTCACAGAAGTTTGTAGGAAAGATATCCGCTCTTATGAACCCTGTGACCTATGTTATCATCAACCTTGCCATTATCTGGCTCATTCACACAGGCGCTGTGAGAGTTGAGGCAGGCATTCTTACACAGGGTGCAGTTGTGGCTCTCTACAACTATATGTCCCAGATACTTGTTGAGCTTATCAAGCTTGCAAACCTTATCATCAACATCACAAAGAGCATTGCCTGCGGAAACAGAATACAGGCTGTGCTTGACATCAAGCCCGACCTTGAAATCGGAAACAGCTCCTGCAATGAGGGCAGCGTGGAATTTGACCATGTTAACCTGAGATACAAGAACGCAGGTGCCGACTCCCTTTCAGACATCACCTTCACCGCCGCAAAGGGCGAGACTATCGGTATCATCGGCGGCACAGGCTCGGGAAAATCCTCTCTTGTCAACCTTATCCCCCGTTTCTATGACGCAGCTTCCGGCGAGGTAAAGGTCGGCGGCGTGAACGTCAAGGATATGGACGTTGAACAGCTCCGTGAGAAGATAGGTGTTGTTCCCCAGAAGGCTGTGCTTTTCCACGGCACTATCCGTGAAAATATGCAGTGGGGCGTTACAAACGCTTCCGATGACGAGATAATGGAAGCCATAGAGGCGGCTCAGGGTCTTGATGTTATCAAGGCAAAGGGCGGTCTTGACTGCGAGATAGAGCAGGGCGGAAAGAACCTCTCCGGCGGTCAGAGACAAAGACTTACCATTGCCCGTGCACTGGTCAAAAAGCCCGAGATCCTTATTCTGGACGACAGTGCCTCCGCACTGGACTTTGCAACAGATGCAGCTCTCAGAAAATCACTGAGAGAGCTGGATTATCACCCCACCGTATTCATCGTATCCCAGCGTACATCTTCCATTCAGCACGCTGACAGGATAATCGTTCTGGACGACGGCGCTGCTGTTGGCATAGGCACACACGACGAGCTTATGAAGAGCTGCTCCGTATATCAGGAGATCTACAACTCTCAGTTCAAAAAGGAGGCGGTATAAATGGCTGAAAAGAAAAAAGCTGACAAGGGCACATTCAAAAAGGTCATGACATACATCGGCAAGTACCGTCTGCTCATGTTCCTGTCTATAATAATGGCGGCTCTGACCGTTGCTCTTACGCTGTATGTACCCGTGCTCATAGGCGATGTTATCGACCTTATCATCGGCAAGGGTCAGGTAGATTTCAAAGGCATCGCAAAGCTGCTGAAAGAGATCGCCCTTATCGCTGCGGCAACTGCGGCTGTTCAGTGGCTCATGAACACGGTAAACAACCGCATCACCTACCACATTGTCCGTGATATGCGAAACGAAGCTTTCATGAAGATACAAAAGCTCCCACTGAGCTACCTTGATATCCACCCCGCAGGCGAGACCGTTAACCGTGTCATCGCCGATGCAGACCAGTTTGCGGACGGCCTGCTCATGGGCTTCACACAGCTTTTCACTGGCGTTGTAACTATCCTTGCCACACTGATATTCATGCTGACTATCAACTGGAAGATAACCCTCACAGTAGTTATCCTCACCCCCCTTTCCCTCTTCATTGCAAGATTTATTGCAAAAAAGACCTACGCTATGTTCCGTCTCCAGTCCGAGACCAGAGGCGAGCAGACCGCTTTCATTGATGAAATGATATCAAACCAGAAGGTAGTCCAGGCGTTCTGCCACGAGGACGAGGCAATGGAGAAGTTTGACGAGATAAACGACAGACTTCAGAAATGCTCCCTTAGAGCCACCTTCTTCTCCTCCCTCACCAACCCCACCACACGTTTCGTAAACAACGTGGTCTATGCGGCAGTTGCCCTTACGGGTGCTATCGCCTGCGTAAAGACAGCAAACGCACCGGACCCGTTTACTGTAGGTATGCTGTCGGTGTTCCTCTCCTACGCAAACCAGTACACAAAGCCCTTTAACGAGATCTCGGGCGTTGTTACCGAGCTTCAGAACGCACTTGCCTGCGCTTCCCGTCTCTTTGAGCTTATTGAGGAAGAGCCTCAGATACCCGATGCTGACGATGCAAAAGTGCTGGAAAATGCAGAGGGCCGCATAACTCTTGATAATGTGGCATTCTCCTATGTGCCCGACAAAAAGCTTATCGAAGACCTGACCCTTTCCGTAGAGCCGGGTCAGAGAGTTGCCTTAGTCGGCCCCACAGGCTGCGGAAAGACTACCATCATCAACCTGCTCATGCGTTTCTATGACGTAAACGGCGGAAGCATTCAGGCAGACGGTACCGATATCAGGCACATTACCCGAAAGAGCCTGCGCCATAACTACGGCATGGTGCTCCAGGATACATGGCTCAAATCGGGAACCATACGCAGCAACATTGTTATGGGCAAGCCCGATGCCACCGACGAGGAAGTCATTGCGGCAGCCAAGGCATCACACGCCCACAGCTTCATCAAGCGTCTGCCCAACGGCTATGATACGGTTATCGGCGAGGACGGCGGAAGCCTTTCACAGGGCCAGAAGCAGTTGCTGTGCATTACCCGAGTAATGCTCTGCCTGCCTCCCATGCTTATCCTTGACGAGGCTACCTCCTCTATCGACACCCGAACCGAGATAAAGATACAGGAAGCCTTTGCACGCCTTATGCAGGGCAGGACAAGCTTTATCGTAGCTCACCGCCTTTCCACCATTCGTGAGGCGGACATTATCCTTGTAATGCGTGACGGTCACATCATTGAAAAGGGCAATCACGAAGAGCTTCTCGCAAAGAACGGATTTTACGCAAAGCTGTACAACAGCCAGTTTGCAGTATAATATGCCAAACCGCCCCGTGAGGAAATTCCCCACGGGGCGGTTTTTTATGTTATGATGATCATTTTCTGCTGTATCTGAAATCGCAGATATCTGCGCCCTCTGCAATAGTGCCTGTTCTCACAAGCTTCATGCCCATAATGTCCGCAAGCACAAAGTCCATTCGGCAAAGGTACTTCGCCAGCTCAGGGCAGCCCTCGTCGCTGCATATCTTGCATATACCGCACTGATGATAGTCATAGCCCAGGTCATATTCGCCGTTTCCCGGCAGGATATCCAGCATCCAGTCATTTTCATATAAGCGCTTGTGGCTGTCCTCCGACCACTTGAGACGTCCTGCCATCTTCTTTTCATCAAGGTAGCTTTCCGCATTGCCAACCGCCTTGCGGAACAGCTTTGAAGCGCAAAGGCCGTCTCTGAATATCTCAAAATTCTCCTCGGCGTCTTTTCCCGTGCTGCGGTTCATGGCAATAAAATATATGCCCATTACGTAGCTGCTGATAAGCCTTGATTTGCCTATATCCTTTGCACGGGCGGATATTTTATCATATTCCCTGATTATCTTATCTGCCGTGCTCTGAGGGAACCCACGCCGTTTCAGCTCGGCTTTTACTGCGCTGTGATAAAAATGCTTGAACATCCATGCGCTTAATGAATTATTCATTTCTATTTCTCCTTATCCCTATGTAATTTCCTGTCAGAGTTAGTATAGCACAACTGATATCAAATGTCAATAACGGCAATTTCATGCTCTTTAAGCTACTCCGTTTCATTGACATTCACCGCCCGCTGTGATATGATAATATCAATAGATCCAAAGGAGATATGCCCCATGAACAAGCAGGAAACTTATGACTTTCTTACACAAAGCGGAGTAAAATTCGAGATAACCGAGCATCAGGCTGTATATAACATGGCGGAGCTGACGCAGATAGATAACCCTCACCCCGAATGTGATGCAAAAAACCTTTTTGTCCGTGACGATAAAAGGCGGCAGTATTACCTTATCACCGTCAAAGGAGACAAGCGTGTTGACCTGAAAGCGTTCCGCAAAGCTCAGGGCACACGCCCTCTGACCTTTGCCTCCGAAAGCGAGCTTATGGACATAATGGGTCTTATCCCGGGAGCTGTTACTCCTCTGGGGCTGCTTAATGACAGCGAACTGCGTGTGATATTCTACCTTGACAAGGACTTTTTCAAAGAGCCTTTTCTCATCGGCGTTCACCCCAATGACAACACCGCAACCGTATGGCTGAATGTCAATGATCTGGCAGATATCATCAAAAAGCACGGAAATGAGGTCATCGTCACCGAAATATCAAACGCATGAGCAATGCACAAATATCATTTAAAAAATTGTGCAGAATAACAAATCTGTATTTTTTTGACTTAAAATGAAAAATTTTCCTAATATGATTTGTATTATTATTAGAAACGAAAATTCTGAAATCATCAGAAAGAAGGTCATAATATGAGAAAACAGATAGCACTTCTGGCGGCAGCTGCCATAGCAGTGAACGCCTCTGCACCGGTCTGCTTTGCAAAGACAATAACTCCCAACGCCGCCGCAGCTGCTTCGTCAAAATCGACAGCGTCAGCCGACACGGAGGATAGAAGCGATATGGAAAAAGCACTTGCCACAGTAAAATCAAGAATAACTATCCCCGAGGAATACTCCAAATTTTCCTGCACCACAGGCGAAAGCAACGGATTAAAGAACTATAACTTCACATGGGAAAATCCCGATGATATAAGCGGAAACAGCTATTATGTCACCGTTACGGGCGATTTGATAACAAGCTACACAAGCCCCGACAGATACAACTACGGTCAAAAAAGAGGCTTTGCAAAAATGTCAAAGAAGGCTTTTGCCAACAAGGCTCTGAGCTGGCTTTACACTGTAAATCCCTCGATGAAAGGCTATACCGTGGCTGACGATGATATCCGCCTGAGGCTTGACAGCGACATTGTTTCCATAAGCTTTTCCAGAAAATACGGCAGCGTTGAGGTAAGAAACAACAGCGGCCGCATATATCTCAACAAATACACAGGCGATGTTCTGGGAATGGATATGAACTGGTGGCAGAACGCAAAGTTCGGCTCTTCCGCAGATGTCCTCACTCAGGAAGCAATCAAGGAGATCTATGCCAAGGAAGTCACCATAAAGCCATGGTACAGGATATCCACCGACTACGAAACAAACAAAACCACCGCAAGCATCGTCTATGAGCCTCAGAACAGCTTTATCTACAACGCTTCCACAGGCGAACATTCCACAATGAACGATGATTATCTTGCCGCTCTTGACACCGATAAATACAGTGACAGCGGCTATGACATGCCCGCCGAGGAAGAAGCGCTTGACGTGATGGAAGAGGATGATATAGAAGCCACTCCCGCAACAGGCGTAAAATTCACCGACGAGGAAAAGAAAAAGCTTGCGGATATGAGCAAGATGCTCACCTCGGATAAATTCAAGGAGCTGATGATGAAAGACAAGTACATCGGCGTCACCAAGAGCCACCTTGTCAATGATTTTAACATCGACTATAGCGAAGAAGCTCCCAGCGGCTTTGCCATCAGCTGCCGCTTTTATATCAACAACAAAAAGGAATACAGCGAGATATACGTTACCGCTGACGCTGAGTCAGGAAAGGTAATCAGCTTCAACAACTACACCCTGAACAGCAAGCAGGCGCTGGACGTTAAGAAAGCCAATTCCATTGCCGAGGAAGCCGCAAAATATTACTACGGCGACATTTTCGGCGAATACAAGGCTGACCCCGAGAACACCGCTCCCGCTGTCAAGACGGAAAACTACACCGTAACCAGCCGCAGCTTCAAGTTCTACAGATACGTAAACAACATTCAGGTCTCGGGCGACTCCATTTACGTTACCGTTAATTCCGACGGCAGAGTAACAGGCATCAGCTCAAACTACACCAAGGACGTTGATTTCGGCGATGGCAAGATAGTCAACAAGCAGAAGGCTCTTGAGCTGCTGTTCGGTCAGCAGGATATGTCCCTCTATTACGACGGCTTTACCGATTATAGATCCGTGCCCCACACATATCTCATCTACAGCATGGATTCATGGAAGCTCAACGCCAGAACAGGAAAGCTCTGCGACAACAACGGCAAGCCCCTTGAAAAGGCAGCTTCTCAGGGCGAAACCTGCCCCTACACCGACCTTGACAATTCCCGGTACAAGAGCGAGATCGCCACACTTTACAACTACGGCATCAAGATACATGACAATGAAAAGTTCTCCCCCAATTCAAAAATAACCGCTGACGAGGTAAACGCTCTGCTTTCACTGATAAACGCAGGCTATTACGAAGACCCCGTTGTGGAGGAATATGCCGCAAACGGCAGCGAAAGCACTTCCGCCAAGTATCTTACACGAAAAGAGCTGGCAAGGCTGTTCGTAAAGGACATGGGCGCTGACAGATACGCCAAGATGAAGAACATCTTCAAGTCCCCCTTCAAGGACGTTTCGGACAGCAGCGCATATGTGGGCTACATCTCCATTGCCTGGGCTGCAGGCGCTGTTGACGGCAGCAAGAACGGTAATTTTGACCCCGACGGCTATGTTACCAGGGAATACGCTTACCACTGCATTTACAATTACATTCTCAACGGTCTTGACTCATAAAATTTACCGAATAACACAAAGAGGCATTTGCAAACTCCTGCAAATGCCTCATTTTTTTTCACAGCTGTTTGTGATAATAAACCTAAGATGCCGCCAGCCGTCAGGTATGCTCCTGAGGTGCGATCTGCCGTTTCTGCCGTCCCTGCGCAGCTTTACGGGTATCTGAGCGATCTTCTCCCCCGAGCGTGCGAATTTTCCTATGATCTCTGTGGCAAACTCCATGCCCGAGCAGGACAGTCCCAGCGCCAGAGCCTTTTCCCTGTCAAATCCCCTGATGCCGCAGTGAAAATCCGTCACAAAGGTATGGTATCTTATCCGCCCTGCCAGCGACAGCAAGGGCACGCCGATATATCTGTGGGAAAAGGACATAGCGCCCCTTTCAATGCCGCCGAAGCGGTTGCCCATAACAAGCCCATAGCCCTCACGGAGCTTCTGCACAAAACCGCCAATATCGGAAAAATCGTAGCTCATATCGCAGTCGCCCATGATGATATATTTTCCCTGCGCCGCCTTTATGCCGCCGATAAGTGCGCTGCCATAACCCTTTTCAGCCACGTTCACCACCCTTGCACCATGCTCACGGGCAATGAAAGCGGAACGGTCGCTGCTGCCGTTATCCGCCACAAGTATCTCGGCGGAAATATTGCTTGCCGCTATACCCTTTTTCGCCTCATCAATGCAGCTGCCGATGGTCTTTTCCTCGTTCAGGCAGGGCATAAGTATAGTAAATTCCGTCACCGCTTCACCTTCTGTCTGACCTTTTTGGTCGGTTTATTATCACGTATGCAAAGCCATACCAATGCGCAAAGCGCCATAACAGTCGCCGCCTGCGCCCTGTAGGTAAAATATTCATGAAGATATGAATGGTTGCTGAGGACGATGTATCTCAGGTACGGCACAAGTCCCAGTACGGCTATTGTTATCTCTGCCTTTGGGGGCTTTTTGCTGCCCAAAAGCAAGCATATGCTTCCCGAAATAAGAACGGTCAGTATAAGTCCCAAAGCGATGCGTCCGCCGTCAACACGCACATCTCCGCCGAAAAGTGTGGAGAGATTTGCCAGAGGTGCGGATATTATCTGCATGGGCAGGGACATATCAGTCTCGCCGTCTATGCGCACCTCTGCCGAATGAATGGCTGAAACGAACTTGTTCTCCCCTGTCACAGCTGAAGCCGCCGCCCATTTGACAATAAAGGTCATAAGATACGCCGCTCCCCAGCAGCCGCCGCTTTTTATAACAAGAGGAAGACCATTCTCTTCAAGTCGGTCATCACTGTATCGGATGATCACCACCAGCAGCAGCGGGAGAAGTACAGACAAAGTTTCAGCCGTGAGAAAATCGAAAAACGCCGCAGCAGCTCCCCCGATAACGGAAAGCACAGTCACATAGATATCGCCTTTTTTTTCAAGCAGCACATACAAAATGCACATCGCCATGGTTACGATGAACATGGGAATATACTCCAGCGACAGCCCCACATTCCACACATGAACGCAGCACAGCGACACTGTCAGAGCCGCCGCCGCAAAATACTGCCGCTTTTTCACAAGAATACCGCAGCACACCGCCGCAAGAATTATCACAGCCGCCAGACCCACGGCTTTCACCCCACGAGCGCTCATAAAAGCCATCAGCGGACGGATAAATATTACCGAGCCGTGCCAGTAGCGGGAATAATCCGTATCGGGAGTAACACCGTTCAGTGCAGCATACAGCCCGTAGTTCACGCCCAGCTCCTCTCCGCTGTAATACTTGGTATCCAGCGAGGAATAAACAGGGTGAGAGCTGTCTATGTTCCACAGAATATTCAGCAGGATAGCATCGGCGTAGTTATCGGCAACATCGCACAGCTTTCCGCTGTTTTCAAAGGAAAATGCCTCTGTATTGCCGTAATAATCGGCGCTTTCCATAAGCCCCTCATATATTTTTTCGTTTGGGATAATAGAGGTAAGCACCAGCAGCCCCCACATCACCGCTATAGCCGCAAAAAATGCCGCCAGATGAACCGTTATCTTTTTCGTCATATCATTTCTCCGATTGAGTTATAATTTCCCTTATTATAGCATATTTTTCATGGAATGTCTATAGCGATGCAACGCAAAAAGCCCCTCAGGGAGATCCCTGAGGGGCAAAACTTATGCAGTTTTCAGATTACTTGTTAAGTCTCTCTTCCAGCTTATCGAGCTGAGCGATGAGAGCAGCAGGAATGTGGCCGCCCTTGTCGGAGATGTCTTCCTTGTAGTATCTGCGCATTTCTGCGATTTCCTTCTTCCAGAGGTCCTTATCAACATAAAGGAGCTTGTCGAGGATCTCAGGTGTAACCTCGTCCTCAATACCCTCGAGGTTGATGTCACCCTTCTTGGGAAGGTAACCGATAGCAGTTTCTTCAGCGTCGATAGTGCCCTCGCAGCGCTTGATGATCCAGTCGAGAACTCTCATGTTATCGCCGAAGCCGGGCCACATGAAGTGACCTTCCTCGTCCTGCTTGAACCAGTTAACATTGAAGATCTTAGGAGCCTTGTCGCCGAGCTTCTCGCCCATTTCGAGCCAGTGTGCCCAGTAGTCACCAACATTGTAGCCGATGAAGGGCTTCATTGCCATAGGATCGTGACGGAGAACGCCGACAGCACCTACAGCAGCAGCTGTTGTCTCGGAGGAAACAGCAGAACCGATGTAAGTTCCGTGTGTCCAGTCGAAGGACTGATATACCAGAGGAGTGGTGGAAGCACGTCTGCCGCCGAAGATGATAGCGGAAACGGGAACACCGTTAGGATTGTTGAACTCAGGAGATACGCAGGGGCAGTTAACAGCAGGAGCTGTAAATCTGGAGTTGGGGTGAGCCAGCTTCTGAGGCTTGCCGTCAGCACCGATAACAGAAGTGTATTCCTTGCCGTTTACCTTAGCGCCCTTCCACTCAGTTGCATCCTCGGGAGGATTCTTGTCGAGACCTTCCCACCAAACTGTGTTATCAGCATTGTTGAGAGCAACGTTTGTGAAGATGGTGTTCTTCATTGTGGAAGCAAGTGCGTTGTAGTTGGACTTAGCATTAGTACCGGGAGCAACGCCGAAGAAGCCGTTCTCGGGGTTGATAGCGTAAAGTCTGCCGTCAGCGCCGGGCTTCATCCAAGCGATATCATCACCAACGGTGAATACTTCGTAGCCCTTATCCTTGTAAGTCTTAGGAGGAATGAGCATTGCGAGGTTGGTCTTGCCGCAAGCAGAGGGGAATGCAGCTGTAATGTAAACAACCTTGCCGTCGGGCTTCTTAACGCCGAGGATAAGCATATGCTCAGCCATCCAGCCTTCGTTCTTGCCCTGGTAGGAAGCGATACGGAGTGCAAAGCACTTCTTGCCGAGGAGAACGTTTCCGCCGTATGCGGAGTTGATGGACCAGATAGTGTTGTCCTGAGGGAACTGAACAATGTATCTGTTCTCGGGATCAACATCAGCCTTGGAGTGGAGACCTCTTACGAAATCGTTGGAGGTATCGCCCAGGTTCTCAAAAGCCTGCTTGCCCATTCTTGTCATGATGTTCATGTTAAGAACAACGTAGATAGAGTCAGTAAGCTCAACGCCGACCTTAGCGAGAGGAGAACCGATAGGACCCATGGAGTAAGGGATAACATACATGGTTCTACCCTTCATAACGCCGTCATAAAGAGGAGTGAGCTTAGCATACATTTCCTTAGGATCCATCCAGTTGTTGGTAGGACCTGCTTCTTCCTTGGTAGGTGTGCAGATGAATGTTCTGTCCTCTACACGAGCAACGTCGTTGGGAAGAGTTCTGTGGTACAGGCAGCCGGGAAGCTTCTCCTGGTTAAGTCTGTACATCTTGTCTCTGTTGCCTTCGGGAAGGGAGCAAACCTCGTCAGTAAGAGCATCGAGCTGCTCCTTGCTGCCGTCGATCCATACAACCTTGTCAGGCTTTGTGAGAGCGACCATTTCGTCAACCCACTTGAGTACGTTAGGATTGTTTGTAAGTGACATACATCAAATCTCCTTTATAAAAATGATATTTTTAACGAGAAAAAGCAAATGAAATTTTCCGACAAGGTTCCTGCAGACATCCATACAGCCTGTCCGCACAAGCATCATCAAGAAAAATCTTTCATTCTTTTAAACACTCTTCCCTGTCAAAAAATTATTCCACGTTAATATTATACTCCATAAACCCCATGCTGTCAAGCACATTTTGCGTATATTTTTCTAAGCGTAATTTTTTTACACCGCCGTTGTATATTTTTTCAAAAAAGTCATTGACATCATTCGATTTTTGTGATATAATAATCAAGTTATACGTGTAATTATGCAAATAAACACGGTCAATCCGTCATAATGCGGGTGTGGTGAAACTGGCAGACACGATAGACTTAGGATCTATTGCGCAAGCGTGCAGGTTCAAGTCCTGTCACCCGCACCAAATCTTGAAAGGCAGGTGAATGATATGAATATTCGTAACAGAAAAATCGAAAACATCTATCATTCACACTGCATTTCCATGTGATATCATTTTGTGAATAATAAATCCAAGTGTTTTCGTTTTTTCGGAAACACTTTTTTTATTTATGAAATGAGGAATTTTATGAACACAAACAATACCGAAATCATCACCGTAAGCACAAGCGAATATTTGTCTGAAGAGACTGCCATGAAGATATCCTCGGCGCTTTGGGGACAAAATGATATTGCAGGAATGAGAAGCATTCTTTATTGGCACAGGTCTGAAAGCGATTGTTTCAATGTGACAGCCCGGAACGCATCGGGAGATTTTGTGGGCAGAGTGTTCTGTATCCGAAACACTGACGACCCCACGCTTTGGTATTACGGTGATCTTTTTGTTGCGGAAAGCTACCGCCGCAGGCATATCGCCGAACAAATGCTCAGTGCAGCATTTGATACATTAAAAGACAAGGGCTGCAAAACCATACGCACATATGTTGCTCCCGAAAACACCCCATCACTTGAACTGCAGAAAAAGCTGGGCTTTGCCGAAAAGCCATACCGGACATTCAACTCTTTGATAAACAACGGCGATATAATGTTTGAAAAGCAGTTGGGGCAGATATATAAAGCCGTGCCTGTCAGCAGCAGTTTTGACGTAAGGATCATTGCTGACATCTACAATAAAAACCTCGAAGCGCTTCACGGCGATAAAATAACCTATAACGAATGGCTAAACTCTATCATGAGCCATGATACAGACGAAAAGAATTATCTGATCTGCAGAGGCATTATGCCTGTTGCGTGGCTGAAGATAAACGGGCTTGATGATAATGATGTGGGCTATATTTCAATGCTTGCGGTCATACCACAGTTTCAGCGCAGCGGAGTGGGAACTTTTGCAGTAGAGTTTGCGGAAAACTTTTTACATTTCAAAGGTAAGAAGATATTATGTGTACAGACTACTCCCGATAATATGCCTGCTGTCAGGCTTTACGAAAAATGCGGATTTGAAAGGATAACAGAAGCTCAGTCGCTTACAAACAGCAGCTCAGACTCGACCAAAATAAAATTTATCAAGGAAATTTAACTTGTCTTTTCCATAAACCTTGTGCAAGAGCAGTGGCTCTGCGAAAATCGATTGTGATTTTTGAAATGTGTCTCACGTTATGACATAATACGACGGCACAACCGCTTAATTGCCAGAAATCATAAAAATTGTCGATGTCAAGGTTGTCTTCGACATTCATTTTAACATCGACATTTTTTATGATATAATGACCGAGCGGTTATGACGTCTTTCGACATTTACACAGTTAAAGAATCGGACTCAATCCAGCCGCTCTCAGCACAAAGTCATTTTTCTGCGGTCTATTGTTTTTACAGAGTTTTTTTCGCAGAGCCTCCAAAAATCGCCCTTTTGCCCGTATTATTTATGTTTCATAAAACTCATTGCACTTATGCGTGCAAATGTTGTATCAGCGCAGATAATTCCGTGCTTTGTATTGACTAAACGTGCAAAATGAGATATAATAAATACATAAAATTTTATTGACCGAATTCGTCTGATTTTCTATGAAAAGGGCGTATTTGTTATGATAGATATGCCCAACATATTATGGCTTTATAAAACAAAGAGCTGCGCTTCTTTAATGAAACGCAGCTCTTATGCTTATATTTTTATTATAAAGACGAAATGCACTGTGAATATGCCCCAATATTTAGTCAACAACACATTCCACAACAGCACAAGGCGGAATATTCAGCTTTAACACATTGTCCTTGATGACTGCCGTATGCTCGGTAATGCTCACCCTGTCGGGACAGTCGAAGTCGTTATAGCTGTGCGCCTCGTTTGTAAGTATCCTGCACGAAACCGATGATGCCTTAAAACCGAAAATGCTGCATTCAACAGCGGCCTCTTCCGTAAGCGAACAGTTTGCGGCGGTAACGGTCATACTCTTTTCGTTCACCGATGCGGAAACCGAGATCATCGGAGCATTTTTACCTTCCGACATATTTTCGTTCTGCGTATAGCAGTAAACTGCCTCGTTGTTTTGGTGTGTTTTAAAAAGGTCGAAAACGTGATATGTAGGCGTTTTTATCATCTTATCGCCCTCTGTAAGAATGACCGACTGGAGAACATTCACCGCCTGCGCAAGGTTTGCCATTACAACACGGTCGCTGTGTCTGTTAAAAACATTCAGCTCTATTGCAGCAACGATAGCATCACGCATTGTATTCTGCTGATATAAAAATCCCGGGTTCGTACCCTCTTCTACCTTATGCCAACAGCCCCACTCGCCTATTACAAGTCCTATTTTCTTTTCGGGATCATAGCGGTTCATTATCTCCGAATGTCTTGTGATAAGCTCATCGGAAAAGTTCGCTGCAGCGATAGTTTTATAATAAAGCTCATCGTCAAAATCGATGGCTGATTCCATTTCGGGCCATATGGGCATCGTATAATAATGCAAGTCGATAGCATCAACATTATTGCTGTCAAGATTTTTCATCATGACTTCTGTCCAGTTATAGTCGGCAGAGCTTGGACCGCAGGCTATTCTGTAAAGTCTGTTTCCCGAATAATTGCGGCAGAACGTCTGATACCTTTTATAAACGTCGGCGTAATATTCGGGACGCATATTTCCTCCGCAGCCCCAGTTTTCATTACCGACACCGAGGTATTCGAGTTTCCACGGCTCGGCTCTGCCGTTCTTCTTTCTCTGCTCTGTGAGAGGCGATTCCGCATCTGAGGTCATATATTCTATCCATTCGGACATTTCACGAACACTGCCGCTGCCAACATTGCCGTTTATATAAGGCTTGCAGCCAACAAGCTCACAGAAGCGCATAAATTCGTGTGTACCGAAAGAATTATCCTCCGTAACTCCGCCCCAGTTCGTGTTCACGATCTTTCGGCGCAGAGATTTTTCGCCGATTCCGTCCTGCCAGTGATATTCTTCCGCAAAGCAGCCGCCGGGCCAGCGGAAAACGGGAGCTTTTATATTTCTGAACGCCTCGATGATATCATTCCTTATTCCGTCTGTATTCGGAATAGGTGAATTTTCACCCACATATATACCGTTGTAGATACATCTTCCGAGATGCTCGGAAAAATGTCCGTATATCTCGGGAGAGATATGTCCGAGCCTGTCGTCTGCATTTATTAGTATTGATATTTTTTTCATATTATACCTCCGCCGCATACTGAATTATTATATTATCATTATAAATCATTGACTTTGATATTGCAATGACTTATAATATTATTATACTAACCGTTCGTACTTTGAGGTGATGATATGATAAGTATAAACACAGTCTGTCAGAACGTAAGACACAAAGGGAATTTTGAAATATGCAGACCGGATGGTTCGGGAGATGATCTTCTTGTTATCTTCAAGACCTCCGCTGTTCTGATACAAAACGGCAAAGAAATAACCGTTTCTCCCGACAGCCTCATTTTATACAGCAAGGGAACAATGCAGCATTACAAAACTCTGTGCGGAAGTTATGTTAATCACTTTGTCCATTTTGATACGGACGATACCGAGCTTATGAATGGGATAAAAACTGACACGCTTATCACCTCGGCGGATATTCCTGCAATTGAAGAGCTGCTTACGATATTATGCCGTGAAAATGTAGCCGGTTCGACCAACAGGAAACAGTACGAAAATATGCTTATGCAGATGATACTCATGAAAATATCCGAAAGCAGCATAAATCCTGACAGCGATAAAAGCCGCATTTCTGCTCTTGAAATGCTCCGCACCGATATTTACAGCAATGCAAGGAGCTACAGCAATATATATCAGCTTGCTGAAAAAATGAATCTGAGTCCGTCATATCTTCAGGCAATATACAAACGGAAATTCGGGATAAGCTGCTATGAAGATATTTTATCCGCAAAGGTCAAGACAGGACAATATTATCTTTCGACCACCGATATGACCGTTAAGGAAATATCCGACCTCTGCGGATACGGAAATGAGATATGCTTTATGAAGATATTCAAAAAAAGAACAGGGATCACACCGAGTGAGTACAGGAAAATTTCCAAGGGTGGCAAATGATTCATTCATCACTTTGCTTGATACCTATGTTGATATTATGTCCGATGCAGGACGAATAGTTACCAACTGCGGAAACTGCGGTCAGCTTATGATAATCAATCGTGCAAATGCTTCTCTGACCTGCGGACGTTCAACCTGCAAGAAAGAACGTTTACGCAAAGCTAATGATGATTACAAAAAGCGTGCTATGAAAGGCCCGATAAAGGAAGCATATCTCAATTTTGACAACAAGTGCAGAAGCTACCGCAAGAAGCTCTCCGATTCTCCCGAGCTGCTTGAAAAATACAATAAGGCTTTTGACGGGCATAGGGAAAAGATACGGGCTGTCAAGCGTGGACTGACTGTAAAAAGCAGCTCCGATGATATTGACCGATATAATCGGATGTGCTTTGATGCTTGTCAGGATTTGCAGGATTTGGCTAAGCAGCTTAAAGCTAAGGTCGGACAGAACACATAAAAAGCAAGGCGTACACCCTACCGATTTCGGTATGATGTACGCCTTGCTTTGGTTTATGGAGAATTATTCTGCATTTGTATTGATCGTCACAATATCAGATTTTGTCATCGTAGTCCACTTTCCGTCAACATAAGCACGGACGATGTACTGATACTCCGTATCGTGG
Source organism: Huintestinicola butyrica (assembly GCF_025567215.1). Classification (NCBI taxonomy): domain Bacteria; kingdom Bacillati; phylum Bacillota; class Clostridia; order Eubacteriales; family Oscillospiraceae; genus Huintestinicola; species Huintestinicola butyrica. The sequence continues at coordinate 409,579 of NZ_JAOQKB010000002.1, forward strand.
GGGTGAGCTTGTTTATCCTTACTGCCAGTTTCGATGTTTTGTTGAGCTTTATGACCGGTTGCAGAAACAACCATATTTGTTATTTCATTAGTTTTGTAAGAGCCGAAAAACATCTTTCCGCATATTCGTTTATTCCTCAATTTCTGCATGAATGTCGCTGATAAGTTTTCTGCATTCTGTATCCAACGCCAGAAGATTATTACATTTTTCCGACTTGCTGGCACGCAATTGTTGAATTTCACTGATATTTTCGTTTATCTCATTCAGCCTTGGCTGCATTTTCTCTTTTAGGAACTTTTTAAGAGTAGTTTCGAAGTGACTTTCAAGGCTTTCGGCAGCCATATTATATGCAGCTCTAATTTGTTCTCTTGCATCTCGTTGTTCTTTCACACGCTGTTCGGCATCATAATCTTCTTTTGCCTGCATACCAATGGATAATATGGTTCCTACAACGCCAAGCACTTTGCCTGCTATATTTATTCCTTTAGTAATTTTGATAGCTTCCCACGGTTTGAAAGAATGACCAAAGAAATGACCTACATCGAGAACTAATTGATGAACGTTTGTACCTTTTAATCCTCCGAGTCCTTTTAATCCAACACTTGTTCCGCCAGCGTTTTTAACAATAGTAGCTCCACCTCTCTGAAGAAGCTCTTGGTCAACGATTTTTTTTAGAAAAGGCATATCACGATAGTTTTTCTTTTCTATTCTTTCATAAACTTTTTGGGTGTATGTATCGTTATAGAACTCATCCATTTCTCCTTCATATTCAGAAAGACTATCCTCAATTACTGTTTCAACATCCTTAGAGCATTTTTCAGAAATTGTATTCACCTTTTGCTCCGCTGATTTCACGGCATCATCTGCTTCAGATTGAGTTGAGAATGTGTCTATATCATTAGCTAAACTGCGCCCCAATTCTCTTATCTCTGAAGCGGCAAACCTATACTTTTCTTTTATACCTTCTTCGATAGATCGCATTGCTTTTGTAAAGATGCTTTTTTGTCTTAACTGAGTTTCTTCAAAATCATCAATATCACTATCTCCTGTTGATGGCAAAAACTGTACAATTTCTTCCTGTATTGAGTCAATGATCCTATATAACGGTGTGGTAAGTCGAACAGACAATGCCTTATCTTCTACGAAACCATTTATTGTTGATATAAGAGCTGAATAATTGCTTCTTTCACGAAGTTCATCGGCTATTTCTTCATCTTCTTCGCTTTCACTATCAAGATATGATTCTACATCTACAAAGCAGGTTCGCAACTCCTCAGGAGAGTAGGGATCAGTAACTTTTTTTAAGTCATTTGCTTTGACAATACGATTTTCTTCGGTATTTCCCACATCAGCCATTTTATTTACAATTAAAATGGTTTCCTTTGCTTTATCGTTAGCAATAATCAATTTTCTGAAATCCTCACCGATTAAATCATCAAATAGATTGTGAGTAACAATATAAACCAGCAAATCTGCTTCCGCAATAGCTTTGAATGATATTGCATCGTGTTCAGGGTGAACTTGCGTTCCTATACCGGGAGTATCTACAACCTCCATACCGTTCCATTCATAGGAGTGAGCCTCCTGTGTTACAATACCATCACCTGTTTCAATGGTCTTGATGCCTGTAAGTGCTTTCAGAATTGTTGATTTTCCTGCACTATACTGTCCTGCAAATACAAGGCTTATGGGCTTGTCACCGGAAAAAACTTTATCAGGAAGTTTGTTTACAGGAATACCCAATTCGGTATAAATATTTTTTGCTTGTTCAAGAAGCTTTTCGCTTCTTGAAGACCATTCGCCAAGTATGATTGTGTTTGAATTACTCATACAACATCCTCCTATTTCATAATATACAATCTTGAAATCTGTTGTGCCAATTTAATCCTATTGACACTAATTGCATTGTTATTGGCATTACTTCCTATTCTTGCTGCAAGTGCCTTAGAATCTGCACCGTTTATAATCTGAACATCTGATGCTCTTATACCGGCTGTATCAGCAATAAGCTGTCGTATATTATCTTTATCGTTTATTACGTATATAGTTTCATTTATGACAGTTGACAGTTCATCAATCCTTTCTTCACTAACGCTATCATAAAACGATAAAGCAATACATGTGCCTGCAATTCTCGCAATTCGATGAATAGGCATATCCGACACATCAATACCAATATAGTGAATTGCTTCTGCCATCATAGTTTTGTTGATCTCTTCCTGCTTGTCATACAATGAATTTGAAAACTGTTTCTGAACATCTGCAAGAGAACTCAAAGATGCGGTGATATTATTAAGAAGCGAGAATGTTGGCTCAACTTGCTTTTTAATAAGTTCATCAGAAAATATTTTTTTAAGCTTTTTATTTATTTCCTCAAACTGCTTGTCGAGGCTGGAATTGATTTGACTTTCAAGTTTTTTTCTTGCCTCCGCAATTTTCTTTTCTTTGCTCTTAAATAATTTGCTCTTAAATAATAAGCTAAATACATTGACCCCTAAAGCAACCCAACCTACAATAGGAACACCAAATAAAGCAGCTATGTAAAGTCCACCCGAAATAATAGTAACACCCCAACTCCATATACGTTTGCCATCAACAATTGAAGGCATTGATATTTTACTTTCGGAAAAATCTCTGTCGGCAAATTTAAGTTCGGCTGTTATTTCTCTGTATATGTCGTTGAGCTTCTCTTCACATTCTTTGGCAAGGCTGTCCAATATTTCGCCGCATCGTTCTTCTATATGAAACTTATTGATTTCCTTGTTCCATTCTTCACCGGCTTTTTTATCGTTGTAGTGTGTTTCGGAAAACGATGGGACGGAACGTTTTATTTCAGCTTTTAAGAGATCGAGTTTTGACTTTATGGTATTATTTCCTTTGGTTTTAAAAGTATCAAGCCATTTGGTTAATTTTTTATTTTTATCAGAAACTGTATTTTTTTGTTCGATATTCTGAACGCCTTGCTCTACCAATGTATCTGCTATTTCTGTAAGAGGAACTACTACAGCATCAATATAAGATTTTAACTTGTAGTAGCAGCCATTTTTAATGACTTCTTGAGCAATCATAGCTTCAACTTTTTCAAAGCGGCTTAATTCATATAGTTTTTCACTATACTCGCTCCACTCTTCCTTCTGTGACAGAAAAGCAGATTTCAGGTGTACAAATTCAAATTTGAGTGTATCCCAAGACTGCCCAAAATGCTTGCCAAATTCAAGGAATTGTGTTTTCAGAGCATTAAGGCGTTCATCGGTAGTTTTCTTCCTGAGGTCACGCTCAAATAACTTCATACTTGTTCTTTTATCAATATTGGCTCTAACATTTATTAGGCAAATAACAGGTTTTCCTAAGCTAAGGATATTTTTTAGGCACTCAGCCTCACTCGGCTGTGGTGCATCATCAGTTATCAAAAATAAAACCATATCGGCTTTTTTAGCTGCTTCAAAAGCAGTTTGAGTATCATCTTCTCCACCAAATGCCGCAATTCCGGGAACATCTGTGACAGTCATCCCTCGGTATTTATACTCTCTCACATCCAGAGTAGTTCGTTGAGCACCTTTTCCAATAGAATCGCCATTACCGTGAATCAATATCTCCATCAATGTTGATTTTCCTGCCATTGTCCTTCCAAACAATGTAATATTAATCGTTCTGTTTGATATTAGATTGATGCCATCGGTAATTTTATCAGGTAATATAGACAACTCGTTTTTTGTGTTATTTAACTGTTCAAGCAAAAGATTTTTAGCACTATCATCTTGAATGTTATTATTTTCAAATAATGAAATAGTTTCATTAAGTTGTTCAAGAATGTTGCTTGTAGTCTGACGCATTAGTGAAATGCAGGAGTTTGATATTGATTTTCCTCGCTTTGCATATTTCTTACATTGCTTAAGTGACGCATCTAAGGCTGTATCCTTTTTCATTTGACACACATCTTTCATATTCAAAGTCAATATATTTTAGGCAACACCGTACAATGCCGCCAATAAATTCTCACAAATCAAGTTAAACGCATAAAGCTCTGTAACGGGCATATTGCCTCTGTAAATCTGCTTGCAGGCGCACTTTATCAAGCCGTCAGAGATTTTCTGTCAGCCAGATAAAGGTTTGCCAGGGCAAACATAATATTCAGTTTGGCGGTCTGTTTTCGCAGACCCCGGTATCGTGTTTTACGATACCCGAACAGCCGTTTAACGACTGCAAAAACGTGTTCGACCTTTGCTCTGACCGATGATTTTTTATGCTCTGATTTCTTTGCCGCATACTGTCCGCTTTTGGAAAGCTTTTTCATTGATGATGGTTTTCTGTTTATCTTGTATTTGATTTTTCGACCATTTTTATTTTTAACAACTGCATTTTCTCGCTTTTCTGCACCGATATATCCACTGTCACCGTATAATTCTT